>NZ_PNOT02000250.1 GCF_002879535.1 Mesorhizobium intechi
GGTCCCACCGTTACGTGGAAGGGCCGCCGGCATGGCCCGCGAAAGGATCGGCGATGGGCCAGGGCCTGGAGCCCGGAGCAGATTGCCCGACGCTTGCCGATCGACTTCCCGGACGACAAGACGATGCGCATCAGCCACGAAGCCATCTATCAGGCCCTCTTCGTTCAGGGCCGTGGAGTGCTGCGCCGCGAGCTGACGGCCTGCTTGCGCACAGGACGTGTATTACGGGTCCCCAGGGCGCGCGTACGTAGGCGAGGCAAGGGCTTTGTCTCACCGGAGATCATGATCAGTCAGCGTCCCGCCGAAGCGGCCGATCGAGCGGTGCCGGGACATTGGGAGGGAGACCTCATCCTCGGTCTTGGCAGCTCGGCGATCGGCACGTTGGTCGAGCGCACGACGCGCTTCACGATGCTACTGCATCTTCCCCGGCTCGTGGGGCATGGCGAAGCTCCGCGCACGAAAAACGGACCTGCGCTCGCGGGACATGGAGCTGAGGCCGTGCGTGACGCGATTACGCGCACCATCATCACCTTGCCCGAAGAGCTACGCCGTTCGCTGACCTGGGATCAGGGAGCCGAAATGGCCCAGCACGATCGTCTCACGATCGATGCGGGTGTCCGGGTCTACTTCTGCGATCCGCAAAGCCCATGGCAGCGCGGCACTAACGAGAACACCAATGGGCTGCTGCGTCAGTACTTCCCGAAAGGCACCGACCTGAGCATTCACAGCGCCGACGAGATCGCCGCCGTGGCAGCGGCCCTCAATGCCCGGCCGAGAAAGACCCTGGGTTGGAAAACGCCGGCAGAAGCGCTTGACGAGTTGCTGCCATGAGTGAACACAATCCGTGTTGCGACGATCGCTTGAATCCGCCCAATACACTGCGGGGCCTACTCGAACTTCTGCATCGTCACGGTATCCAGGCGAGCATGACCCGTCTGGGATCCTTACGATAACGCGAAGGCGGAAAGCTTCATGAAAAATGCTCAAATGACGACGAACACCTTCGTGGTGCTGCCGGGTCAGGTCTGAACAGGCTATCCAGAAAACATTGGTTCGACATGCCAACTCCGGACCGTAGCGGCACGCCTTTGGCGGACAAAAGCAACGAGCGACAGATTTTCTTTTTCCATGTCGCTTGTTCTTTGGAATCCCGTTCGTCGCCAGACGGGCTGTTTCTACCGCGCGGGCACATGCCCATGATAGTTTTTTAGAATATCGCGCTACGCCTTCACCTTCGCGACTTCCTTGCGCAGCCGATCGATCTCCAGCGGCCCAGGAATCACCTGCCTATGACCGGGAAACGCATGCTGCGGATCGGCCGATAGCTCGGGCAGCACATTCTCCTAGATATCGGGATCGCGAGCAGCCTGGCCGCCGCAGCGCCCCGTGATCAATCTCACCCTCAAGCTTGAACTCGCGGCCGAACTTCTTTCTTTGCATTCCCACTCTCCAGTTCTGTCAAACCTTATCTTGGTGTGAACGAAACCGGCAGCGAGCCACTAGAGAAGGTTCAGGGTGCGCATACTGCGCTCGACTTTTGGAGCGGCGCTGCAGAGACTCTCGACTTCAGAGGACAGCTAACGGCGCCGGGCGCTCGCCCCTCGGCGGAGCCATCGGCGACCGGCTAGCATCGCTATGACCACGAATGCGGCCCCGATGTAGAGCATCTCGGTGGTACCGTCGCCTCCATCCGGAGCTACACCGAAAATCCGCTCAATAAAATCCATGTATTTGTCCTTCCTGAGATCAGTTCTCGCTCCCTTCGGGCGCCGAAGCAGTAGCGCAGTTACGCTAATGGTTCGGCTTTCGCCCGAAGCTCTGTTTGGTGGCGAGATCGTTAGAGCCCCCAGGTCATATGATCGAAAGTTCCCTTGCTACCTCGGCAAACGCCTCAATCGCACGGTCAATGTCCGCAGTTGAATGCGCCGCCGACATCTGCGTGCGGATACGCGCCTGGCCCTTCGGCACCACCGGGAAGGAAAAACCGATGACATAGATGCCGCGCTTCAGCATGCGCGCCGCCATCTCCTGCGCCAATGTCGCGTCGCCCAGCATCACCGGGATGATCGGATGGTCGGCGCCGGCCAGCGTGAAGCC
This sequence comes from Mesorhizobium intechi, assembly GCF_002879535.1. Classification (GTDB taxonomy): domain Bacteria; phylum Pseudomonadota; class Alphaproteobacteria; order Rhizobiales; family Rhizobiaceae; genus Mesorhizobium; species Mesorhizobium intechi. The sequence goes on from NZ_PNOT02000250.1 coordinate 2,098, forward strand.
GAGCTTGCCCATCTCGGAGCGGAAGCGCGCGGCGTTGTCGTAGAGGTGCCGGCGCAGCACATCGCCGTGGCGGATCATGTCGAACACTTTCATCGAGGCACCGGCGATCGCCGGCATCAGCGTGTTGGAGAAGAGATAGGGCCGCGAGCGCTGGCGCAGCCAGTCGACCACCTGTTTCTTGCCAGAGGTGTAGCCGCCGGAGGCGCCGCCCAGCGCCTTGCCGAGCGTGCCGGTGATGATGTCCACCCTGCCCTCGACGCCGCAATGTTCGGCCGAGCCGCGGCCGTTGGCGCCGACGAAGCCGACCGCATGGCTGTCGTCGACCATGACCATGGCGTCGTATTTGTCGGCTAGGTCGCAGACGCCCCTCAGATTGGCGATGATGCCGTCCATGGAAAACACGCCGTCGGTGGCGATCAGCCGGAAGCGGCAATCCTTAGCCTCCTTCAATCGCGTCTCGAGCTCGGCCATGTCGTTGTTGGCGTAGCGGAAACGCTTTGCCTTCGACAGCCGCACACCATCGATGATCGAGGCATGGTTCAGTGCATCGGAGATGATCACATCCTCTTCGCCGAGCAGGGTCTCGAACAGGCCGCCATTGGCGTCGAAGCAGGAACCGTAGAGGATGGTGTCATCCATGCCGAGGAAGGCGGAAATCGTCGCTTCGAGCTGCTTGTGCTCCTCCTGCGTGCCGCAGATGAAGCGCACCGAGGCCATGCCGTAGCCATAGCGGTCGAGCGCCTGCTTGGCCGCCTCGCGCAATTCGGGACTGTCGGCCAGCCCGAGATAGTTGTTGGCGCAGAAATTCAGCACCTTGTCGCCGCCGACCTCGATCTCGGCCGACTGCGTCGAGGCAATCACCCGCTCGGATTTGTAGAGGTCCTTCGCCTTAAGGCTCGCGAGTTCCCTAGAGAGATGAGAAATGAAGGCGGCGGTCATCAGCAGACTCCCGGCAGCACAGCCCTCCCCGCACTCAAGGAGGAACGCTCGACAATATATGGCAAAACTATGCGTAATTTACCGCAGTCGACCATGCCGGATCAGCATGCTTTTCCCAATAAAGGTCTGTCAGCTGGCGAGTCAGAGAGCCAACCTTGCCGTCTCCTACAACGGTCTCGTCAATCTTGGACACTGGCATGATCCCGCCCGCTGTAGACGTAATGAAAACTTCATCTGAGCCCTTCAACTCGTCGCGATCAATGTCGCCGGCGCTGACGCATAGGCTCAGTTCGCCGCATAGATCAAACACGGTCTGGCGGGTAATGCCGGCGAGGACGCCATAAGCCGGTGTCTTCAAGCGGCCGTCCTTCACGGCGAAAACGTTGAAGCCAGGCCCCTCGGCGATGTTGTCGTTGATGTCGACGATCAATGCAGTTTCGGCACCGTAGTCGTACGCATCGAACAGGCCCTTTACCAGATCGAGCCAGTGATAGTTCTTGATAGTCGGATCGATCGACTTGGGCGGAATCCGGACAGTGTTGCTGATGGCGACATGCAGGCCGCGCTCAAGCTGCTCCCTGCTGGCGACCGACCCGAAAGGCACCGCGAATGCGATGAACCTATTCTCCGACTGGCGCGGGTCCCGACTAAAAGTGGGCGAGCCGCCTCGCGTGCAGATCATTTCGACATATGCCGCCTTGTGCCCGGACAGCGCCACACAGGTCGACAGGATCTTTTCGATCGCACTGCGGTCGTAGGGAAGGTTCATGCGCAGCTTTTCCATTCCGCGGAAGAACCGGTCCATGTGCAGGTCCAGCCTGAAGAACCTCCCATCCCAAACATGAACGGTGTCGTAGGTGGCGTCGGAATGTAGAAAGCCCCAGTCCAGAACGGACACCTTGGCTTCGGACATGGGGAGGTACTGACCGTCCATAAAGGCTACGCCATGAGGATACTGTCGTTGATCCCGGTGCCGTTGCTCTATGGCTGGGAGAGCCGTTGCAGGTTCGGCTGCAGCAAGTGTCATTCCTGAGTCCTCCAAATCTTGCAGTCCAAGCGCTTCGCACATCCGGTCACGATTTGCCGCCGCGAAACCGCCCAGCGGGTCCGCTCAGCAGTTCGAATGTGGCGCGCATCACACCGCCAGCACGCCGCGGCGTGCCAGATGTCATTAGCGCGATCTATTACCCGCCTGAGCAGGGCAATTTGCCCTTCGTGGCTGGCAGCCGGTCACCCAGCGATCCAATTAAATGGCAGACTTCGGTGCGCTGATTACGATCAAAGTGGCGCTCCGGCCGCAATACACGCTTCAAAAACGGGATAGGACTGGCGGAAACGTCCTGCCTAAACAAGGTGAGGGCTACGAGGTAACTACACGGATTTGGGATTTGACTTTCAGGAATTGGGGCGGTTGTTCTGGTCACGGCGTAGAGCGGAGGACAGCCGGGCCAATGTGTTTTGCGGCGACGAAGAGCGCATTCTTGCGCGTAAAGGCCACGCACTTCATCGAACGCTCGTTGATGTTAGAGTCGATCTCGATCCTGCCATCGTCGAGGATGGCGGTCAGGCCGCTCCAATGGGCCACCGCATAGGCGACCGCCTTGCCAGGACGGACTTGGCCTAGACGTCTTCGCTCAGCTGTATCAATCGGATCTTCAGCGCCATCATGGTCGGTGCCGTCCTGGTCTGCCTTATAGGTGCTGTCGCGCAGCGGATCGAGGCTTCGATGCGATAGATCTCCGCAAGCCTCGCCACGACCTCGAGCGCTTCGGCGAGCCCGTCAGCTTGATGACGTCAACAAATTTGCGCCGTGCATGGGCAAGGCAGAAGGCAAGCCTCACGGGTCATGCCGAATCTTCAAGCAAAAACAATCGGATCACACAGCTCGCATCGACCTTTTGACGCGCCTGCACTCCACGCGCTTCCAGTCGAGCCCTGCAATCAGGCAGGCCAAACGCCTCCTGAGTCAGGCTGATCGAACCGTTCTTCAGCGGCGGCCAGACGAAACGTCCACCGCGATCTTCGGGCCTCCCGCCAGGGTGATCATCGCCGACCTCGGAGCGCCGCTATGATGGTACCGGCCAAAGCCGGCTCAACCGCTCCCTCACCACAAGGCGCGCGCCATCAACTTCAATCTCAATGCATCCTGCCGCATCTGGCTGGCGAGGACCGTCCCGCCAATCCCCACGCGTTCTGTCGGGGTATCCCTCGACCGTGACCGGAACGAAGAAGTCCGTCACACATTTCGCTGGCGGCATCCGCAGTGATACCAACCCCGCCTGCCGGCGCCGGGCGCTAGGCAAGCCACGTTTCACGCGAAACGTCGCGCAAAATCAGAAATGTTGCAGTCGGCTCGGCGCTGGCCGCAACGATCAGCTTCTTCTCCTCCGGCGTCCATGCGCGCCGCCGGCGGCCACCCGTGATCAGCTCCAATGCGACGATAGTGACCGTCTTCATGCCTGGCTTGATGCCTGGCACTAACCTCATCAACGGACATGAAGAGCTCCACCAAAACCCTCTCGTCAGCCCGAACACGCCCTACGAAAAGGTGGAGTGTTCGTCGCGCTCACTAAAAAGGGGCTACACAAGCACCCGGGGCTCGAACTTCACGCGGTCCAGCGCAATCATGCTCTTGAACTTACGGACATTTGGATTTGTGTAGAGTTTGGTCTTTACAAAAACGTCAAATGCCTCGACGTCCTCCACTGCTACAATAAGAACGAAGTCGGCATCGCCTGTGATCATATAGCATTGAGTGACTTCTTTCGCCGCCCTCATCGCTCGCTTGAAGTCGTCGACGAGGTCTAAGCGCTCGCGGTCGAGCTCCACTGTGACGACCACGGTCAGCGACTTCCCGAGCGCCTTGGGGTCGACTAGCGAGATATCAGCGGTGATAACGCCCTCGGCGCGTAACTTATTGACACGGCGCATGCATGAAGCGGCAGACGAACCCACGAGATCCGCGAGTTCGGAGAATGACAGCCTGTTGTTCTTTTGGAGGGCGCCCAGTATCCGCCGGTCGAGATCATCTATCATGCCTGCACCTATGCGAAATCATCATCGCACTAGCAATCTGGAACGTTCATTGCAAGAAAGCCCCTCAATGAAACGCTAGCCCATCCAACAGGCACTATTATTGCAATCGCCACGGAAACGAGACTGTTTCATTTCACCCAAATACGAGTTTTGCCCGAACACAAACGCTTTCGGCAAATTTTGTCCATGGAGCCAGCCATATGGCCCTACGACGGCTGCCCGACCTCGATGAATGGAGTCAGCATGCACTCAGTCCAAGAAGGTTTATCACCTGGCCGACGGGGTCACAGTCTGGGCCCGGCAACTTCGTCAGAATCCCGAGCTCGACTTTGCTGTGCATGAGACTGCAGGTGACCTGCCACTGAACTGTCATCCAGTGGCGATTAGAGCCGCGACCGTTTTGCTCCGATACCATTCTCTGGACCGCCGGAAGGTGGAGTTTCCCGGCTTTCTCACGACGGCGGGCTGGCGGCGCCATCGGGATTGAGCAACGAGATCGGGGCCTTGTGCCCGATCGCCCCATGCGGGCGCACCTCGTTGTAGTATCTGCGCCAATCCTCCAACTTTTCGGCGGCGTCGGCAAGGGTCAGGAACCAGTGGGCGTTCAGGCACTCCGCGCTGAAGCGGCCGTTGAAGGCTTCGATGTAGGCGTTGTCGGTGGGCTTTCCCGGCCTGCTGAATTCGAGCGTCACGCCTTTCGCGTAGGCCCATAGGTCGAGGTCGCGGGAGACGAACTCGGAGCCTTGGTCGACGCAGATCGTCTTCGGATAGCCGATCTTCGGACAGACCTGTTCCAGTGCCCTGACCACATCCTCCGCCCGATAGCTGAACCGCGGGTCGAGCACAGGCACATAGCGGGAGAACGTGACGACGACCGTCAGCACACGGATCTTCTTGCCCGTCGCGAGCTGATCGTGGACGAAGTCCATCGCCCAGACTCGGGCCGACGGCTTCCTCTCGGCCTCCCGCAGCTTCGCCTTCACACGCCGCTTCGGCGTCTTGTTCCTGAGCTGCAGGCCCAAGTCCCTGTAAATTCGATAGGTTCGCTTCATGTTGATGTCCCAGCCCTCGCGCGTGAGCATTACGTGCACGCGCCGGTGATGACCTCGGCATAGGCTGCCGGGGTCTGGTAGCCGAGCGAGGAATGTGGCCTGGCGGTGTTGAAGTCCTCCCTCCATTCGGCGATGGCGCTGCGAGCGTGGTCGAGGCCGAAGAACAGGCTCTCGTTCAACAGCTCGTCGCGCATCCGGCCGTTGAAACTCTCGACGTAACCGTTCTGCATCGGCTTGCCCGGCGCGATGTAGTGCCATTCGATCCTGTAATCCTTCGACCAGGCGAGGATGGCGTTCGAGGTGAACTCGGTGCCCGTGGCACCTATGGAATGACGGAGCGGCGGCGACCGGGAGAGCGGTGCGCGCAGCTTTTCGCTGCAGGCGGGCACCGCTGTCGAGGCGGCCATGGCCAGTCAAAGTTTCTCTAGAATGTGAATGTTCACAACCCATTCCGGAGAGACCGACCATGACCACTTTAGATTCTACACCCGCCGCCGCGGTGATGGTAGCGATCGACATTGCCAAGGGTGCGCAATGAAGTTCTGATCGAAGCAACAGGCCACAAGCGCCGGCGTCGTCTTTTGGTCCTCAACACCCGTGCTGAGCACGACCATCTGATAGAGGTGCTGCAGGCGTATTGCCGCCCTGTGGTCTGCGCCTTTGAGGCGACCGGGAACTATCACCGGCCGATAGCATGGCGCCTGGCGGCTGGTGTCGTCGCTGGCGCTGGCCCGAACCCGAGAAGCGTTGCACAACAGCTGGGACAAGAACGATCCAAAGGATGCACAGGTGATCCTGCACATGCTCAGGATCCAGGAAACACAAGGCTACCATGATCCGCTGCGCGCCGGCATCAACGACGTGCAGGAGCTTTGGAAGACCAATGAAGCGATCGCCAGGGCCAAGACCGAGATCCAGCAGCGCATCCTGACGCACTATCTGCCGCTGTATTTTCCCGAGATCGACCCTTTCCGGGGGAACAGCCGCAGCGACTGGTTCTTCGCCTCCTCTCTGCCTTTCCGACGCCAGCAGGCATCACGGCGCTGACGAAGGAGGAGTTCATGACGGCAGCTTGCAATGTTGTCGGCCCAGCAAGACACAGATTCTGATGGATATTTACGAGACGGCGCGCTCATCGATCGGACTGCCGCTGCCGCTTGATGCGCCTGCCATTCGCATGTTCCGGATGGTCATTGACGTCGCGGCTGATCCGGCAGCGCAATGAGATCGAAGCGCAAGCCGACGAGCTGTTGCGGCACAGCCAGGACTATCAGCTCCTACGCCCAGGTGCCAGGTGGAAAGAACCTCTGTCAGCTAAGGGCCGTGAGGGCATCGCGTCGATAGATCCCCGGCATCGGGCCGATCAATGCGCTGACGATCATTGCCGAAGCCGGCGATCTTCGCCGTTTCGCTCATCATCGCCAGTTTCTGAAGTTCTGAGGGCTGGACCTCTCGACACAACAGTCAGGCCAATATCGCGGCCAGACCCGCCTTTCCAAATTCGGCAATGCTCGGCTGCGCCGTACCCTGTGGATCGCTGGACAAGTCGCCATCCGCCAGCGGGAGAACGGCTTCCGTCATAAGTTCGAACGCTACATCGCGCGGGATCGCGGACAATCCCGATCTACGCCGCAAGGCAATGACCGCTATTACCGCCAATGGCGCGCGTCGTGCACGCTGTCGTCAAAGGTGGTTCCGACTACCGGCCCTTCGTTGAAGGGCTCCGCCTGGATCAGAAGCTCGTTTTGAGGACGGTGCTGCCTCCGTGCGTACCCTTTGTTTGCTATGGACGAGACCTTTTCCCTTGCCGGTGGAAGCCGCCTGTTTCGACGACTTGACCAACGTCACGCGAGAGCATGCTGGCGGATAGAGAGACCTTGTAGACCCGAACATTATCTACAGGGTCACTGCAGGCTCCATTTCGTTCCGCGCTTAGCGAGCGGTCGGCACGCGGGCGCCGATCCTAGTCAAGGCGAAGCCGAACGCGCGCTGGTCGCTGGATTTCGTGCATGACCAGTTCGCCTGCGGCCGGAGGTTCCGCGGGCTCAACATCGTCGACGAACTGATGGAACTGATCGCCCACCGCGGCAAGCCGGGCATGATCATCTCCGACCACGTCCCGTGACGCGCGAATGCCCGGCCGCGATCCCGGACACCTCGATCTCCGGCCGTCGTCGTCTCGGAAGCTAGCTCGATGGCCTGCAGAGCCGAATGCACCCGAACAAGGCCGTTGTTGCACTCGCCGCTAAGATGGCGCGCATTGTCTGGGTTGTCCTGACCAAGCCGGGAGCGCTCTACGAACGCAGGGATCCTGCATTCGCCTGACCCTCTCGGCTCGATTGCAAGGCTCGGGAATAGCGATGACGAAACAGTGGATCAGCATGCCGTAAGCCCTGTGCAAAAAAGCGGGCTTCGTGCCCGAACCATTTATCGGGAACGGCGTGCGCGGATCTCATCATGTCCTGGCTGCAACAGCAGTCCACTCGCGAGAGGCCGGATACATTTATGCAACTGGAATCGTCATCGGCGATGTCGCGAACCCTTGCACGGACGGGGCGGACTATACATTTTTTGACGGAAGCTCACGCAGCGCCAAGGCTTCCGTGCATCTGGTCGGTGAGCAGCTTCTTCAGCTTGTGTTCTCGTCTTCAAGAGCCTTCAGCCGCTTGGCGTCAGAGACGTCCATCCCGACATACTTGGCCTTCCAGTTATACAGCGTCGCCTCCGAGACCCCGTGCTTGCGGGCCAGATCGCCCGCCTTTGCACCCGCCGCATGCTCGCGCAGAACCGCAATGATCTGCTTCTGTATTCGGTGTCCTCCAGTCAAGGCGTGACGTTCGATGCAGGTTCTTTGCTTCTGTTCGCGGTCGCGGCACGCAGCCGCCGGCATAATGGTGTCCGTGGGTCCGATCGGTTCAAAGCTCTTGGGCGTGCTCGGGAATCGGCAACGACAGATCATGCGAACTCGTCCGGACCGCGCCCTGCATCGAGCGCTCGCAATTCCGTGGACGGCTCAACTTAAGCTGCCGACCAACGGAAATCCTGTTCGTCAACCCACATACGGCGAAAGCGAGACGCACCGCCCGCCTCGGTGAGAGCCAGTTGGTGATGGGCTTCGCGGTCGGCGGTGAATCCGGCTCGCGCCTGTCGCGCAAACTCGCCATGCCGGTAAGCGGCGATACGCTGCTGCGGATGATCCGCTCAGCCGGGTTCGAGCCCCCGGACGCGCCGCGGGTGGTCGGCATCGACGACTGGGCCTAGCGCAAGGGGCAGCGCTACGGAACGATCATCTGCGATCTGGAGCGCAACCGCGTCCTCGATCTGTTGCCGGACCGAAATGCCAACACTGTCGCGTCATGGCTGAAACGTTATCCGGGCATCGAAGTCATCGCTCGCGAGCGCGCCGGCGTTTGTGCTGACGGCGCCCGTCGCGGTGCTCCCGATGCAACGCAGGTGCCGACCGCTGGCATCTTCTCCAGAATCTGGGCGAAGCGTTGCGTCTGGCCCTCGGCCGCCATCGCAAAGCGGTCAGTGCCGCCGGAAAGGCGATGATGGCCGAGATGAGCGGCGATGACGACGCCAATCCGGAACCCTCAGTGGAGACTTCCCCGAAGCTTGATGGCCTGCGCCGGTCGCGCCGCAACCAGCGCAGTGAACTCTATGCTGAAGTCCTTGATTTGCGGACGACCGGCATGTCGCCGCGACAGATCGCGCCCCGGACCGGCATGAGCGTGAGAACGGTCGAGCGCTGGCTTGCAGCGGGCGGGGAGCCCGAGCACCGGCGGCCGCCCGCGCGCTCGGTTCTCATGGATCCTTTCCAGGAGTATCTCGAAGGACGCTGGCAGGAAGGCCAACGCAACGGGTTGCACCTGTGGAGCGAAATCAAGTGCCGCGGCTTTGCAGGCAGCAGGGCGACCGTCTACAGCTGGACCTCCGCCCGCCAGCAGTGCTCATCGACCGCTCCGTCAAATGCGCGATGGCGGCCGCCGTCGCGCCGAAACTGTGCATGGCTGCTGAGCGAAGACCCGACTTTGCTCGATGAGCAGACCGAGCAATTCTTGGGCCATCTCTATGACTGCGCGCCGGAGCTCTTGCAGGCGGGTGACCTGGCTCGACGTTTCGCAGCACTGATACGCGGCGACGATGATGCCGGCCTCGAGCAATGGATCGAGGACGCCACGGACAGCGAACTGGCTTCTCTTGCAGCAGGCATCGGCCGTGACATTGCGGCTGTTCGGGCCGCAATCACCCAGCCCTGGAGCACCAGTCCCGTCGAGGGACAGATCAACCGTCTCAAGACCATCAAGCGCCAGATGTATGGGCGCTCCGGGTATTCGCTGCTAAGAAACAGGCTGCTGGCAGCCGCCTAACGACCGTAGAAACAGACGGGGCATCCAAGGGAACGCCGCCTCTGCACCAAATATGCGGAAGATCAGTTGATTGCCGCGCTGCATCCGGCCATGATGTGCGGCGCAGCGTCGTTCAATCCCGATACAATCAGCTCGGGTTACGCTCTGGTCCGCAACCCCTTTCCGGCCCCCAGAAACGTCAGACTTTGTCCACATACTCCACTCCTTCAAGTGGATCGATATTTATCAATGAGTTCTTTCACCTTCTGTTTGCGATGCATCTCGGCGCGCGCCCAGCGCTCCCGTATGTCCCCGCATTTGAGCTGCATGTCCCGAAAGAGCGCCTTTGCTACAGAGACTTGGCTATCGGTTGAGCCTTTTCCGGGTCCTCCTCCGAATCGCAGAGCGTCCCTGCACTCTTCAAGACTCGCCGGTAGCGCATCAGCGAGGTGGCTGGCCAATTCGCTTCGGCGTTCCGCGACGCTGCTATTGAGAGACAAGCGCCTGCTGATCTCGCCAATTTGTGTGTGGGCCTTTCTGAAAGGAACGCCTCGCGACGCCATCCGTTCTGCGGCGACTGTCGTCATCGCAGTGCCGTCTTCCAGATTTTCACGCATCGACTGCACGTTGAAAGACATGAACTTTACAATGAGCGATGTGAGGATGATGGCCCTCTTCAGGGCCTCCTCTGAAAGCCTGAGAGGAGAGCAGCCGTAGTTGCTTGTTTCAATCGAGTTGCTGAAAGGCGCTTTGCAGGTAGCCGTTGCCGCAGAAACATATCCGCCAATAACGGTGCTTGCCGACCCCTTGATATGTTCAAGTAGAAACGGATTCTTCTTTTGCGGCAGCATGGAAGAGCCGCCGGCAAGATTGTGAGGAATGTCGACGAGGGCAAACTCCCGCGTCGTCCAAACCTGTAGGTCTTGGGCCACACGACTGAGCAAGATTGAAACGCCACTGAAGATTGAAAGCCCCTGCAGGTGATGATCGCGGCTCGCGACCGCATCAAGCGAGTTGAACGGTGGCAGTTCGAACCCCAGAAGACTTGCGGTATGCAGGGGATCTATAGGAATGCTGGTGCCGCCGCCCGCCCCCGCTCCCATAGGGCAATTCGTGATGTCTTCCAGCAGGCAATGGAGGCGCTGGCGCTCGCGCCCCAGAGCGAAGAAGACGCCAAGCAAGTAGTGCCCTGGCGCCCCAGGGAGTGCGATCTGGTACTGACTGTACAGCGGAGCCACAAGTTTCGATGCCTCTTCCGCTCGCTGAAGCAGGGAATCCTGTAGAATTCCTATTTCTTGCGAGATGGAACATGCAGCCTCCCGAAGAGTCAGGAGAGAAATGGTCGCGTTCAAGTCGTTGCGGGACCTCGCCAGGTGCAGCCAGCCGGCTTTTCCCGGGCCAACTCTGGCGGCAAGTTCAGCCTCGTAAGCAAGGTAAAGACCACGCGGAGCAACGCGGCCCTCCAAAGAATGGAAGCCCTCGTCCTGGAGGTCCAAGATGTGCTTCAGGAGATCGGCAGCGGCTACCTGGCTGACCAAGCCCTGTTCCGCAAGCATCACCAGATGTGCTTCATCTATGGCCGCCTGGTATTGCAGAACGCGACCGTCACGCGAGATTTCGATAGGTGGAGCGAGCAACTTCATCGCTTCGGGATGTAGGGTCCACCTGCCCTCGCTCAACCCAGCGTCTTGGTTGTTGCCCGATTCTCCAGCAGCAGCCTCGACATCGATTACAACAGATTCAATCATCCGTTCAGCTGCCGCTGCAGCGAGGTCGAGTTCATCAGCGACGCCTACGGCGTAGGCAACCCGGTCCCTGAAGTCGCCATTTATTCTAACTTCCACTCCCTCGGATTTCAGTAGCCCCATCTCGGGTACTGTCGGGTCCGGATTTCGAGAAAAGCCCAGGCGTTTGAGCTTCCCGGACGTGTGCGCAAGTCGGAAACGGATGGCTCCGGCCCTTGCGCTCGCGCGTGGAGGCGCGAACCCTTCTCCAGCATAGAGTCTAATCACCATATCAAGGGTTGACGTGCCCAAGACGTGCGAGAGCATAACTGGGATCATTCCTCCAGCCAGCCTGGGATTGACCTCAATGATGACGGGTCCAGATTCCGATATCACGAACTCTACATGAGCCGGTCCGAACTCCAAGCCCAGCGCTGATACCGCGCCTGCCGCAAAAGAAGCCAATTCCTTGAGGGACGGCTCCGAAAGCGGGGCCGGGAAGTCGTGCCCCACCTCGACGAAGAAGGGAGCCGGCCCTTTGTGCTTGGCAAGAATTCCAAGACAATGCAGCGTCCCATCGCACGCAATTATCTCTGCAGAGTATTCCTTACCTTCTACATATTGCTGGACGAGGATGTCGGGACTGGGCAGACCTATTTGATCGATCAGTGCGCCCCTTGCGCTCTCAAACGCCTCGATGGCGGCGGTGACACTTTCGCACAACCTCACGCCGCTACTACCACTTCCGGAGACCGGCTTCACGACGACCGGCAGAGTAGCTTGGGCAAGAATATTCTCGACATCTCTGACGGAAGTGGCCAGCCGTGTTTCAGGAATCGTGATTGATTGTCGCTGTAGCTCGGCCGCTTGCTTCCATTTGTTCCGGCATGTGGCGATAGCCTCCGAATTCGCTGCTGGTAGCCCCATCTCCATCGCGACACTTGACGCTGCTTCCACAAAATAATCCGACGAGGAATATATACCTGCCAGGCCAGTTAATTTGGCAGCGACCCTGAGGAGTTCGTTCGGACTGCGCGTTTCAGCTTCAATCACTTGGGCGACCGAGTCCTTGAGAAACGGATAGCGCGCAGGATTGCGCGTAACGAGATAGGTCTCAAAGCCTAGGAGTCGGGCTCGCTTCATCAATAGTTCGCCGGTGCCCGTGGTGTTGCTTTCCACGAAAAGGAAGCTACCTCTGTTCATCAGACTTCCTCCAAAAGGCTTAGGACAGCTTCCCGGCTTTTCCGCTTCCAAAGATATCGGTTCCATGGGGGGAGAGCGGTCGAAGGGTGATTTTCGGTTGCCGGCGCGTCCAGCAGAACACCTTCATGTAGACTTCCGTTCTGCTTGAGCCACTCGTGGTCGTAAACGGTTTCGACGTAGCGGTGGCCTTCATCAGGACATATGACGACTACGGTCTCTCCTGGATACTGTCGAGCGTTCCAACGCCCGACGATATAGCTCGCTCCGGAGGTCGGACCGGCGAAAACAGCGTGCCGCTCGTGGAGGGTCCGCGTTGCAGCAAATGCGAGCGGAGCCGAGATGAGATGCACTTCGTCATACAATTCATGCTTTACGTTCTCGGGGACAAGACTGTTCCCCAGCCCCCGCAGTTTTCGTTCGCCGTCCTGTTGGCCAAAAATGACGCTATTGAAGGTGTCCACTCCAATCAGTCGCGCGCCAGGTGCTTTTTGGCGGAGGCGCTCTATGGTGCCGCAAGTAGAGCCGCCTGACCCCACAGAACCAACCAAAGTTACGTTGGCGTCCAACATCCCCGATATCTGATCGGCGAAGAGTTCATAGGCTGCGGGGTTGTCCGGTGTTTCGTATTGCCGGGGCCAGAAACAGGTGTCGCCCAACTGTCTCATCCGAGCGTCTAGTGCGTCTAGGCGGCTCCTTTGATAGCCACCCTGCTCGGCCTTCTTGGTTATCATGAATACTTCGGCTCCCAAGGAGCTCAACCTGTTCTCCAAACCTTTGTCCATCACCGGGTCTGTGAAGATTTCGAGCTGGAATCCACGTTCGCGGCAAACTACGGCCAAACCCAGTGCAAAGGTCCCGCTCGACGTCTCGAGAACTTTCATGCCATACCTCAAAGTCCCTCGAGCCAGCGCTTGCTCAATGATGTACTTTGCAGGGAGAAGCTTCATGAATGCGAACTGCGCGAGATAAAGATTTGTTCCGCATCTGATAATGTCGGGGAGAGCATAGGCATCAGAATATCCGGAGAAGGGCAAGCGCTTACAAATAGCGTCCATATTTCTTACCTCACTGGCAGCCAGTCATGGTCAGATATATTTTTGGCGAGTTGTCGAACGGCGATACATGGGCGAGCACGGACCGGAGCTTCCGTGGAAAGTCAGCTGCCATTCGATCAAGCAGGATTCCAATCATTGTGCCGCTGTGCGCGACTATGACCCCGAGAGTGTCAGTGGCCTCGCATGCTCTCAGCATCGGGTTCAGATGCTCCTTTGGAGCTCGCTCTTGATGCAGGAGCGCGCTGGCAGTGGCTATTCTGCCTATCGTGGCGGTGTCACCGCGTGGAATTGCTATGCGAGCGCGGTGGAGTAGTTCCTGATACTCTGCTCTGTGACTGGCGGACGTTTCGCCTCGCCGTTGATCATAGTCGACGGTTTCGACCGTTCCCCCTTCATCGATACCAACGATTGCAAGCGGCGGCATTTGCCCGAGAAATGAGAGAAGGCTACATGCTCGCTGCTGATATGCCACCACGCCGGGGTACATTACTCCGTCGGACGGCTCGATTTCCGCCATTAGCTTCTCGATCAACGACGTCCGGACTCTATGCTTGAAGCAGCAGGCGATTGACCGTGCAGTCGCAACAAGATCCGCAGACGAACTCGCCAGCCCTTTGCCTTCCGGAAGCTCAGATTGCAAAAAGAGGATTCCTCCCGAGGCGCCGAGCGCAGTCACGAGATTCTCAGCCAGTCGTTTTGCTTTGACTTTGTGTGACGGATAAACGGTTACGGACCGAGTGCCCGAGATCGGCATGAAGTGGGCACGCGCAAAGAGCGCGATGGGCATCGTGACCAAAAAGTGGGAGTCACGGGAAAGGGAGCCGATTGGCAATTGGCCTTGCAACAGCTCGCCGAATGTTCCGCAACAAAGAGCGTCGCCAGAGTAAAACCTTGGCTGCTGCCCGTTCTCGGCGATAATCTCAGCGGCATCTGCGCCATCGAATGTCTGGTGACACATGAATGGCCTCCAGACTTCATCTGTGGCCGCTTCTACAAGTTCTCTCGTCGCAATGCTCGCCCTGCCTCCTGCAGGTTGGATGGAACTGGCGGAATGGGTCGGCATGTTACTTTCCTTAGGTGCGCTGATGTTGCGAGGAACCGAGAATTGGACCATCAGAGCGCGACTCGTGTCTCAGGCGAGACTTACTCGTGTTTCAGTCGAGATACTTATAAGTGACCGGATGCCGATTGCCCAAACCCCGAGCGGCCTAAAACCCCCGACTGTGGGTGAACGTACCATTCGTCGCGATTAGCGGTTGCAAAGATTCTTTAAAGTTACTTGTAGGATCCGTTACACTGTTCGATGACTGGGGTGCATGGCGACGGTGGGTGCGATGTTCAACGGACCATTTTGGCGTCGTGGCGCCCTCTGGAAGGGTGGATGCGCCCGGGGGTGCGCCCCTCGCGGGCGCCGACGCGCTCTTGGAACCAGCGCGCGAGACCGCTATCAGGCTGGTGGCGCGTGTGCCGACCCTGAAGGCCTCATGTAAAAAAATTAAGAAAATTGTAAAATTTGTAAGATAAATATTAAATTTTTAGGTAAGGCCAGCATTGGACCGCGGACGACCTAGACAAAAGGATCCCAACAGCGCTACACAAGAATCGGCAGTCTTTGCCGAACTCTCGTTTCTTGGGTCTCTATAGAATCCGTCGATTGAAAAAGTTCCATGCAGAAGATGTTATTGTGGATATGTCGGCACTCGATCCGAAGACTTTTTGCAAATCGATTACCGTTGTTGTGACAGTAGAGCTTGACTGTGAACGCCTGGAGCTTGTCAACCACTTCAAGCGCGCGATGCACGCAGCCAGGGAGGTCAAGCAATGCTATATGGTTACAGGCGAAGTCGATTTCGTCCTCATCGTGACGGTCGAGGACGTCGAGGCTTTTTACGTCTTCGTCAAGAAGAAGCTCTACAGTGACTCCAACGTGCGAAAATTTAACAGCATGATCAATATTGATCTTGTTAAGTTCGAACCAAGGACAACAGTATAGTTTTTGACGGATTTCGCTGAAGTCACTGCCACATAGGAATATTGCTCACCGTTTCTTCGATTGACTGTCAGCGTTTGGGCGCGCTGATCAGAGATCGCAATGCGCCGCAGAAGCACATTTGGTGCGCCGAGATCATTCTGTTGCGGAGCTACGGCGTGGGCACCGTCAAGATCATGCGGCAAGCTGATAAGTCCAAGCGTAACCGGTTAGCTGATGGCGTCGCAATCAGCTACGGGCCAGCGCCGGGCGATTCCGCGCCCGGTCAGCCCTTCCTGCCAACCTGTTGCTAAAGGCCAGGTTTAGGACCATCCGGTCAGGCCCTCAAATCTTAAGATCAGCGGATAGCGGCCGGGTATCATGAACATCCCTGCCCGACCGCCGTGACGAACGGGCTGAACTCGTATCGGCTTGTAAAACTATCGAGCTCCATTGCACGAGCGCGAAAACCGGATTCGGAGCGGTAGCTGGCGAATGGTCGGGACGGAGGCAAGATCCGTCCCACATCACTCGAAAGTGGTGCGCTTGTGGTCGGTGGCGGGGTGCCGCGCATCTAATGGAGTTCGTTTGGATCGGAAGCGCGGCCGTCAAAATAGTGCCGCCCGTTGAAGTCGACCATCCCCATGTTTTCTCTCGTTCGCCGTGAAACTGGCGACTTGGCGCAGTTTCTAACAAACTCTGCTCTGGCCTGCACGGGCCTAATTCGTCCGTATCCTAGAGTTTGATGTCGTCAAGTGGCCAGATCGGGCGGCGGACATGGCGCAACCTTGACAGGAGTTCTGAACCCAACATCCCACCGCCGTCCACCATGAGCACTTCGCGTGCGATCGGTTCGAAGGCCGCGCGGAAATGATGAGATGACTTGAGCGCGATAGTCGCGCAGTGAAGCGGGTCCACGCCAAGAGAGGTAAGTTGCGCAAGGTCGACTCCTTGGCAATTTCGCGAGATTACCGCGACTTCGATGCCGCCCACACGGAGCATCAGGCTCGGCCCGAAGCTGTTCCACACGCCTCCGCCAAGAAACGAAGGGCCATAGCAGCGGAAATGTCCGCTAGTTATTGACACCACCTGCGCTTCGACGTCGAGCGGTCCACCGCCCATCTCAGGGGCATGCTTGCCACCAAGAGCGATCCGCCCCCTGTTCCCCACACCGATGGCGATGCCGGCCTGAACCGCCGCCGGATCGAAGATCGCATGGAAGGCCGCGTTCTGGAGGTCGGCCGCGACCATAGCTCGCAGCAGATCCGTAGCATCTCCGTATGCACCGCCGCCCGGATTGTCGCTGTTATCAGCGAGCACCAAGGGCTTTTTGGCATTCAATTCGCCGGCTTTTGCTTGCTCTACTGCTTGGGCAGCGGTGGCTGATGTCCAAGGGGAGGAGACAAACTCACGTGTCTGCCATGCGTAATCCATAAATTCCTCTGCAATGCGCTGCGCCGCGGTGGTGTCGCCATCGACAGTAACCGTGACGCTGGGCCCGACATCGTAAATGTCACTCAGTTCGAATCCAGCGCAGACGCTCACTACCAGTGCCTTTCCGGAGGACTCCAACGCCTCTCCGCGGTTGATCAGCTCGCGCATCGGGCCTACCTGTACGCCCGCCATCGAGACCATGCGCCATCGGGCGCTTGGCGATGACCGTCCGGGGACGAATCTCACCACGCAGAGCGCGGTCGAGCAGTTCTGCTGCCCTGCCAGGCGCGTTCATAATAGTCAATGTGAGGATACGTCCGCACGGCAATCAGCGCCGAGGCGTTTGCCGCCATCTTTGCCGTGACGTTGGCGTGTAGGTCGAGCGTAGCGACGATCGGCGAGTCCGGCCCGAGCACAGTACGCAGTCGTGCAAGGATCTCGCCTTCAAGGTCTTCGCAGCCCTCGGCAACCATAGCCCCATGCAACTCGAAGAGCGCTCCATCGCAGCCTTTGGCCCTGTAAGGAACCAGTCGCAAAGCTGCTCAAATGTTTCCCCCGTCACTATGCCCCCTGGGTTCGCATAGGCGACGAGTGGATGAGACAACGTCCAGCCGAATTTCTCTGCCGCCTCGAATGTAGCACCCAGTGAAGTGTGCGTACCGCGCCACGCCGGCGGAATCTCGTCACCCCGGAGCAATCCCGACGCCCGGAAGTGTTCGAGCGTGGTCTGTATTTTGTTGAAGGTGTTTGTCTCCTGGTTGATGTAGCCAGTCAGGATCCGGTAGCTCATGAGAACCTCTTCGATGAATGGCGCCCGAGACATATAAGTCCGGGGAGGGAAACTCTTGACGTTAAATTCCCCTATCGACTTTTCGACAACACCGGCTGATTGATACTACCCAAGAGAGGACGGTTTTCGCCAAAAAGTGTGGTTTGTTGAAATGCTGATTGCGCAGGCCGATGCAGTTTGAAATGAGATACTCATGCTAAGCCGATACCGACGGAAAAAGCACTTGCAAAATACAGGTCTTATGTACACCCCCTAAAGAAGTGTGTCTGTGCCCACTGAATAATCCAGCTGCTATGTCGCCATACGGGTGGCTCGTTCCCAGTCTATCTTGCTCGCGAGGAACTGGGTCGCTTATGGGGTCGACATCAGGTCATTCATGACCCGCATGACGACGTTGTCGAAGCTGCGGCCGGCGATGACACCGATCAGAACCCCGGGGCAAGAGCCAGCATACCGCCGACAGCAATCCGACCATTTTCAGCGTCTCCATCACCTAGTCTAGTTCCGTCCATAAACGCGTGTATTTTGCAGCGTTTGCAAGCGCTTAACGTCTTCTGGTATCGCCTTTGAAGGTATGGACGGGATCAGTGCGCTGATTTGTCTGGAAGATGGCTTCGTCGGCACGGTCAGGCGCACGCCATCGGGGGGCGGCTTGCCCGAAGGCGCGTGAAGAGGACGAGATTGTTGGCCACGACGGAGGACCAGACGTAGGCCTTGAAGTGATTAAGGCCGCGCCAGGTGCAGCGGGCCAGGCCGTGCTGTGCGGGTCATGGTGCGCTTGTTGAAGCGGGCCGATACCTTGGTCGGCGGCAGCGACTCATCGTGGCGCGATCATTGCCGCGCGGCCAAGAGGCGCGCCCGCAAGATCCAGTTCACGCGCGGTCGACCCAATCGGGTCCAACTCTATCGCGAGCTGATCGCAATCACCCGCACGACCTTGGCCTGTCTGAAGCAGGCGACTGAGCGATTGGCCGTGGCGAGCACTCCGCTCATCGCACTGTGGCAGGTCCAGGTTTGTCACTATCGATCGTTGATCGAACGCATCATCAGACAGAGCGAGCGGCGGGTGTTGGCCCGCGAGCCGGTGCCGGCCGGCGAGAAGTTGGTCAGACTGTTTGAGCCGCATGCCGATATCATCGTCAAAGGCAGCCGCCATACCGAGTACGGCCACAAACTCAACCTGACCACCGGCAGGAGCGGCATGATCCTCGATCTGGTGATCGAAGCAGGCAACCCGGCCGACAGCGACCGCTTGCTGCCGATGCTGGCGCGCCACGTCGCCTTCTATGGCCAAGCGCCGCGGCAAGCGGCGGCCGATGGCGGCTTCGCCACGCGCGACAACCTAGACTAGCCACGGCGAAGGCGTGGGGCGTCTGCGACATGGCCTTCCACAAGAAAGCCGGCCTCAGGACATAGGCAACGCATTTGTCGGCCAGCCAGCCGTTGAGATCCTCCAACGTCTTGAAGCGCAGCCTCGGTGATGCTTGCGCTCGTAGCGCGCGATCTTCATCGGCAGGGATCGCCGCTACAACCGCCGCTTTGCGCAGATATGCGGGCATTACCTTTGTCAAGCCGGAGGCCATCTCCTCGCACCATTTCGCCAACTGGCTGCATCATCGAGTCTGCAAGCGCGACTAGACGAGTTTCCGTCCATAAACGGTAAATAGTTGATTTTGTTTAGCGAATCGTGACTTTTCTCGAGCAAGGCCCGGCGGGTTCAGGTATCTTGGATTCATGCCACTGAGTCCAAAGTCCTGCCACCGCCGGAGCCGACAATGCGCCAAGAACGCACCGTCCAAGCCAGCATATTCGATCTTTTCGCAGATGACTCAGTTGGACGATCCCGGGAGCGGCGGCCTGACGCTGCTCAGCCTCGACCTCCATGATCATCTCGATCATTTGCCACAAGCGGTGGCACTCGCGCTTGATCTCGTTCTTCAGGCAGGGCGGCAGATCCCGCTCGTCAGCCGTGCGCAGCGTCAACGGATGAGAGATTCATGAGACGTCTCGGCGTTAGGATGTCGGAACCCGAAACCTTACCTGAGTTCCGCCGCCCGTCGCCTTATGGGATCTTTCATGAGCCGTCCCCACGAAGCGGGAAACGTGGGCGGGAACGAAGAGCAGAGATCTCCAGCGGGGCACAGACGTCGGGCTTTCAACGGCCGGAACGGTGTCCTTTATCACGGAGTGCCTCTGCGGCCGATGTTAGCGAGGGCGGTAGCAGCCAGTTTGCCGAGTGCCCGCACTGGATGGCAAGGAACCGTCACGCTTTCTGTAAATCGCGAACGCGTCCAACTACCGACACGATGCGCGCTCATGCTGACGCGGCCCTATCGCGCAAACGCCCCAGAACCTCTTCCCGGACAGTCTGCGTATGAGCGCCAAGAGCCGGAACCGGGCGCAGCGAGGGACGCTCCGCGTTGAAGATCGCCGCCGGCGCTATCGTCTCTATATTTCCTTCGGGTGTGCCAACGGTTACCCTGCGAACGTGGGGATGCCCAGAAACATCGGCCACCTCGTTTAGACGGCCATATGCCAGACCGGCTGCCTCAAGCTCCTGCATTGCTTCGTGACAGGACAGTTCGGAAAAGCGCAGCGCGATGATCTCGTCAAGTTGCACCCGATTACCCAAGCGCTCCATGTTGTCGGAAAAGCCAGGTGCGCGTGTCAGCTCGGTTCGCTTGAGGAACTTCTCGCAGAAATTCACCCATTCGCGGTCATTCTGCACCGAAAAGACAACCTCTTTGCCGTCGGCGCACCGATAGGCGCCATATGGCGCCAGCGACGGATGCTTCACGCCAGCGCGTACCGTGTGATACCCGCTGTAGTCATTTTGCAAAACCGGCACGTTCATCCAATCGGCTAGAGCATCGAACAGTGACACCTGGATGCTGGTCCCGTCGCCGGTGACTTCGCGGTGATACAGCGCCTGAAGAATGGCGCTATGCGCCGTCATGCCCGCTGAGATGTCGCAAACTGAAACCCCCACACGCGCGGGCCCTTGTTGGTTGCCGGTGATCGCGCACAGACCCGTTTCAGCCTGAACGATGAGATCATATGCCTTCAAATGGGAATACGGGCCTGTCTCCCCGAAACCAGAGATGTCGCAGGTGATCAGCCGAGGAAACCGCTTACGGAGATCCGCAGACCCGAACCCCAGTTTTTCTATGCTGCCCGGCTTTAGGTTTTGGATGAAGACATCAGCATTGGCAATGAGCGTGTCCAGGACAGAGCGGTCCGCTTCCAATCTCAGGTCCAGACACACCGACTCCTTACCCCGGTTGAGCCAAACGAAGTAAGCGCTCTGTCCCCGCACCAACTTGTCGTAGTTTCGGGCAAAATCCCCTTCCGGCCTCTCAATCTTAATGACACGCGCCCCAGCATCCGCAAGCCGTGACGAGGCGTAAGGCGCCGCCACCGCCTGCTCTACGGCTACGACCGTGATCCCCTCAAGAGAGTGCTGCATGTGACACCGTGCTTTTCATCCGATATTTTCGTTTTGAGCCCGACGACGGTTCATTATCGCCAGCAACCGGTTTTGTTCGTTGCCGACAATTGAAAATGCCTCGTCGACACCCATTCCGGGCTTTGCGAGCATCATGTCAGCTTGCGTCGCTACAGAGACGTGGACTGAAGCCTGGGCGGACAGATCCGTTTCGGTACAGCTCCCACCGACATAAGCCCCCACCTTGTTTTCCTTGCAAATGAGAACTGCGCGCGCCGTATCGGCGATTGAGCCGACGTCTGGCGTCTTAATTTGGACCACATGGGTGGCCCTCGCTTCGGCAAAGAGCTTAATATCCTCTAGGGTATTGCATCTCTCATCCACGACAATGCGAGCGCTGGAACCCCGGTCGTCCAAAATCGACACGATCTTGGCGTAGTTCTCAATTTGCGCTTGCGTGGAACCAAAATCGGCCGGGGACTCGATGTTGAGAGTGAAACCCGGGACGGTATCTGCAACCTTGCAGATAAAGTCGGCGATGCGTTTCGGCTCCAAGCCAATTTCCTGGCCGATCCAGCCATACACATCGAAATGCAAGACCGGATGATACCCCGGTCGGCCGATTTCGCGCGTGCGTGCAGCAACCCATTTCACG
>NZ_PNOT02000101.1 GCF_002879535.1 Mesorhizobium intechi
GCCTGCAAGCGTTGTAGATCCTGCCCCTTCATTCCCACAAGCGTCGTGAAAATCCTGATGCCGTGGCCTTTGGCGGAAGCGTGCTCGACCATTTCGGTGCAATCGGGATTGAGCCATGGCTCAGAATACCCGGCAAAACCAATGTCGACGGAGGCTGGTACGCGCGCCAGACAGCGCTTGAAATCTCCAAGACTAAGATGCTTCGTATCAGATACCTTTCTTTGCCGGTCAGCGAACTTGTCCTGCCGGACAATATGAACATCCCACGATGCATCCTGTGGTCGTCGTTATCTCCAAAACTCTGCCGGCTGGGATAGCAGAGCGCAGTTCCGGTAAAATCATTCGTTGTGACTCCCACTCGTCTTGGTCATGCATAACGTCCAGCATGGTGTCTTTGGCTTCATGACACCGACGGTCAAGACAGTCCGAATGAGCCCAGCCATCGCCGCCTTGGCAGCAGTCAACAGCCGGTTTCCTCAATCTGCCGAGCGGACTATCAACGAACTTCGGGCGCATCGGCGCGGCAGGCGGCGCAACCGCAAAGTCGCGCGTCAGCCATTGCCAAGGTGTAGCCGTGACCGTGGAGCGGGCGCGCCGCCGAGATGGCGCAGCAGACCATCAATCGTCTCGCGTTCTTATGCGGTCAAACTCAATATTGCAGCATCTCCAGCAAAGGCCGTGCCAGCGCGCTTAGCCGCAGCAACTGCACGAGTAGGCTTCGAGAAACCTCACGCCCAAGGCGGCCGGTGGTTTTGGACCAGACATGTTTTTGTCGCTGTCAGCTTTTGGACATGCATTTCAGACGCTTGAGGACGGACTTGGCTGTCTCCCCTGCGGTAATGTTGGCGTCGGCTCATCATCTAGCATCATTTCGGCGCCGGCTGTGTGCGCGGAAGATCTACACGACCTGACCGCCGCGTGCAGCGACTGCCTGCCGGCTCATAGCTGATCTTTTCTCCTGGAGCCGGCGATGGGGCCGGCCGTCGAGTGCGTGCTGCCGGATGCTGCGTATGCTGTCTGGCTAGACGGCGGATACTGCGTCACCTCCATATTTTCGCGACAGAGGTTTGGTGGCGTCGCAGGCCTTCCTGCTACATCACCGCAGTGCTCGGGAATTCGTATCTGATCCGCGTGAGGCGAAGACCTTCTCTCTCGACTGGCTCGCCGAGGCCGTCTGTCCTGCGGGCACCGAACGATTTCTCATTTGGCATGGCGCATGCGCGTCGATCCGCAAACCCCGTCATGAGGACAAATCGGAGCTGGCCGCCACTCCACCTCCTCCTACCACGAGGGCAGACGGGAAGCAGCGCCTTCAAATAAGGAACAAAATCACTTTACCTCGAATCTTGCCTCTCGATCACAACCGGAGCGATGGAACCGCGTCCGCGATGGCTACGACAGCACCTCGGAGAGCCTCGCCGCCATCATGCAGACCGATCTAAGCCCACCTGATCCAGCACAAAGGAATTTCAAACATGCACCAAGATACCGTCCGTGGGAAAGCTTTCGCCATGCCCCTGATCAGCCCGGCCTACCCGGCCGGCCCATATCGCTTCCGCAACCGGGAGTATCTGATCATCACATATCGCACCGATCCGCAGAAACTGCGCGACCTTGTGCCGGAGCCGCTTCAGGTGTGCGAGCCTATGGTCAAGTTCGAGTTCATTCGCATGCCGGACTCGACGGGCTTCGGCGACTACACGGAAGGCGGACAGGTCATCCCTGTCTCCTTCTGTGGCCGCAGGGGGAGCTATACCCACTGCATGTTTCTCGACGACCATCCGCCGATAGCGGGCGGACGCGAGTTGTGGGGCTTTCCCAAGAAGCTCGCTAGCCCAACGCTCCGAACGGAGACGGATACCCTTGTTGGCACGCTGGACTACGGGCCGGTCCGCGTCGCGACGGGTACCATGGGCTACAAGCACCGAGCCGCCGACCTCGCGAGCGTGAGGGCCTCGCTCGCTGAACCGAATTTCCTCCTCAAAATTATCCCGCATGTCGACGGCACGCCGCGCATCTGTGAGCTCGTGGAATATCATCTAGAGGACGTCCATTTGAGGGGCGCCTGGACCGGCCCGGCAGCCCTGAACCTCTGGTCGCATGCGCTTGCCCCCGTGGCCGAACTGCCGGTGCTGGAAGTAGTCTCGGCAGTACACCTCGTCGCAGATCTCACGCTCGCGCTCGGGAAGGTCGTCCACGACTATCTCGCGGAAGCCTAGCCTCGCCATCGGAAAGGAAGAACCATGAACTTTTACAGTGATATCTCATTGAACCAACGCGATGGGGAGCTGGTGGACGGCTTCTCGACAAGGAACGCCACTGACAATCTCATACAACGTCTTTCCAGCTACCTAGCCTTAGAGGACATTCCGCCGCTTTGCAGCGAGTGCAGGCGCCTCGCGAGTAAGAGCGATTGCCCTTGCCCATCCTCCCTGCTTTTGGTGCAACATATGCTCGCTGCCGTTTACCAGCGGCTTGACGCCATTGACTGCCTCTCAGAGCAAGGCGCCATAAGACTGAAGGCTTTTACCGATTATCTGGCGGCGGTCGTTCGAATAGCTTCAGAGAGCGGCGACGCGGCACCCTGGATTGATCTAGCAACCCGGTTTAGCGCTCTTTTCGATCCCGACGAGGTTGCCCATTGATCTCGCGCTTATCGCTTTTTCGTGGAACGAGCAGCCTCGTCGGCAGATGCGTCATCGATCGCCAGCGGCGTGCCGGCGCATATGCGAGCGTAAAAGCGCCGAGCAGCCGGTGATGTATCTCGAACGTGACGACGCCGATTGGCGCGATGCGCTTTGGCTCGGGGCCCTCGTGCCCAAGTATGGGTGCGTTCCCATTCCGCGGCATCGTACTCGCGATCCCGTCTGTGCCGTGCTCAAGCAAACGAGCGAACCGCCCCAGGTTGCGGATTTAGACAATCGTTGATGGAGTTGGCTGGCGAATTGGCGCGTTCGGCCTTCGGTTGGAAGACCGGCTTGAGGGGCCAACGAAACGGAATTGGCGAATCCACGCTGGAGTATGCCTTCACTGGGGTCGCGTCCCTGCACGTGCTGTAGCGCAGCGTTCGCGAAGCCGCTCGCGAGCGCGCCCTCATAGCGCTGAGCGGGCGAGCGGCTTCGGGGCGGGCGCAGAGGCTGGGTAGACGGGCCGGACTCACCTCACCCGGTCCAGCCACGACATGCATCGCCAAAGGCAACGACCCCGCTGACCGCGCCCGCAAGGGGGGAGATTGGCCGTCATCGCTGCCTTCGCCAATCTCCAAGGCTAGAAGTTTGGAGCCGCCAGGGAAGCTGCCGGTCTCCCCCCTTGCGGGGGAGATGGCCGGCAGGCCAGAGAGGGGGCTGTCCCGCCAGCGTTAGATCACATTCAATTCCCTGAACGCCGGCGACACGGCTGTACCCAAACGCGGAGCAATCGACCGTGCGGTAGCCGCCGTGCACGAGAAGCTCGGCCAGCGCCTTGCCGACCGCCGGGGCCTGCTGCAGACCGTGGCCTGAAAATCCGTTGGCGAAGAGGAAATTGCCGACCTCTGGGTGCGGCCCGATCACCGCGTTCTGGTCGAGCGTGTTGTAATCGTAGTGCCCGGCCCAGGCGCGGGTCGCCTTGATGGCCTCGAAGGCCGGAATGCGGGTCGCCAGCACCGGCCAAATCACCTCTTCGAACAGCGGCCAGTCGACCTCGAAATCGGTGGGGTCGGCCGGGCCGTCGCCTTCTTCCGGTTCGGCGCCGCCAGTGAGATAGACCGAGCCTTCCGGCCTGACATAGATGCCGGAGGGATCAACCAGAAGCGGCATGTCGGCATATTTCTCGCGCGCCTCGAAGACGAAGACGTTGCGCTTGCGCGGCTCGACCGGAAACACCAGCCCCGCCATGGCAGCCACCGTGCCGGCATTCGGCCCGGCTGAGTTGACGACGATGCCAACTTCCAGCCTGTCGCCATTGTCGAGGCTGACACTGGTCACGCTCTGGCCGTTCCACCTCCGCCTTGCGCATGACTGGAGAGATTTCCGGCGGGCGTCGCCTCCCGAGCAATGCTTTTCATGTTCGTTACTCTTCGTAAGATCGATTATTTCGATGGAGCCCATCTACGTATGAATGCAGGCGTCACAGTAGAGCTTTGAACAGCATCGGTGCGGGTCCGGAACCGTCATCGAGCCAAAAACAGCGGCAATGTCGGCTTTTCAAAGATCCATCTGGTCACACCGCCAAAGAGCCGCTCACGCAGCCGACGGCTGCCATAGGCGCCCATGACGATCATGTCCGCAGAAATGTCGATTGCGTGCTGCGCAAGCACCGTGGCCGCCGATTTGCCGGCACTTGGCAGGAGGTCAACCGACACCCGAGCACCGTGCCGAGTGAGATAAGCAGCGATGTCGGCTCCAGGCTCCGCGCCGTTCCCGTTGTAGTTGGCCTTCGGATCGACCAGGGCGACACGAACTTCCTCAGCAACGCGTAGGAGGCCCAGCGCTTCTCGAACCGCACGGGACGCCTCGACTCGCGAATCCCAACCGACCAGGACGCGCCGTGGCCATAGCGTCGCCTCAGCCCCCTTCGGCACAACGAGCACCGGCTTTCCCGTATCGAACAAGCAGCCGTTGACCACAGGAGGTCCGAGATTCTCGTCGTCGAGGAGCCCCGGTCCGATGATCGTGAGGTCGGCGCAGAGCGCCCGCTGTCGTGCCACTTCACCGAGGCTGGCCGGATCGTAATAGTCGGTGTCAAGGTCATAGGCGAGAGACATAGATTCCAGCAGTTTGTGGATATCTCGGGAGCGTTTTTCCAGTTTGACCGCGTCCTGTGTAACTCGATCGATTTGCCGAAACCGGTCGTTCAATCTGGCAATTGCCTGTCCACGTCCTACCGGCCACTCGGAGACACCATCTCCGATCTGCCGATGCGACATAAGGAGCATCGGAGCGGGTATAATCAGTACGGAAAGGTGCGCGCCGATCTCCGCACACAAGCCGGCAGCAGTTCTGACGTCCCGATCGGAATGGTCAGCGCCGGTCGAACAGAGTACCGTTTTAAAGCCCATTTTCGTGCTTCTTCCTGAGTGTTCGATGAGGGCGTTTCAGGCCGCAAGACCGGCTCACAGCGCGAGGAAAAAGGAGTGGCACCAGACCCGGCACTCGATTCAGCCGTCCAGCTTCTCAAGCGAGTAGCCGGCCGACCTGACGGTACGAATGACGATACCGGTCGAGGCCGTCTCCAGTGCCTTTCTGAGCCGACTGATATGGACATCAACTGTGCGTAGACCGACATGGATATTGGCCGGCCAGGCCCCGCCGATCAGCTCGTCCCGGCTGAAGACCTTGCCGGGAGCCTCGAGCAAATGCCGCAGCACGTTGAACTCGATCGGTCCGAGATGGATGTCATGGCCATTGCCACAAACCCGGTGGGCATCGAGCTTCATCTCAAGGCTGCCATAGGAAAGCCAGCTGTTGTTTTCAATCCCGTTTGAACCCGGCTTCGGCAGCGCCAGCCTCGTCCGCAGATAATCGAGCAGCTTGGCCGGCGCCATTGGCCGCACAAAGCTCTCGTCAATGCCGGCCTTCAACAGATCAAGGTGCTGGTTCTCGGCGCCGGGCGCGATCAGGGCAATGATGGGCAGGCCGCCGGTCCGGGGTTCCCGCTTGAGCCGGGCGCAGATTGCGGACCCGGTAAGGCTCGTTGGACCGCAGTCCAGCACCACGGCCTGGAATTCCCGTTCGTCGGCCTTTGCAAGTGCTTCCTTGGCGCCGCCTGCCGGCTCACTGACGAAGCCGTCCACCTCCAGTATGTGGCTGAGGAACAGATAGAACTCCGCATCTTGCGAACAGATCAGGACGAGTGGCTTCATCAGCGCTACCCCGAGAACCACATTGGCCTCGACCGCGTCGGCCGCGTGGGCTGGCCATCGCGGCTCCTCAAGGCCTGACATGATCCTCATGCTCGAAAATTGGTTTCATGCCCGTGCCACCTCGGGATAGGCGTCGATGGCTGCGATGGCATCGTCGACCAGTTTCGTACCGGCCGCGGCGAGTTTGCAGAACGTCTCGAAGCCGAATCGATGGACGTCGCGCACGGTCTTGGACAGAACGACCAGCCGCCCGGCGGTGAAAAGCACGCGCCCGAACCCCTCATGGCTCATTTCGATCATCGGCGATGCCATCAGGCCGGAGCGCTCCTCGATCGCAAGGGCGACGGCAGTGTAAAACTTGTCGAGCCTCCACAGCACGTCCGGATCGGGATCGCCGATGATCGGGATCGTACGACGCCGTTCCTTGCTGACGATGAAGTCGGCCAGCAACTCGGTGTCCGCTTTGCCGTCCCACGACCCGTGCGAATCTTGAGCAAGGATCAGCCGCACGAGGCACTTGACGAAAGGGCTGGCAAGGGCCGCCTCGTCATCGTTGACAGCAGGGCTGATCGCGACTTCAAACATTTTGCTCTTTCCTTGTTTCAGTCCTCATCCTCGAAGGAGGGTTTCTTTTCGGCGACACCAGCTTCGGCCAGCACCTTGCGCAGCCAGGGCGGAGGACACGTTCTCAGCATCATCTGCGTGCGCAACAGCACCTCTTGGATGGTTTGTGGCTGCGGCACCTTGATTGGATGGATTTTTGCCGAAATAACCTTGGCTGCCGAAGGCCCGCCGATGGCCAGACAAAACAGCAGATGGCAGCCCTTCAGCGCCTCCACCTTCGGCGTGACGCGGTCATCGCCCTCGGTCCGACGCTTCCCGCTCTCATCGGAAACGTCATCGAAGGCCACGGCTTCCACGAGATGCCACTCCTCGCGCGTCACGTCGTAGACAGCAAAGCGCTTGGCGGACCCGAAATGGGCATTGAGATTCTTCATGTCTTGCGTGGCGATGGCTACGCGCAATGCGCCTGCTCGTCGTTCCGGCATCGGTGCATGAACCTCGTCAGTGACGAGTGAGAGGCGACGAACGGAGCTCATCTGGCATTTCTCGTTTCCGGAATGGATCAAGCGCCTCAGGCGTCGGCGCGTGCTGGTTGGCCTGGAAGATGTTGGCAACATCGAAGATCAGGTCGCGGGTCCCCCGATAGAGGATTGTGAGCTTGTGCTGGCTGCCGAGCCGGTCGAAGATCGGGAAGCCGACGCGCATGAGCGGAATGCCGAGGCGTCGCGACGCCTGGCGACCGTGGGAATGCGTAACGAGAAGATCCGCGCCCGCTGCAAGAGCTTCCAAATCGCCGAGATCGCCGATCTGAACCCACTCCGCCGGTACTTTTTGCAGAACCTTCGACATATCGGTCGTCGTGACCGCCGCCGCGATTTCGCAGCCCATGCCCGTGAAGAAGGTTGCGAGTTGATAGAGTTGGTCTGGTTCAGCAGCGATCGCAATTTTCTTGCCTCCGAAATGGAAATGTCCGTCAAGCAACGCATCCTGCAATTGCGCCCGGTGACGGCGAACCCGGGCCGGCACCGCCGCGCCCGAAACCGCCGATAGCAGCGAGACGAACCGGTCGACAGCCCGCAATCCGGTCAGCGACTGGAACACCGCGAACGGCACGCCGGTCAACCCGTGCAGTACTTTCGCCGGGTGGCGCATGTGCTCGCCGATGACGATGCATTGCGCGGCCGTGCCAAGCTCGCGGATTTCCTCGACGCTGGTGCCGCCATAGGTAGTGGTTACCCAGCGGTCAGGAACCGTGCCGTCGAGTGAGCCGGAGACGTCCGGCAGGATAACCGGCTTGAGCCCAAAACTTTCAACCATGTCACGCAAATGCTCGACGTCAGCGACAGTGAGGTTGCATCCGGGCAGGATCGCGATCTTCTTCGGCTGCCGGGTCCGTGCGCCCGACCGTGTAATCCCTTCGATCATCGCCGCGACAGCCTTGGCCCAGCCTTCTTCGATAGCGCCGCCGAAATCAGGCGTGTTGGCCAGCACAACCTCCGTACCCGCGAGCTCTTCCGCATGCTTCAGCTTGACGTTGGCGATATCACTCGCGCAGTCTTCGCCACGGGTCTCCACCAGCGCGGTCGTGCACACTCCTATCAGCTTTGGCTTAGTGCGGGTTTTGAGGTTGAGGATCGCCTCTTCCAGATGGTCCGCTCCGCCGAGTATGGTTGCCACCTCATCCATCGCCGTTGTCTGCAAGGGGATCGCTTCCTTGAAATGCCGCACGAAGAGCACGAGCGCGAAGCTGGTGCAGCCTTGGCTGCCATGGAACAGGGGCATCGCACCCTCGACTCCAAGAAAAGCGAAGGCGGCACCCAGCGGCTGCGACGACTTCAGCGGGTTGACCGCCGCTGATTTGGTATTGCGAAGGATGCGGACCATCGGATTTCCTCAACGGTTGCCGGAGCGGTGAGCCGTCGCGCCGGCGAATTCGTTGAAAGCGTTCACAGTCGCGGTCCCGTTCTTCGTGCTCGCCAGATCGTCCTCCCCGGCAGGCTGGCAATCCCACGGCGCCGGCTCCCGCACCTGGCCCCAGATTGGGTTATGAATGGCGAGGTCGATCTGCCGTACAAGTTCCACCATGCCGTCATAGCCGGCATAAGGATGTTGGCGCTCCTGGTTGATATCGAGCCAGGGTGTCTTGGCCTTCAGGGCGACGAATTGCGTGCGCCCGCCCGACAGCATGATGTCGGCCTTGTGTTTTGAGAGCATGGCGTAAAGATCGCGCGCTGCCATCTGGTCGAACATGCGGTTTTCGTCCTTGAGGATCCGTTTGATCCGCTCCTTGTCTTCGACGGTGGATTTCTTGACCGAGGTGCCGACGATCTCCATGCCGATCTCCATCAGGGCGTGGACGACTGACCAGGACTTCACGCCGCCCGTATTGAGCAGCACGCGCTTGCCTTGAAGCCGCCGGCGGTAGGCCTCGAGCTTCCTCCACGCAATCGCCTCCTGCTCGGCAATCAGCGTCTCTGTGTGATCGAGGATCTCCGCATCGGCGCCCTTCCTCACCAGCAGCTCAGCAATGTTGCGAAGTGCTTCCGAGGTATCGGTTATGCCGTAGAAGGAGCCCTCGAAGAACGGGATGTCCCAGCGCTCCTCCATCTTGCGGGCCAGATTGATCATTGCGCTCGAGCACACCAACATAGCCGCCTGGGCGCGGTGCGCGGATGCAACGTCGATGTAACGCGCATCGCCCGGAATGCAGGCGCGCACCCGGATACCGAGCCGATCAAGCAGCGGCTTCACCAGCCAGAATTCGCCTGAGAGGTTGAATTCGCCAAGGATGTTGATGTCGTAGGGCCCGGCGTCGTCGGGTTCCACCGTGCCGATGACATGATCGAGCAACGCTTCGGCGGCGAGTTTGTTGCCGAGGTTCTTGGAGCCAGCCAAGCCCGGCGCATTGATCGGCACCACGGCCAAGCCGAATTTTTCGGCCGCGCGTTTGCACACGGCCTCGATGTCGTCGCCGATCAGCGCCGTCACGCAGGTCGAATAGACGAAGACTGCCGGCGGCGCATATGTTTCCTTTATCTCGCGGATCGCCTTGAACAGCTTCCGCTCGCCCTGCCCCATCACGACGTCGAGTTCGGTGAGATCGGTTGTGAAGCTTGTCCGCCACAGGGTTGGCCCGGACGAAACTGCGCCTCTGTTGTCCCAGGAATTGCCCTCGCAGGCGAGCGGCGCATGGACCAGGTGCGCAACGTCGGTGATGGGCTGCAGGACGATCTTGGCGCCGTCAAAGGCGCAGCCGCCGGCTGCCGCCCCGGGGGTCAGCGGCTTCGAGCAGCCCTCCTTGCGCGCCTTGGCATCCTTGCCGCGGTTGGTATCGCAGGCGGGCTCGTCGAAAACGTCCTGGATCTTGGCACTGAGCGAGGTCATTGCGTCAGTCTCCGAAGTCCATTGGGCATGGGCGGCCTCGGCGAAAAGCCGGCACGGGCTTAGCGGGTGAGGTCATAGGAATAGTCCGTCACGCCCGTTTCGCTCGTCTCGCGATCGAGCTTGTCGAATATCTTGTCGAGGATCGTCGTCAGCACGCGTAATCCACCCTGGTAGCCCATGAGGGGAAAGCGATGGTGATGGTGCCGGTCGAAGATTGGAAACATCAGCCGGATCAGCGGCGTGCCGGTGTCGCGCTCCAGATACTTGCCATAGGAATTGCCGATCAGCAGGTCCACCGGCTCTGTAAACAGCAGCGAACGCATCGCCCAGAGATCCTTGCCCGCCCAGATCTGGGCATCCTGGCCGAAGGGCGAGGATGCAAGCAATTCCTTCATCTCGACCTGCCAGGCCGATGTGCCGTTGGTCGCGAGGCAATGTGTCGGCTCGCCACCGGTCTCCATGACGAAGCGGGCCATCGCGCAGACAAAGTCCGGATCCCCATAGATTGCGTACTTCTTGCCGTGCAGCCATGACTGGCTGTCCGCCATGGCGTCAACTAGTCGGCCGCGCTCCATCCGGATTGTCTCGGGGATCTCCTGGCCGGAAATCGCCGAGACCTTCATAAGGAATTCGTCGGTCGCCTGGACACCCAGCGGATAGTGGAAGGATGCCGTCGCCTGCCCGACCTCGTTGCAATATTCCAGCGTCTTGCGGGTGTTGTAATGCTGCAGCGACAGTGTCGCCTCCGCGTTGAGCGCCCCTTTCACGTCTTCGATCTTGGTGCCACCGTCATACATGCGGTATTCGCCGTCCGACGGCGTGTCGAACTGGTCTGAGGCGTCCTGAATGACGGTATAGGTAACACCCATCAGGTCGAGGAGGCGCTTGAGTTCCCGGTTGTTTCCGACGCAGAATCCGTCGAAGCCTGGAATGATGTTGATGGTCCCAGCGGCTTGCGAGCGCTCGCTGCCCTTCCAGAAATGCTCCAGCACGCCCTTCACCATGCCGTCGTAGCCATCGACATGGCTGCCGACGAAGGCAGGCGTATGAGCAAAAGGCACGTCGAAGTCGCAGGGGACCGAGCCTTCGTTCTTGGCGTTCTCTATGAAGCTGCGCAGGTCGTCGCCAATGACCTCGGCCATGCAGGTGGTCGAGACAGCGATCATCTTGGGGTCGTAGAGCTTGTAGGTATTGGCGAGCCCGTCGACCATGTTCTTCAGGCCGCCAAACACTGCCGCGTCCTCGGTCATCGAGGAGGAAACCGCTGACGAAGGCTCCTTGAAATGTCGCGACAGATGCGAGCGGTAGTACGCAACGCAGCCCTGGCTACCATGGACGAAAGACATGGTCCGCTCGAAGCCCGCGGCCGCGAACACCGCGCCGAGCGGCTGGCAGGCCTTGGCGGGGTTTATGACAAGCGCCTCGCGAGCGAGGTTCTTTTCGCGGTATTCCCAAGTCTTGGTCAATTCGCGTTGGTCGGTGACGATCTGATCAGGGTGCGGACATTCGAAATTCAGCTTCTTCTCGGCAAGCATTTGTCTGTATTCCGGCTCGCGGAACAGGGGAGCATGGTCGAGAACTTTTTCGGCCGATTGCGGCATGGTGGTCACCTTTTCCATCTGGCCGCGGCAAGCGGCAGCACAGGGACATCGAAACTTTGAAGGGCCTCCGCGGATCGAGTGCCCCCGAGCATTTATCGGCCTCCCTGCCTGGCAGGGAGGCCAGTCCTCATTCGGCGGCGACCGCCCTCAGCGGTGCGTCCTTCATCTTCTTCCACGGCGCGCGGTAGAGACCCCAGACCGGGTTGTTGATGGCCAGATCCATGTCGCGGGCGAAGATGGCGAAGCCGTCATAGCCGTGATACGGGCCGGAGTAGTCCCAAGAGTGCATCTGGCGGAACGGGATGCCCATCTTCTGCACCGGGTATTTCTCCTTGATACCGGAGCCAACGAGATCAGGGCGGATGCCTTCGATGAACTTCTCCAGTTCGTAACCGGTGACGTCGTCATAGAGGAGCGTGCCATTCTTCACGTAATGGCCGGTGCGCTGGTAGTCGTCGTTGTGGGCGAACTCGTAGCCGGTGCCGACGATCACCATAGCGAGGTCCTCGTAAGCAGTGATGACGTGACGAGGACGCAGCCCGCCGACATAGAGCATCACCGTGTTGCCTTCGAGGCGCGGTCGGTACTTGGCGATGACGGCATCGACCAAGGGCCGGTACTTGGCGATGACCTTTTCGGTCTTCTCCTCGATTTCCGGGCCGAAATGCTTGGCGATGTTGCGCAGGGAGGCCTCGATCTGGGTGGGGCCGAAGAAATTGTATTCCATCCAGGCGATGCCGTACTTTTCCTCCATGTGCCGGCAGATGTAGTTCATCGACCGGTAGCAGTGGATCAGGTTGAGCTTGGCCTTGGGCGCGCGCTCTATCTCGGCGAGCGTGGCGTCGCCCGACCAGTTGCCGACCACCCGAAGTCCAATCTCCTCAAGCAGGATTCGCGAAGCCCAGGCATCGCCGCCAATGTTGTAGTCGCCAACGACATTGACGTCGTAAGGGCCGGACTCGAAATCGACATCGTCCTTGTCGAAGACCCAATCGCGGATCGCATCATTGGCAATGTGGTGGCCGAGCGATTGTGAAACGCCGCGGAAACCTTCGCAGCGCACCGGTACAATCGTCTTTTCGTGCTCCTTGGCCTTCTTGCGCGACACTGCCTCGATATCGTCCCCGATCAGGCCGATCGGGCATTCGGACTGCACCGAGATGCCGCCACTGAGCGGAAACAGGTCCTCGACCTCGTCGATGATCTTTTCCAGCTTTTTGTCGCCGCCGAAAACGATGTCCTTCTCCTGGAAGTCGGAGGTGAACTGCATTGTCACGAATGTGTCGATGCCCGTCGTGCCGACGTAATAGTTGCGGCGTTGCGACCAGGAATATTGCCCACAGCCGACTGGCCCATGCGAGATGTGGACCATATCCTTGACCGGACCCCACACCACGCCCTTGGAGCCGGCATAGGCGCAGCCGCGGATTGTCATCACGCCCGGAATGGATTTGATGTTCGATTTGACGTCGCATTCGGAAAGGCCCTTGTCCTCCCCTCCAGCCTCGTCCTGGCTCGTTGCGACACTGAGGTGCTTCTTGCGACGCTTCGCCGCCTTGTCTGGATATTGGGACAGCACGTCTTCGATAAGCTTCGCATGCAAAGCGCCGTCATTCTCATAGTCGAGGCCCATGGGACCTGCCCCTTTCAAGGTTAGGGTAACGCCTCGCCGACGAGGCCTTGTTTCGTAGAAAGGGGCGCCAGGTCACGGTCGGCGCCCCCCGTCGGTAGCGGCGGTTACTGAGCGACGGCCAATTTCGCTTCCTTGGCCTGAAGCTCGGCAAGCATTTGCTCGTCCGTCTTCATGATGCCGAAGTCGAGCAGCATGTCCTCGAGCTCCTCCATGGTGATTGGGGTCGGGATGGTGCCCTGGCCCGAATTGCCATGGATCTTCTCGGCCAACGCGCGGTACTCCCCTGCCTGTTTGGAGTCCGGCGCATACTGGATTACCGTCATCTTCCTCAGTTCGGCGTGCTGGACGATGTTGTCGCGCGGCACGAAGTGGATGAGCTTGGAATTGAGCCTGGCGGCCAGCGCCTCGGAGAGGTCGAGCTCCCGGTCGGTCTGGCGCTCGTTGCAGATCAGCCCGCCGAGCCGCACGCCGCCCGAATGGGCGTATTTCAGGATACCCTTGGCGATGTTGTTGGCGGCATAGAGCGCCATCATCTCGCCGGACATGACGATGTAGATTTCCTGGGCCTTGTTTTCGCGGATCGGCATCGCGAAGCCGCCGCACACCACGTCGCCCAGCACGTCGTAGGAGACATAGTCGACATTGTCATAGGCGCCGTTCTCCTCGAGGAAGTTGATCGAGGTGATGACGCCGCGGCCGGCGCAGCCGACACCCGGCTCGGGGCCGCCGGACTCCACGCACTTGATGTCTTTGTAGCCGATCTTGAGCACGTCCTGGAGTTCAAGGTCTTCCACAGAACCTTCTTGGGCGGCGAGATGCAGAACGGTATCCTGCGCC
>NZ_PNOT02000325.1 GCF_002879535.1 Mesorhizobium intechi
GTCCGGTGCGCCCTCGGCGATAATCCGCCATCTCGCGGAGAACACCGATGTCGCTCAGCCCTTTGTTTAACGCCTCACCCGTCATCCAGATCCACGCGCTGATCGCCATCGCCGCCTTGCTGCTCGGCGCCATGCAGCTCTGGCGCACCAAGGGCGACCCGCTGCACCGCGCGCTTGGCCGCATCTGGGTGGCGCTGATGGCGACGGTCGCCGGCTCCGGCCTGTTCATCTGGACGATCCGGCTGTGGGGGCCGTTCAGCCCGATCCACCTTCTGTCGCTGCTGGTCCTGGTCATGCTGTGGCGCGGCGTGCGCGCGGCGCGCGGCGGCAACATCGCCGCCCACCGCCGCATCATGCAGGGCACCTATATGTTCGGGCTCATCATCACCGGGCTTTTGACCTTCATTCCCGGCCGCACCATGCATGCCGTCGCCTTCGGGCCGCAGGGCGCGACACCGCAGAAGCTGGCGATCTTCGCCGCTTTGGTCATCCTCGCGGCAGCGGCGGGCCTCTACGCCGCGCGCCGTGCGCGGGTGCCAGGCTGAGTGTCGGCCGGCGAAGCCGCCGCCCTCACCGATCCTTTCCTTGTTCTGGCCATGTTGCACTGCAAAAAGCATGTTGCATTGCGATATCGGCCGGCCAGGCCGAGACGCGGGCGGGCTTGAAGCAACGAAGGAGCTGTCGTGGCGGCATCGTTTCGGCCTGATATACAGGGATTGCGCGCGCTGGCGGTCGGCGGCGTCGTGGCCTATCATTTCGGCCTGTCGGCGCTCCCCGGCGGGTTTGCCGGCGTCGACATCTTCTTCGTCATCTCCGGTTGGCTGATCACCACGCACCTTATGGGCGAGATCACCGAGACCGGCCGGCTCGACCTTTGGCGGTTCTACGCCCGGCGCGTCCGGCGCCTGCTGCCGGCGGCCCTGTTCGTGATCCTGGCGACGCTTGGCGCTGGTTATTTCATCCTGGCGCCGCAGGAGCAGGCGCTCTATTCGCGCGGCGCGATGTATGCGTCCACCTACGCCATCAATCTGTGGCTGCTGCGCTGGTCGTTCGACTATTTCGCGGCCGACGCCTTGAGCAATCCCTTCATCCACTTCTGGTCCCTGTCGGTGGAGGAGCAGTTCTATCTCGTCTGGCCGGCGCTGCTGCTGTTCGCTGCCTGGCTGCGTCCGGGCCGGCACATGGCTGTCGTGGTGATCGGCGTCGCCGGCCTCGCTTCCTTCGCCGCCTGCCTGTGGCTGACCAGCCTCTCGCCGGCCTGGGCCTTCTACTTCTCGCCGCTGCGCGCCTGGGAGTTCGCCGCCGGCGGCCTGGCGACGCTGGCGCCGGCAGCCTTGTGGCAACAGCGGCCATGGCTGCGGACAGCGGGGGGCTGGCTCGGCCTCGCCATGATCGCGGTGGCCTATCTCTGCTTGAGCGAAGACCTGCCCTTCCCCGGCTGGTACGCGCTGCTGCCGGTGGCCGGCACGATGCTGGTGCTGCTGAGCGGCGCCGGCGAAGAACGCGACAAGCAGTCAGCCCGCCGGCAGGCCCTCGCGCCCGCTTCCCTGCTTTCCCTGCCGCCCTTGCAATGGGTCGGTACGCTCTCCTATTCCCTCTATCTCTGGCACTGGCCCGTCATCGTCTATGCCGGCATGCTGGCGCCGGATCTCACCACCTCGCAGCGCCTCGGCTGCGTCGTGCTGGCGCTGGCGCTGGCATTCCTCACCTATCATTTGATCGAGAATCCGGCGCGGCGCGGCGGCTGGGTGACGGCGGGCGCTCGAGCGCTGGCCCCCGCCCTGGCCCTGACAGGCGTGGGCGTGGCGGCGGCCTATGCCAATGCGCATCTGGCGACTCGCAACATCGATCCCGCCCAGCGCGGCATCGAGGCGGCCGCCGAACAGCCCTCCATCGCGCGGGCCGTGGACAAGAACTGCCTGCTCGACTTCCACACGGTGAAGCCGAAACCCTGCACCTTCGGCCCGGTCGATGCTGCCCACACAATCGTGCTGTTCGGCGATTCGCACGCCGACCATTGGTCGACCCCGCTGGTCGAGGCGGCCAGGCGAAACGACACCAAGGTGGTCACCTATCTCAAGTCCTCGTGCCGCGCTTCGCGGCTCTCGACCTTCAACACGGTGCTGAAGCGCGACTACACCGAATGCGACGCCTGGCGCGAACAGGCGATCGCCGACATCATCCGCCGCAAGCCGCGCCTCGTGGTGATCTCGGAATTCTCGATCGGCAACCTGACGCGCGACATGCCCGCCGCCGGCCGCAAGGCCGAGACCGCGCGCTGGCAGGACGGCCTGCGCTCCACCCTGCAGGCCTTCAGCCAGGCCAGCGTCGAGACCGCCGTCATCCGCGACACACCGATCGGCGACAGTTTCGCCAATTCCTGCGTGGCGCGCGCCCTGTGGTGGCGCGAGGCTCCCTCGCGCTGCGACACGCCGAGGGCGCAGGCCGCCAATGACGGTGCGGCGGCGCAAGAGCGCGCCGTGGTCAAAAGCGTGCCCGACACGCTCTATGTCGACCTCACCGACCGCTTCTGCGGCCCCACGCAGTGTCACGTTTTCATATCGGGCAAGCTGGCATTTCGTGACCGGCATCACCTGGCGACGGCCTTTGCCGAGACCTTGGAGGGGCCGCTGGAGAAGGCGTTGTTCTGAAAAATTCGCCCCCCTCTCCGCGGGGTGAGCGTGGTCCGCGCAGCCGATGGAAAGCCAATTTGCCTGGCTTTCCGATGCGAAGGGCAGGTGCCGGCAGGCTGATCAGGGGCGGCGTGTCCGCCCCCTTTGCGCAAACATCCGTCCCGACCGTGGAACGAGCCGGCCTCCCGGGAGTTATATTAGATCAACCTGAAAAGGAGGTAGCCATGAAGAAGCTCCTGCTTGTATCGGTTATCGCCATTGCTTCGGCGGCGGCGATGATCGCCCCGGCCGCCGCCCGCAGTCACGTCTTTATCGGCATCGGCGGCTTCGACAATTATTACGGCAATGACTATTACGATGGCTATGGAGGCTATGGCGGCCGCTATGTCTATAGCCCCTACGATTCCTATGATGACGGCTACAGGCCGCGTTATTTCCACCGGCACCACCGCTGCCACATCGAAGTGATCAATCACTGGCGCCACCATCACAGGATCGTCGAGGAAGTCCGCGTCTGCGGATAGGCTGATCCCCGTGATCTGATCCGGCCGGCATCGCCGGTCGGATCGTTTCGTCCTCACCGCCCCATCATCATCCCATAGTGCACCGCCAGCAGGTCCAGCCCGACCTTCAGGAGCTTCGTCACCACGTCCCTGCCCTCGCCTGTCTGCTCCGCCAGGCTCTTGATCGAGCCGCCGACGCAGCAGACTTGCCGCACCACCGCCGCGACCTCCCAATGCCCCAGCGCCCTTGTGGCGGCGGCATGCGCGCGGCCGGCATCGAGCACGCTGTCGGCGATGCCGCCGCCATGGCGGCCGCCGTCGACGCGCTCGCTCCAGCGCATCGGTCTCACGCTCGCCTGCTGGCTGCACTGGAAATCCTGGCGATAGCGCTGGCCGGCCTCGCGCTGCTGGCGCGACAGCGAGGTGATGCCCAGGAGCGGGTCGACATTGCGCACCCGCACGATGCCGCCGGTGGAGGTATAGCCGTCATTCGACACCTCGTAGACGCGCCGCGCTTCCGCCGTGCCGGCGGCCAGCCGCTTGCGGCCGAAGGCGTCGTCGACGAGCGCGAAATCATGGCCGAGCTCGCGGCGGATGCGCACCTGCTCTGCCTCGCCCTGCGGCAGTTTCGGCGCCTGCGGTCTGGCGGCTTTGGCTTTCTTGGGCATGAGGTGCCTCCTTTGGGTTTGGGGTGTTGGATAGTGAGCCGGGCCTTGCAGAACTTGGGTTCCTCACCCCCGTGAAGCGGGGAAGGTGGAACGGGCGAGGCGGACCGGGGGCTGCGCCGACGGTCGAACAAAAGGCGGCACGGCGAAACAAGTAAT
This sequence comes from Mesorhizobium intechi, assembly GCF_002879535.1. Classification (GTDB taxonomy): domain Bacteria; phylum Pseudomonadota; class Alphaproteobacteria; order Rhizobiales; family Rhizobiaceae; genus Mesorhizobium; species Mesorhizobium intechi. The sequence goes on from NZ_PNOT02000325.1 coordinate 3,961, forward strand.
CTCGTGCTCCATTCTCAGCCGGCTTTGGCCTGGTCGATGGGGTCCTCCTCTCCGACCGGGCTTCGCCGGGCAACCTCTCCGCCACGGCGTGGGAGCGAGGACCCCGCGCTCCGCCGCGCAATCAGCTCGCGCATCGTTTTGCGCTCCCGCACTTCGATGCAGAGCTGCGCGCTGGACGGGCAGAACTGGGCGTTGCCGCTTCTCACCTCGCCGCGCACGAAGCGCTGGATGGCGGCCTGCAGATCGGCAAGCTCGGCGTCGCGCACCGCGCCGAGATAGCCGCGCATCTGCATCTCGACATCAGTCAGGGCGGATTGCGGGAAGCATGAGAACATCGCGGCCAGCGCCTTCGTCGCCTGCTGCAGTTCGGCTGCGGTCATGGCTGCGGATCTCCTCGATGATGGCGTTGGCGGCGTCGGTGTGGGTCTTCGGGCGCTGCCAGCCGGGCGGTTTCTTGGCACTGGCTGCGCGCGATGAAGAACGCTGCCTGCTGTCGCGACAGAAGGAATCTCGTTCTCCTTGGGCCGAGGGATCCCGGTTGTTTTCGCCTGAAAAAGCGGGAGCTTTTTCACTCTGGTTTCTGGAGTCTGGAAAATGCCGCGGCAAAACACCGGCATTTGCCGCCCCATGCGCCTTTGTTTTCAAGGCCGTGACGGCACCGCCGCGTGCGCCGGCGGCGGCCCTCGTCTCGCTTTTGACCCGCGCCTTGTGCAGCTCCTTCGTCAGCCTCTTGTGGCCGACCTCGCCCGCCTCGCGCTCGAGGAAGCTCAACAGATCGGCGCTGATGGCGCGCCATCTTTTCAGGGAAAGGCGCGCGACCCGCGCGAGCTTGGCGTCGTCGTCGGGGAGCCGGCCGCCGGCGTTCCACATCGCCATGAGGATGAGCATGTAGGCGCCGATCTGCTCGGTGGAGAGCTGCAAGGTGTCGCCGACGAAATCGGAGACGTAGAGCTGCATGAAGGGCCGCTCGCTCATGCCATGCCTGCACGCAAGCTAATGGAACCAGCCGCCGGCCCGCACGTTATGACGCGTCGATTCCAAGGGGAGGTTTGCCGATGACGGCGTTCATGCCGATTACGCTGCGTTTCTGCGACAACAAGACCATGCTGGTCGGCTCGGTGGCCGACGCCGAGACGGCATTGCGACACCAGTGGCCCGATAAGACCGCACCCGCCTATATGGAGGCCGCAAGGCTGGTCCGCCTGGCAGTCGAGGGCAGTTGCTGCCCGCGCACCGCTTTCGAGGCCTTCAGCAAGACCGCCAGGCAACAGGGCGTATTGGTGGTGAAGCCGAGAAGCCGCGCGCATGACTGGCTCGACGCCGCCGCCGGCCCGTGAATCCGGGGCCATGCAACCGCGTGGCGGCCTTGCGCGTTTATAAGCGCGGGCTTTATAGTCTCGCTCAGATCGAAGGTGAACGCCGTGGGTACGCTGAAAACCGGAGTGCCGCTGAAAGTCAGCCTGGAAGGGCATGTCGAGGAGATCGACACCGTCAGCGATGCCGCCGATTTCCTGCAGCGCTGGCCGATCGAGCGGCGCGGCCACGTCTATCGCAGCGCGCTCAACGCCTGCAGTGCCGCGATCGCCGCGCAAATCTCCGAATCCGACGCGATAAAGGTGTTCACCGGCTTTGCCCGCGTCTCCGGCATCCTGGTTGCCGAGGGTGGCCCGGCCATGCGGCTCGAGGCACGCAGCGTGCAAAGCCGCATGCCCAAGCAAGGCCGGCAGATGCCGAAATAGGCGTCTTTCTCCCCGTTCAAGGGGAGAGAGCAGCGGTGCCAGCGTTTCGGCAAGTGGCATTTGCCCTGTCCAAGTCCATCTCACAGAGTTTTTTCCTGTGTTAACGCGCGCTGCCCCTCATCCGCCTGCCGGCACCTTCGCCCCGTGAGCGGGAGGAGGTAAGCTCACTGGCAAACCCGCCGCTGAAACCGCGCCTGATGGTAGACGCAGTAGCTTTTCCGCCCTTTGGTTCGCATGCCGCAGCACAGCATGTCGGCGCCAGGCCGGCCGCCCGGCGCGTCGTTCTCCGGGTTCTCTTCCAGCGCCAGGTCGAGCGGCGCGCGGCAGCGGTCGAACAGGCAATCGATGAAGCGCATCGCCACGCCATGCGGCTGGCGGCCGATCGGTCCACGCTGGGGCGCGGGCACCTCTAGACGGTAGGCCTCGCCATCGGCGATCAGCACGCCCACCTCGCGGACGAAGAGGCGTGGCGGCAGCCAGGCCGGCGAGGAATCGCGCCTGGTCCGCGCCTTGTTCTTGCGCGCGTCCTCGACGGCATCGACGCCGGCGCGCTTTTGCGCCCCCGCCTCGCCGCTGGCCTTGCCATTTGCCCGCTTTGCGGACGCCGGCTTGCGTATTGCCTGCTCGCCGGCGGCCTGTCTCGCGGCCGGCGGCATCCCCCGGCCATTGGCAAAGCCGATCGCGCCGAGCACGGTGTTGCGGTGGACGATGCCGATGATGGCGTTGCGTGAGACCGGACTGCCGCGCAGCGCGCTGAACGCCGCCGCGATCCTCGAGGCCGAAAGCCCCTCCTTCAGCCAGTGTGCGATCTCTTGCAGTTCGGCGTCGCTGTAGCTTGCCATTCCAGGCTCCATCCAGGGGTCCGCCTTCGCCGCGCTTGCAAGCGCGCCGTCGGCCAGGCGTCAGGGTTCAGGCCCGGTCCGGGCCACGGTCAGGGTGTTCGGGGCGAAAGCCGGCTCGCGGGCCGGATCAGCCGGAGCGGATCGAGTGCCCGGCGGTCAGGCGTGCCAGCCGCGCCGCCGCCGGCTCCCTGTCGGGAGCCGGAACCGCCCTGCCCGTCATCGGCTCGAACACGGTGCCGTCCTGCGTGCGGATGCAGGAGCG
>NZ_PNOT02000021.1 GCF_002879535.1 Mesorhizobium intechi
TGTCGGCATGGATCGAAATCAACAGGTCGGCCTCATGCTGGCGGGCGATGCGCACGCGGTCGTCCAGGCGCAGATATTCATCGGTGTCGCGGGTCATGAAGACATCGTATTTGCCGATGGCGGTGAGCTTGTCGCGCAGTTCCGTGGCGAAGGCCAGCGTGACGTTCTTCTCGATCGTGCCGTTCAGACCCTCGGCGCCGCCATCGACCCCGCCATGGCCGGGATCGATGACGACGGTGAAGCGGTGACCGGGATTGGAGACCGGCCCGGTGCCAACCCGCCCGCCCTTGTCGGTCGAAACTGTCGAGCCGGTGGTCAGCGCCTGGTTGGCAAGGGCGGCGTCGAACTCCCGTTCGGAGGCGGCCGACATGTCGATGGCAATGCGGTAGCCGGTGCCGTCCTCATTCTTGAGCACGTCCAGCTTGTCGACGGCGAACGGCCCCTTGCCGGTGACGATCAGCCGCGAGGCGCCCTCGCCGAGCGCGCCCAGCCGCACGCCTTTGACCAGGCCGCGCGGCTTCAAATCCTTGGCGTCGATGGCCAGCCTGGTATTCGCCAGATCGATGACCAGACGATTGGGTCCGCGCAGCAGAAACCATTTGATATCGGGCTCGCGATCGAAATCCATCACGATGCGCATCTTGGTGGCATCGCCCGCCATCTTGTAGCCTTTTGCCACCAGCGGCGCATCGGCGGCGTCGGCAACGGAGAAAAAGCCTTGGGAAACCACCACCAGCAGCGACAGACATAGAGCGACAAGAATCCGGCCGCCAACACGACATCCCTTGTCTGTGAAGTCTGCCAGTCCCATCTCTCTTCCAGTCGTTCCCGGTTTGGCGCCAGGCGCCCGCTCGTTTCGTCGAAGCGCCGGTTAGGCCGCGAACTCGATTAACGATTGGTATCCAGAGAAGGTTAACCAAGCCTTTTCACGCGAGGTTCGGACCCAGGCTTACGTTACGGAACTGCTTTTTGCCGGCATCGGAAATCGGGGTTGCCTTCCACCCCGCCAAATCATAAAAGCGATAGTGGATCACTGCAATCCTGGAACCGCCCTCCTCCGCAGCTTCCTGCTACAGGGTCAGATGAAAGGCGGCTCCTTTCGCTTCAGGCGAAAAGGCTTCAGGTGATTGCGACGAATTTCGCAGGTGTGCTCCCGTGGCGGGGGAATCACCTGCGTGAGGAAAACGGCCGGGTTTGTTCCCGTGCCGGCTCTGTATGAGCAAACAAGCTGGTCCGGTTTCCGGGCTTTGGTTCAAAAGGTTCCGCTGGTGACGATGGCTTCAAGCGCAATCATGGAAAGGTCCGCATCAAACCGCGCCAGTATGGCAGCGGGCGGCACCGCCATGACACGCAGGCACCGTCCGGCGGACATTCAATTATCCGGCACCCACTCTCCAGACACACAGCAGCGGGCTTTGCCCCGCCAGCTGCGGCTGACGGCTGCCGGGGGGAAACGAAATAATGCCCAACAAGATGCTGATAGACGCCTCCCACCCGGAGGAAACACGCGTTGTCGTCGTACGCGGTAACCGTATCGAAGAATTCGACTTTGAATCCCAGGACAAGAAGCAGCTCAAAGGAAATATCTACCTCGCCCGCGTAACGCGCGTCGAACCCTCCCTTCAGGCAGCCTTTGTCGAATATGGCGGCAACCGTCACGGTTTTCTCGCCTTCAGTGAAATACACCCCGACTACTACCAGATCCCGGTCGCCGACCGTCAGGCATTGCTGCGCGCCGAAGCGCAGGAAGCCGAGGACGAAGAGGACGAGGATGGTGACGGCGATGACCGCCAGAGCCGCGATCGCGGACGCCGCGGACGCCGGCGCGGCGGCAAGAGCCGCGAGCGCGGTGAGCACAAGCGCGACACCGGCGAGGCAGGCGAAGGCTCGGGCGAGCCAAGCGAAGGCAACGACAGCGGCGACATCGTTGTCGAGGAGATTTCACACACCTCCGAGATCATCGAACACGCAGCCGATACATCGGAACATTCAGATCCCTCGGGGCATGCCGATACATCAGGCCATGATGAAGGTTCCGCCGAGCAGGACGAAACCGAAACCCGCGAGGGTGGCCCGACATCGATCGCCGCCGCGGTCGACGGCGATGTGATTTCCGAGTCCGTCTCGCAGACGGAACAGGCCACTGAAACCACCTCCAGCGACAGTGATCGCGGCATGCTGGAGGAAGTACAGTCCTCGCATCACGACGACCACGAGGTCGAGTCGGTCGGCGCCGAGGATGCCCTGGAAGAAGTGCGCAACCGTCGCAAGCCGGTTCGCCGCCAGTACAAGATTCAGGAAGTGATCAAGCGCCGGCAGATCCTGCTGGTACAGGTCGTCAAGGAAGAGCGCGGCAACAAGGGCGCCGCACTCACCACCTATCTGTCGCTTGCCGGCCGCTATTCGGTGCTGATGCCGAACACGGCGCGCGGCGGTGGCATTTCGCGCAAGATCACCAGCGCTGTCGACCGCAAGCGCCTGAAGGAGGTCGTTGCCGATCTCGAAGTGCCGCAAGGCATGGGCGTCATACTGCGCACGGCCGGCGAGAGCCGCACCAAGGCCGAGATCAAGCGCGATTACGAATATCTGATGCGGCTGTGGGAGAACGTGCGCAATCTCACGCTCCAGTCCACCGCCCCTGCCCTCGTCTACGAGGAAGGCAGCCTGATCAAGCGTTCGGTGCGCGACCTCTACAACAAGGATATCGACGAGATCCTGGTCTCGGGCGAGGAAGGCTACCGCGAGGCCAAGGACTTCATGCGCATGCTGATGCCGAGCCACGCCAAGGTGGTTCAGCCGTTCCGCGACACGACGCCGATCTTCGTGCGCAACGGCATCGAGGCGCAGCTCGACCGCATGCTGCAGCCACAGGTGACGCTAAAGAGCGGCGGCTACATCATCATCAACCAGACCGAGGCGCTGGTAGCCATCGACGTCAATTCGGGTCGCTCCACCAAGGAGCATTCGATCGAGGACACCGCGCTACACACCAATCTGGAAGCGGCCGAAGAGGTTGCCCGTCAGCTCCGGCTTCGCGATCTCGCCGGCCTGATCGTCATCGACTTCATCGACATGGAGGAGAACCGCAACAACCGCTCCGTCGAGAAGCGGCTGAAGGATCACCTCAAGAACGACCGGGCCCGCATCCAGGTCGGCCGGATCTCGCATTTCGGCCTGATGGAGATGTCACGCCAGCGCATCCGCGCCAGCGTGCTGGAATCGACCATGAAGCCCTGCCCGCATTGCGGCGGCACCGGCCATGTCAGGTCGGATTCGTCGGTCGCGCTGATGGTGGTGCGGGCGATCGAGGAATTCCTGCTCAAGGATTCGCGCAGCCACATCACCGTGCGCACGCCGGCCGCAACCGCACTCTACGTGCTCAACCACAAGCGCGGCACGCTGGTGGAACTCGAAAGCCGTTTCGGCCTGACCATCACCATCGAGGCCGACGATGCGGTTGGCGCCCAGCACTATGCGATCTTCCGCGGCGCGCTGGCCGAGAAGCCCGAGGGTTTCGTCGAGGTCCGCAGCCTGCCGGCCTATGTCGAGCCGGAAGAGCCCGAGGACGAGATTGCCGTCGTCGAGGACGATGATGAGATCGCGGTCCAGGCCGAGCAGCCGCGCCAGCAGCCGCAGCAGCCGCAGCGGCCTGCCGGCGGCGAAGATGGCGAAGGCCGCGACCGCAAGCGTCGCAAGCGCCGTAGACGGCGCGGCGGGCGAGATCGCGACCGCGAGCATGGCGCCCCGACGGACGGGTCATCCACCTCCACTCCGGCCGGCGATTTCGCCGGCGCGCCAGACGTGGCCGGCGATGACGACAGCGAACAGGACGACGCCGCCCCGATCGCCGCCAGCGCGTCCGACGAGGCGGTGCAGGCCGCGGATGACAGCCAGGGCAAGAAGCGCCGGCGCGGCAAGCGCGGCGGCAAGCGCAACCGTCGCGAAGACGGTGAAGGCGAGACCGAGGCAAGCGCCGGCGAAACGACCGAGGCTTCAGAGGTCGACGCTTCCGAAAGCGAGCCTGCCTCGATCGAGCCGGTGGCTGTTGCTGCCGTCACGGAAGAGCCGGTGGCTACGGTGAGCGAAGAGGTGCCTAGCACGGAGAAGCCCAAGAAGCCTCGGCGCGCAGCCAAGCCGAAGAAGGCAGCCGCAGAAGCCGTGGCCGAAACGACCGTCGTCGAAGCGGCTGCGGAAACGCCGGTCGAAACGCCGGTGGCGGCTGTCGAAGAGACAGCGGTTGCGCCCGTTGCGGAAGAGCCTTCCAAGGCCCGTCCGTCGAGGCGCAAGCCGGCGGCCATCGATGCACCGGTGGTGCCGGTGGTGTCCTCGACCGTCGCCAATGAGCCGGAAGCCAAGACCGAAGAAAAGCCGAAGCGCGCTGGTTGGTGGCAGCGGAAGGGGTTTTTTTAGGCCTTTCAATTGGTTGAAGTGATTTTTCAATAAGAAGATCCCGCGCCGATCGAATGACGGCGCGGGATTTTTCGCATTGGGCGTTCCAACAGACAGCGAAGCGC
>NZ_PNOT02000200.1 GCF_002879535.1 Mesorhizobium intechi
GCACTCGAGTAATTCTGTATCGCCTGACGAAGCTCTGTATTATCGAAAAAAGAAAATCTATTCTGATGATTCTGCACGTCCGCGCCCTCAAAGACGCTTTCCCAGTTTCGCCAGTGCTCGTCTCGCAACGTGTACACCAATACGATAGGAAATTTAGCTAGGCGTCTTGTGGCGGCGTACTCATTCAAGGTCAAGAGCGTTTTGTTGAGCGATATCACGGTCCTGCGTGATCCAGAAAGATATTCCGCCTCATCAAGTGAATCAACAATATATAGAAGTGTTCCATCTACGGAAATTAAATGATCCAGGCCATAGTCTGGGCCGATAGCGAGCAACTCATCAGAAAGTTGATCGATGGATGGATCACTTGCTGTGCGGCAAATAGATATGATTTGCTCGTCTTGATTTAAAGCCAGATGAACTGCAGAGGTCGTCTTTCCAGCACCAGAGACGTCTCGTAACATCACAATCTGCCTTTCAGGCAATCGATGGGCAGAAAACGACGATCCGTCGTTTTTTCGTTTTGGTTTTGTCCAATTCAAATTGGAAGGTTTGAAAGTAGCGCACCTCTGACGGATCATTTCGTCAAAAGAACGAGCAACGTAGATCTTCTCATGAAGGTCCATCTTATAACGTCTCAGAAACTGCGCGGAAATTGGCCGCAGCTTCTGCAACAGAGCAGCGCGGGACTGAGTCCTATCTCGAAAGAATTCTTTGATGCGAGATGTTTCGGACGGATCGAAAGCGTGCCGCAGTTTCAATGATCGCATCACGTATTCGATATATCTATCAAGACCGAGTTGCGTGTTAATTAGAGCTTTCCAGATTTCTTTGTCGATTATCGCAACAAACATACCTTGTTTAGACAGATCATTCACGGCTTCAAATATATCAGACGACACCTCATAAAGTGAAGCGAAGATGCCAGACACCTGCCCGTGTCTCTTGCGAACTTTGAGTTCAAAATCTTTCCAATCGGCACTTCCTCGCATAATTTTCCCACGTTTAGCTTTCGACTCGACAATGTAGTCGCGCCCCTCCCAAACAAAATAGGCATCGTGTTGCTCACTTGTCCCTAATGACGAAATCGGTGGACGATGGTTCCACGGCAATGTTTCTCTTATCAATTGTTCAAATCGATATCCTCTGCGCTGAGCATCACTCTCATTTATGAGGTTCTGTATTTGTCGATACTGCGCGTTGTAATCTATGAACATGTCGAACTCGTATCCGCGCTAATTGGTGCCTTCGCAGTTATCTCAGGTCACTGGCAACTAGCCAGCCGTCGATCTGCGAACGATATGCGGTGGCTGCGGAAGATGTAAGAGTAGCTTTCGCATAGTTCTGGCCATTAATTGCCTTTCCCGCTTCCCACCCCAGGCCAGTCGGCGTAGCCAACTTTTCCGCATGCTAAAAGAGGCCATACTAGGGGGCCGGGAACCGACCGACCGCTTCTGCGGTCCTTCAAGCGTGTAGCGGACCTTCAACTTAACCTCGATTGGCCCAAGCGGTCTATCAAGCCGCCACCGCCTCATCTGGTATCCACACATGGGGTCTATAGTTCATCAGCGTCTGACCATTGGCGTTGCGGCTGAGCTCTATGGTGATCAGCCGGTCGTTTTGGAAGGCCGGGCTGAGCTCGAGCGAGAGATAGTCGAACAGCGGCTTTTCGTGCACCGCTACTATGATCTGGCGCTGCAGGTTCGATTTGGCTAGCGTTCTGAGCAATGCGGCAAACTGGGCGATGTGCACCTCGTCCATGCTCTGCACGGGATCGTCGATCACCAGCCAAGGGAGATTGGGAGAAACCGAAAGATGCAGAGCGAGGAAAAGCGTGAGCGCGGCCGTGTTGAGATTGCCGGCGCTCAGCATCGCGCGCGGGTCACCTCCCTTGCCACCTGACCGATACCAGGTCTCAAGCACCGCCTCGACCGGGCCGCCATTGGTCTCGGGAACGGCAAAGGCAGGGACAAATGGCTCTTCCGGCGCCAGCCGCACGAAAAGGTCGCGCCACACCCGATTTAGTGAGCCATTGAAAACTTTCCTCACAATAGAGGTGCGGGCTTCTCCGGCTCGCTTTGCCAGCTCGCGGGCGTCAAGAATCAGGCGGTCCGCACGATTTTTGGCGGCATTCAGCCGAGCAAGGCGGGCTCGAACAGACCCCGCTGCATCAACGATTGGTTGCCTTGAGGCATTGAGGCGTTGAATTTCAAGACCGTTCCCCGCCATCTCCCGGCGGGTCGTCTGGTTTGCCGAATAAATTTCGACGAGGCGTGAGGCTTCGGCGGCAAAGCTCGACAGAGCTGTTGCAATATCTTCAGTGGGAGCGAGATCGAGGCCGAGCTGGGAGCCGAAACCTTCAATCGACTGCCGCAACGCCGTCCCGCCCCGGTCCTGAACGGCGAGATCCGAAAGCACTCGAGATGCCGCACCGGCCTCGCCGATCAGCCGTTGGCCCTGCTCCACATCGCTGGCCATATCGACCAGAGACAAGTCCACCTCCTGCAAAAGCGCCAGGCGGGTCCGAAGTGCGTCTCGGTTCACTGTGTCGAGGCGCCGCCCTTGGACCTCACCAAGCGCCCGCTCCGCGATGGCGACGGCCGAAAGCGACGAAGTCCGGTCCCGGCTGAGAGCCTGCAGTTGTCCTGCGGCAGCCGTGAGATCCGCGATCCGCGCCGAGACATGAGCCTGTAGTGGCACCTGAGAGGTCTCTTTGAAATTGCGCCCGCAAACGGGGCAATCGTCGGTATGAATATGCGGCAGCACGCCGCTCAGTGCCTGTGCAAGGGCGCCGGCCTCCGATGCGATGTTGGCGATTTGCTGCTCTAGGGCCTGTATCCGCGCCCGACCGCGCGTGACGGCGCTTTCATGCTCGACTTCCAGCTTGGCGTCGGACGCATCCTTGTCGAGCAGATCTTGGCACCGCCGTAGCTCTTCGCGCACCGCCTCGGTCGCGGCGGCATGGGCTGGCTGGGGGCCGCCGGAACTGATCGGCGGCAGCTCGGAGAACAAGGTCTTGAGCCGGTCGAGCACAGCCTCAAGCGCGGCTCCACTGGTTGCGGACCATGCTGCGACTGCCTGGCTGGCATTCTCGCTCCTGGGCTGCGCGGCGGCCCGGTCCCGAGCGATGTCCGTGCTGGCGATCTGCTGCCATTGCAAGCCAGCGGCCTCAATTTCGCGACGCAGTGTCGTCAGCCTCAGGAGTTCGCTTTGCTCGGTCTCGCCAGCTGTCGAGCCCATGACCGGACGGTCACCAACTGAAACTAATCGCTTCGACAAAGCGTCGTTCTGCTCTTCGAGTTGGCGGATTCTGATATCGGTCAACTCGAGTTCGGCATCGAGGCGATCACGCTCACCCTCGACCTGGGGAATGCTGTCCCTGATTTCGCCATATCCCGGAACGCCGTTTCGCAACCGCCGCACGTCACCCGCATCATGGAGGCCGTCGATGATGGCATCGAGGTGATTTAGGCGCAGCAAATCCTTGACGAACTTGGTGAGGGCGGAGTCCGAACGCTTCGCCGAGTCCTGGTAGAGTTCTAGAAGCCGGCCAAGAGATGATTGGGCCAGGAAGCAGCGCTCAGTATAGAACCGGGCGAAATCCGGGGCAAGCAGAGCGTCGCCCTTTATCGCATTGGCGGTAACCGTAAGACTGCTCTCGTTGCGTTCGAGGCCACTTGTTTCAATCCTAAGTTCGGCGGACTTTGCGTCTTTGTGTACCAGATGGCTAGCATACTCAGGGTCCACCCGTTGGAGTGAAGCAACCTGTCCGCACAGGGCGAGTTCAATTGCAGAAAGCAGGCTTGTTTTGCCCGCGCCGTTTGCGCCATGCACGAGAACGATGGGAGCGTCCAGTGGAACCGTGATTGTCCCCTTAATGCTGCGGAAATTTGTGAGGGTGATCGACCTCAGTTGAACGGCGCTCATTCCGAAGCTCCCTGTGATAACTCTAGCCCAATATCGACGTCTTCCTCTGGTTCGATTTCAACCTCGATGGCGGTGTTGAGAAGCTCGTGCAGATGCTGCTGAATACCATCTGCGCCTTGATCCGCGAACGCAACCAGGCCGACAATGTTCTGGTCGAGATCGGCGGATCGGTTGACAATCGACCCCAACGATTCCGCTGTGTCTCCAGTCGGTTCAGGCAGCTTGAGCGGCAGAAGCACAGCAAGCCAGTTCTCCAGCAGCGCAGTTGTCGCTCCAAGTTCGGTGACACCGACGGGAAGCACTCGGCAGACCTTGGTCATCGCATCAAGCGTGGTGGCGGAGGGCTTGGGCCCAACAAGGATCGTAGTCAGGGGACGTTTGGAGCGAGTGACGTCAAGCGCGCGAGCGACCCCCTCCACTTTGCGGAGTATCTTCTGTTCGGTGTCGAATGCGGTGTCAGCCACAAGGATGAGATCGGGCGACGGGCTTTCGCCGACCAAAGCGGCCGGAAGGTCGAAAGACAGACCGGCGATCGACAGAGGGACTAACAGCGGGCGGTAGCCGGCCTCCGAAAGAAGCGCGACGACTCCCTCGACTGGCGTGGCACTGGTCATATCGCGGCCTCCGAACGAAACTGCTGCATGAGGTCTAGCGCACTGGTCGCGTGCTGAAGCAGGTCGTAGATGCTGACCTCCCTCAGCCCCAGCACGCCGGTACGGCCGGGAGAGCTTCGTGGCGAACGGGGCATTGGCGGCGGCTTCTCGCCACTATAAATCAGTACTGCGTCCTCGTTGTCGTCGATATGGCCGTTCTGCTGCAGCCGGATTGCAGACCGCCCGTTGGCCGCAAGGACGAGCTTGGTGCTTGCCGACGCAGTCGCCACTTTCACAGCACCCGAGGCCGGGTCTGCAGGATCGCTTTCGGCCAGTGTCCAGGTGCCGTCCCGTAGGCCGATTCCGAGCAAACCTGCGAACACGGCGATCTCCGGCAAACCTGATGACGGGAGTGCCTGATCCTCCGCGATGAGATGAAGCGGCAACGACGTGAGTGGATTGTAGCGGCGTGGTGCACCCCCCGCAGCACCGTCCCGGAACATTGTCATCGTGCGCGAGGCATGGTCGACGAACTTGCGGACAAACTGCAGACGATCACCGTTGTCGAGGGTTGCCAGATGGTCCCGCAATGCGAGCACCCCCTGCTGCAGAGTCGCGCGCGCTGCGGGGTCGATTGCCCCCTCGACCGTGGCCACCATGACCTGCATCTTGTCGGCGATGACCGAGAACACGAGCGCGAGCAGGAGAGGATTGGCATAGGCCTTGATTAGGGACCGCTCGTTGATCTGGTCGCGAGTCACGGCCGTATATGTCTGCGGATAGACGTTTTTGAGCAGGCCCTCCTGATCGACACCGACCTGTTCTCCGGAGAAGACAAAGCTCGGTCTGTCACCAGGCCAGGGCCACTGCATAACCGCCTCGGCCTTCGCGAAGAAGGCCTGAATGTTGGAGTCCTGCGCCGACAGGCCCATCATGATCGTCGGCTTTGAAACCGCAATGTCTAGCAGGCGGCCGATAACGGCCTGATTTTCAGGTGCGGCGGCCCAGCGGTTTATCTGCGAATAGCGACCGACGAGAAAAGGGCGGTAGACCCCCTGTTCGGCTACGGCCAACACGGCGCAGCCGTGGAACTTGATGATCTGGCCGGTCAGCCCCGGCTTGCGAAGATCCTCGGCACGAACGCAGACCACCAGCTTCGGGATGCCGCCCGTGAGTTCGTCGATCGCCTTTTCTACCAGCCCGTCCCAGTTGGCCGTTGCGATGGAGGAAGCAGCCCCCTCGAGGACTAGAATGCCCATACATAGATGCTCGACGTCGGGTTCGATTGCCGGGTTTGCAAAGGTGGCCGGCACGCCCACGCCGTCCCAAAGCAAATAGTCGTCGTCCTTCCCGGCGACGGTGATGTCGAGCAGGCGCGCGTAATTGTTGGTCAACCGCGCGACGATGCTGGCTTGGTCCGGCCAAGCAGCGAAGTCAGCGTTGAGGTCGACCCTTGCCCATTCGTCAGCTGAAAGCGGGGCGAGGCCGAGCGCCCGCCTAAGCGCTGCGTTATAGGGGCAATTGGGGTTGGCCGGATCGACCTGCCCGCGCAGAAACTCCATCACCCGTGAGATTATCTGCTTCAGACCGTCGACCCGGCCGAACGAGATGCCGGAACCGAGCCAGAATGCATACATGTCCTGGGCGATTCCAGTCGCGACGTTACGAAAGGGACCGTCGAGAATGTCCAGGGTCTCACGAACTGAAATCTTTGATGCGCTTGGCGCGGAGGGCATGCTTCGGCTTTCGCTGCACAAAGGTGTACTAAGGTAGATCAGTAGCGCGCAAACGGTGGGGCGACAACGCAGGAAGCGTTGATTTGGGTACAAAACAATGCCTGTACTGTGGATTCCAACACGCCGATTATTGCTCCGCAAATCTTCGTTCATGGCACTTGGCGACGTTGATCGCGGTCACCATTTACGTCTACTTTCTGAAAGAATAAGGAGTTCCTTAGCCACCAACTTGAGGCGCGTTGCAAATCTACGGCGCGCAGCGTGAGTATGGGTGCAAGAATGCCTGATTCGAAATTCGACAGCTCCGTATAACCCAGCCGCGCCCACTCACGTGGCGCCGACAATGTCTGCTTTCAAGACGCGACGAAACCGATTGCTATGGCGGACATGAGGCGCAAAGCTGCCGTTCGCGTCATGGATAGCTTTCGGGCCAGACTGTCCCGTTCCCCACCGGTCTTTGCGGCACCGAGACAGGCCATCACGCCCGACAATGTAGAAAATATTGCATGGTCTCTGAGTGGGGGGAAAGGCGGTAGCGCTCTCCCGCTACCAACCCCCGACCGGCGAAGGGCGCGCTTTGATACATCACGAACGAGGCAGTCATTCTCCATTTCAGTCGAACCTTCGGCTTAGGTGGACCTTTCCCTTTCACAGGTCGAAACCGCCGATTACACGACGTCCGAGCTGAGGCTCTTTCCCATCGCATACAAGCGCCTGCAATTTCGGCTCACAGCTGAGGAGTACGAGATGGCAAGGTCGAATGAAGAAGCGCTGAAGCGTACAATCCGGAGGCACCAGTTGCGCGAAATGGTGCCGCTCGCGGACAGTACGATCTACGAAATGGAACAGCGCGGCGAATTTCCGCGGCGCTTCGCTTTGACCCCACGATGCGTGGTTTGGGATCTGGGCGAAGTTCAGGCATGGCTCGTGGCCCGCCGCTCGAAACCAATTCTCCGTGCGCCCGGCCCCGATGTAAAACAGCGTCGAGTACGCCCAGTCAAAGAGCAGGATCAGGAGCCAAGATCGGCATCGACGGCGGAATGAGCGTTGGCACATACTTCTTGCCATCGACCCAGGCGTCCAAGATGTCCGACCACTCCTGCATCATGTGCCGACGCTGCACCTCATACTCGGCTTTGTTATAGACACCGCGCGAAGAGCGACCGTCTTCATGCGCCAGGCACTTTTCGATCCAGTCGCTGTTGAAGCCGAGTTCGTTCAGCAGAGTTGAACCTGTCCGCCGCAGGTCGTGAACCGTAAACGGTTCTAGAGGCAAACCTTCGGCATTCGCTCGTTCTACGACCGCGTATGTTACCCGGTTGAAGGTGGCGCGAGACATCGGAGCATCCGCGTCGTACCGTGACGGCAGCAGGTATCTGGAATTTCCGGCACAGGTCTTCAGGGCGATCATGATGTCGAGCACCTGGCGCGATAGGTAGACGTTGTGCGCTTTCGAGCGCTTCATTCGTTCCTTCGGGATAGTCCAGACCGCGTTCTCGAAATCGACCTCGTCCCAAACCGCATCCTGCAGTTCGCTTTTCCGCACCATTGTGAGCAAGTAAACCCGCATTCCCAAACGAATGGTGGGAAGCGTAGCGACTTGTTCAAGCTGCTTCAGCATGACTCGAATTTCGGACGGTGAGAGCGAGCGGTCCTTCGGAACGAAGGTAGCGATCGATGCCGGCCCAACGTCGTCGGCGGGGTTGGCAACCTTTTCACCATGCAGGATCGCGAAGCTGTAGATCTGCTTTAGAATGTCTCGCACGTGGATAGCCGTCGCCGGAGCGCCGCGGTCAACGATTTTGCCGCAGTGGGTCCTCAGATCGTGTGGCGTAATCTCCGTCAGGAGTCGATTGCGCCAGACCGGCAAAAGCTCGCGCTCGAAGATCGATCGGCGCATCGCCCGTGTGCTGTCGGCCATTGGCGCACCGGTCAACCACTTCTCCCCAAATTCGCCAAAGCCCTTGGCTTCCTTGAGGCGGCGCTTCTCGCGCTGCTTCTCGATCGCGGGCGAGTGTCCGTCACCGATGGCACGTCTCGCGTCGATGCACTTTTCCCGAGCGCGAGCGAGTGAGATTCCGTCGCGCCCGTACTTGCCTAGATACACCGTCTCCCGACGGCCATTGAGCCTGTAGTCCAGACGAAACGAGATCGCGCCACTCGGCATGACGCGAACGTACATCCC
>NZ_PNOT02000369.1 GCF_002879535.1 Mesorhizobium intechi
AGTGCCGCTCGACGCTCTTCAGCTCGATAATGACCTCGGCCACTACTCGTACCTCAAGGCTTCGACCGGATCGAGGCGAGCCGCCCGCCATGCCGGAAACACCGTCGCCAGGAAGGACAGCCCAAGCGCCATGATGATGACATAGGTCGTCTCGCGCGGGTCCATCTTCGCCGGCAGCTGGCTCAGGAAATAGAGCTCCGGGTTGAACAGCACCTTGCCCGTCATCCAGGAGAAGAACTGGCGGATCGATTCGATGTTGGTGCAGATCACGACGCCGAGCAGCACGCCGGCGAGCGTGCCGGTGACGCCGATCGCCGCCCCCGTCATCAGGAAGATGCGCAGGATGGCGCCACGCGAGGCGCCCATGGTGCGCAGGATGGCGATGTCGTGCCCCTTGTCCTTCACCAGCATGATCAGTCCTGAAATGATGTTGAGCGCCGCCACCAGCACGATCAGCGTCAGGATCATGAACATGACGTTGCGCTCGACCTGCAGGGCGGAAAAGAAGGTCTCGTTGCGCTGGCGCCAGTCGACCATCTCGATGGGCCGTTGCGCCGCCTCTTCCACCTTCGGTTTCAGCGCGTCGACATTGTCGGGATTGTCGACATAGATCTCGATCGTCTGCGCGCGGCCATCCATGTTGAAATAGAGCTGCGCCTCGGAGAAGGGCATGTAGACGATGGACGTGTCATATTCCGACATGCCGACTTCAAAGATCGCCGCGATCTTGTAGCCTTTCATGCGCGGCGTCGTGCCGATCGGCGTCACGTCGCCATCGGGCGAGATGAGCGTAATGGTGTCGCCCAGCGTCAGGCCGAGATTCTCGGCCATGCGCTTGCCGACGGCAACGCCCTCGCCCGAATCGAAACCGGCGAGTGACCCCTGCTTGATGTTGTTGGCGACGATGGCGATCTTGCCGAGGTCTTCGCCGCGTATGCCGCGCACCAGCGCGCCCGTGCCGCCGCCGACGTTGCCTTGAGCCAGCACCTGGCCGTCGATCAGCGGAATGGCGTATTTGACGCCGGGCACGCCGTTGATGCGGCCGGCGACCTGGGCGTAGTCCTCAAGCGGCGAATCGAGCGGCTGCACGATCAGATGGCCGTTGACGCCAAGGATGCGCGTCAACAGTTCGGCGCGGAAGCCGTTCATCACGGCCATGACGACGATCAACGTCGCCACCCCCAGCATGATGCCGAGGAAGGAGATCGAGGCGATGACCGAGATCACCGTCTCCTTGCGCCGCGAGCGCAAATAGCGCCAGGCAACCGTGCGCTCGAAGAAGGAGAACGGGCCAGCGCCCGCCGATCTTGCCGCGGCCGTCTCGCTCATGCGGCGACACCGAAGCGTTTTTTCGCATCGGCGATCGGCAGCGTCTCGCGCTCGCCGGTCCTGCGATTCTTGATCTCGACCTCGCCCGCGGCCACGCCGCGCGGTCCGACGATCACCTGCCAGGGCAGACCGATCAGGTCGGCGGTGGCGAACTTGCCGCCCGGCCGCTGGTCGGTGTCGTCGTAGAGAACATCCTTGCCGGCGGCGGTGAAGGCGGCATTCAGCTCATCGCTGACACGGTCGCAATCGGCGTCGCCGACCTTCATGTTGATCAGGCCGATGTCGAACGGCGCCACGGCGTCGGGCCAGATGATGCCGTTCTCGTCATGGCTGGCTTCGATGATCGCCGCGACCAGACGCGACGGGCCGATGCCGTAGGAGCCCCCGGAAGCGAAATGATCCTTGCCGTCGGGGCCGGTCACCTTGGCACCCATCGGCTTGGAATACTTCTCGCCGAAATGGAAGATGTGGCCAACCTCGATGCCGCGTGCCGAAACCTTGTCGTTCTCGGCGACCTTTTCCCAGGCAGCTTCGTCATGCATCTCGTCGGTGGCGGCGTAGGGCGTCGTCCACGTCCTGACGATGTCTGATATCTCGCCGTCATTGGCGAAGTCGGTGTCGGCGCCCGGCACGGCAAGCGAAAGATAGTCGCGATGGCAGAAAACCTGGCTTTCGCCGGTATCCGCCAGGATGATGAATTCATGGCTGAGGTCGCCGCCGATCGGTCCGGTGTCGGCGCGCATCGGAATTGCCTGCAGGCCCATGCGCGTGAACGTCCTGAGGTAGGAGACGAACATCCGGTTGTAGGCGGCCCTCGCGGCCTCGAAATCGAGGTCGAAGGAATAGGCGTCCTTCATCAGGAACTCGCGCGAACGCATGACGCCGAAGCGCGGCCGCACCTCGTCGCGGAACTTCCACTGGATGTGGTAGAGGTTGAGCGGCAAATCCTTGTAGGACTTCACATAGGCGCGGAAAATCTCGGTGACCATTTCCTCGTTGGTCGGGCCGTAGAGCATGTCGCGGTCCTGGCGGTCCTTGATGCGCAGCATCTCCTTGCCATAGTCATTGTAGCGACCGCTTTCGCGCCACAGGTCGGCCGACTGGATGGTCGGCATGAGGATCTCCAGCGCGCCGGCGCGGTTCTGCTCCTCGCGGATGATCTGACAGACCTTGTCCAACACCCGCTTGCCAAGTGGCAACCAGGAAAAACTGCCCTGCCCCTGCTGGCGGATCATGCCGGCACGCAGCATCAGTCGATGCGAGACGATCTCGGCTTCGCGCGGATTTTCTTTGAGGATCGGCAGGAAATAGCGCGACAAACGCATGGACTGGTCCGTGAATGAGAACGGCCACGCCAGAATCAGCGCGACGCAGGCTTGCTTGCCCCGGCTTCATAGCCATTTCATGACGGAATGGAAACCCGGGCATGGCGGCACATCAGCGCGCTGCGGCCCGGAATCCTCCGGTTTCCGGACCATGCCGTGCCGGCATCGAGCATGCCGAACCTCTTCGGTTTTGGCCGCCAATTCTTTGCGCGCGTCAATCCAGAACATGCCGCAAAGGCTCCGTCGAGCCTTGCTGGTCGTTTCCCAAGCAAAGCATGCCATACTATTGTGCAGTGCAGCACGAGAATGCCTGTTTCGAGGCAAAATTCTTCGTGACATTTTCATTCGGCTTAGGCTAGTGTGCCGCGATAACCGAGAGGGCGGAGAAAAATCTGCTCTCCTACGCGGTCAAAGTCTTGGGAGGATGCGATCTAGGCGCGGTTACTCGCTGCCGCCGGAAACCGGAAACAGATCGGACGCGTTTAATTGCAAGGCCTCGTGCCTTGCATTTTTTTTGTGCAATCATCTGGTTAGCGCGGCGTACTGCAAGGTCACATGGCCCGGCGTCAGCACCCGTCACCGTGAAATATGGCGGCATCTCGATCCACGTCAGTGGCGCATCGATGTCGTCGCTGCACTCTTGCCGGGCGATCTATTTCGCGGGGGTCTGGCCGAAATCCGGCACGATATGCGGGATGTCGTTAAGGCTGTAGCCGAGCCCGTGCGTCAGCCCATAGAAGATGCCCATGAGGATCGCCGTGGCGATGGTGGTGCGGATCACCGCGCGCAGCATGTGCGGCCCGCGCGGCGCGCTTGGAACCGTGCCCAGTGTCACGTCATGATCGTCGTCCTGCGTCCTGACGCTGAACGGCAGTACGGCGAACAGCACCACCCACCAGGTCGCGAAAAACAGGGCGGTGAACGAAACCCAACTCATGATTGCTCCAGTTCGATCAGCGTGCCGAAGAAATCCTTCGGATGCAGGAACAGCACCGGCTTGCCATGCGCGCCGGTTTTCGGATTGCCGTCGCCCAGCACGCGCGCGCCGGCGGCCTTGAGTTGGTCGCGCGCGGCGAGGATGTCGTCGACCTCGTAGCAGAGATGATGCATGCCGCCTGACGGGTTCTTCGCCAGGAACGCAGCGATCGGCGAGCCCTCGCCCAGCGGTTCCAGCAATTCGATCTTGGTGTTGCCGACATTGACGAACACCACCGCGACGCCATGCTCCGGCAAAGCGTGCGGCTCCGTCACTTCGGCGCCAAGCGTGTTGCGGTAGGCAGCAACGGCGGCGGCCAGATCCGGCACCGCGAGCGCGACATGGTTGAGGCGTCCAAGCATGGAATGCTCCGTATCAGGGCAGTATGGCAATAAGGCAGTACGGCAACAGGGAAGACGGACTAAGGTGATCGCATTCCGCTACCCTACTGCCTACACCCTCATCTGGTGACAAACACCGTCACCAGCGGCTTCTTGCCCCAGGCTTCGTTGGCGGCGCCACGCACAGCGCGCCGCACCGCTTCCTGAACCAGGTCGAGATCCTTGCGCCGCTGACGGGGGATCGAATCGACCGCACCCACGGCCGCATCGATCATCAAATCCTCCAGCGTCTCGCCGCTGGCGTCGGCCTCGGCGACGCCGATGGCGACCAGATCGGGATCGCCGGCCAGTTCGTATTTGTCATCGAGCACGACATTGACGGCGACATGGCCGGCAAAGGACAGTTTGCGCCGGTCGCGAATGCCCATCGCCTGGTCGGTGCCGATCAGATTGCCGTCCTTGTAGATGCGGCCGAACGGCACCTGGTCGATAATCGTGGCGGGACCGGGAGCGAGCCGCAGCATGTCGCCGTCGCGCACCTGCGCCACCTGGCCGATGCCGGAGGTCGACATCAGCGAGCCCTGCGCCACCAGATGCGCCGCCTCGCCATGCACGGGAACGCCGATCCGCGGGCGCACCCATTCATACATCTTGCGCAACTCGCTGCGGCGCGGGTGGCCGGAGACGTGCACCAGCGCGTCGCCATCCTCGATGATCTTGATGCCGAGGTCGATGAGGCGGTTCTTGATCTCGAGGATCGCCTTCTCGTTGCCGGGAATGGTGCGCGAGGAAAACACCACCGTATCGCCCGCCGTCAGCGATACCGATTTCATCTCGTCGCGCGACAGTTTCGCCAGCGCCGCCAGCGGTTCGCCCTGGCTGCCGGTGCAGATGATGACCAGGTTTTCGCGCGGGATGAAGCCGAAATCCTCCTCGGCAATGAATTCCGGCAGGCCGTCCATGTAGCCAAGCTCGTCCGCCACATCGATAACGCGCTTCAGCGAGCGGCCGAGCACCAGGCACTGGCGGCCGGCATCGCGCGCCGCCTTGGCAATGGAGACGATACGCCCGACATTGGAGGAGAAGGTCGTCACGGCGACCCGGCCGACGGCGCTCTGGATGACGCCCTTGAGCCCCTCGCCAACCGCCACTTCCGACGGCGATTCCCCTTCCCGCAGCGCATTGGTCGAGTCGCAGATCAGCGCCAGAACGCCCTTGTCGCCATAGGCACGGAACCGCGCCTCGTCGGTCTTCGGCCCGATCGTCGGTTCCGGATCGATCTTCCAGTCGCCGGTGTGGATGACGGTGCCGGCCGGCGTGGTGATGGCCAGCGACATCGGCTCGGGGATCGAGTGCGCCACGGGAATGGCTTCGACCTCGAATGGACCGACGGTGAATGTCTCGCCGGCCCGGTAGATCGTCAGCGGAATCTTCGGCGCGCCCTGCTCGCCCTGCCGCTTGGCTTCCAGCAGCCCGGCACTGAACGGCGTCATCCACACTGGCGCCTTCAGCCTCGGCCAGATGTCGAGCAGCGCGCCATAATGGTCCTCATGCGCGTGGGTGATGATGATGCCGCGCAGATTGGCGAGATTCTCCTCTATGAAGCGCGTGTCTGGCAGGATCAGGTCGACGCCCGGATGCGCCGCGTCGGGAAAGGTGACGCCGACATCAATGACGATCCATTCGCGCGCGCTTGGCGGGCCGTAGCCATAGAGGGCGAAGTTCATGCCGATCTCGCCGACGCCGCCGAGCGGCACGAAGACGAGTTCGGCGTTTTCCGCTTTCGCCATGATCTTTCCCTTCCTGACCCTCGGGCCAAGCCGTTAAATCAATTCCAGGAAAAGTCTCTAACGTTTTCCGTCCCGGAATTGCTCAAAAACAAACTATACTTGAGCGGACGCGACCGCGCCGAAATGCACATCGCCAGCCGCGATCGCCAGCACCGACCCCTCACCGTCGCGGATCACGAAACGGCAGTCCTCGTCAATGGTCTCGAACACCCCACGCACCACATTACCGTCAATTCTGACTGCTACCTCGCCGCCAAGGCCCGCCGCGCGGGCCAGCCAGCGCCGCCTGACGGCAGCAAGGCCGCGGCCTTCATCCCACAGCCGGGCATTCTCGCTCCAGGCATCGGATAGCGCCAGGAACAGCGTCTCGGCATCGCATGTCGCGCCCAGAGCTTGCAGCGATGTCGCGGGATAAGGCAACTCCGCGGGGTGCGCCACGACGTTGACGCCGATGCCGACCGCCACCGCGAAGCGGCCGCCCTCCAGTATCGCCGACTCCAGCAGGATACCGGCGAGCTTCGCGCCCGAGGCAAGCACATCGTTGGGCCATTTCAACTCGAAACGGTTTTGTCCCTGGCTCGCGCCATCAAGCCCGACGGCGATGCGGCTCTTCGGCACCACGGCATCCAGTGCGTCGGCAAGCGACAGGCCGGCCACGAAACCCAGCGTCGCGGCAAGGCGCAGTTCACCGCCGGTGATGACGAGCAAGGTCGCCGCCAGGTTGCCCTCGGGCGACACCCAGGCGCGGCCGCGCCGGCCGCGTCCGCTTTCCTGCCTCTTGGAAACGACCCACAGCCTGCCCGGATCGCCTGCCCGGGCGTGATCCAGCGCCAGCGTGTTGGTGGATCCGACGCTGTCATGGGCCTCGAGCCGGAACCCTTCCGACACCGAGGTTGGGGCCAGCCGAAATGCCATAGCGTCAGAAAAATGTCTTGGCGGCGGCTTCGGCATAGGTGCCGATCGGTCCGCCGATCAGCACATAGAACAGCACGAAGGCGCCGCAGACGCCAAGCACGACACGCAATTCGCTAGCCATCGGCACGAAGCCGCCGACCGGTTCGTCGAACCACATGATCTTGATGATGCGCAGATAGTAATAGGCACCCACCACCGAGGCCAGCACGCCGATGATCGCCAGCGCGTAGAGGTTGGCGTTGATGGCGGCGAGGAAGACGTACCACTTCCCCCAGAAGCCGGCGAGCGGCGGGATGCCGGCCAGCGAAAACATCAGGATGGTGAGGATGGTCGCCATGATCGGGTTGGTCGAGGACAGCCCGGCCAGGTCGCTGATCTGTTCGACATTGCCTTCCTTGCGCCGCATGGCGAGGATGAAGGCGAAGGTGCCGAGCGTCATCACCAGATAGATCAGCATATAGATGGCGACACCGCGCACGCCAGCCTGGCTGTTGGCGGCAAGGCCGACCAGCGCGTAGCCCATATGGCCAATCGAGGAATAGGCCATCAGCCGCTTGATGTTGGTCTGGCCGATCGCGGCAAAGGCGCCGAGCGCCATCGAGGCGATCGAGATGAAGACGATGATCTGCTGCCAGTCGGAAGCGATCGGCTTGAACGCGCCCATGGTGACGCGCACGATCAGCGCCATCGCCGCCATCTTGGGAGCCGCCGCCAGGAAGGCCGTCACCGGCGTCGGCGCGCCTTCATAGACGTCGGGCGTCCACATGTGGAACGGCACCGCCGAAATCTTGAAGGCAAGGCCGGCCAGCACGAAGACCAGACCGAAAACGAGGCCGAGCTGGCGTTCTCCGCTGCCAAGCGCCGAGGCAATTTCCTGGAAACCGGTGTTCCCGGTGTAGCCGTAGACCAGGCTGATGCCGTAGAGCAGCATGCCCGACGACAGCGCGCCAAGGACGAAGTATTTCAGCCCCGCCTCGGTCGAACGCAGATTGTCGCGGTTGATCGCCGCCAGCACGTAGATCGCCAACGACTGCAATTCGAGGCCGAGATAGAGCCCGATCATGCCGTTGGCCGAAATCATCAACATCATGCCAAGCGTGCACAACAGGATCAGCACCGGATATTCGAACTTGTCGAAACGCTCCGCCTTGGCAAAGCGCATCGACATGACCAGCGTCACCGCCGAGCCGACCAGCGCCAGGACTTTCATGAAACGGGAGAAGGGATCCTGGATGAAGGCGTTGCCATAGGCGCTGCCCTGCCCCGTGGAAAGGACCAGCCAGGCACCGGCGATCACCAGCACCGCGACGGCAAGGCCGGTCACGGTATTGGCGGTGTTGGCGCGCGAATAGGCGCCGACCATCAGTAGCGCGAGCGCGCCGAGGGCAAGGATCAGCTCGGGCGCCGAGAGCGACAGGCTGGAGAGAAGGTCCGGCGTCATGGTTCGCAAAACCCCTGGGTCAGTTCGCCGCCGCGGTCTGCGCGGCGCCGATGGATGCGGTGACATTGGTGACGAGCGACTTGACCGATTGGGCCGTCGCGTCGAAGACGGGAGCGGGATAGACGCCGAAGAAGATGACCAGCAGCACCAGCGGGTAGATGATCACCTTCTCGCGCAGCGACAGGTCGAGCAGCCCTTTCAGGCTGTCCTTGGTCAGCGCGCCGAAGATCACCCTGCGGTAGAGCCAGAGCGCGTAGGCCGCCGACAGGATGACGCCGGTGGCGGCGAAGAATGCCACCCAGGTGTTGACCCGGAACACGCCGAGCATGGTCAGGAACTCGCCGATGAAGCCCGAAGTGCCCGGCAGGCCGACATTGGCCATGGTGAAGATCAGGAACACGGTGGCGTATTTCGGCATGTTGTTGACCAGGCCGCCATAGGCCGCGATTTCGCGCGTGTGCATGCGGTCGTAGATGACGCCGACGCACAGGAACAGCGCGCCCGAGACGAGGCCATGGCTGAGCATCTGGAAGATCGCGCCCTGCACGCCTTCCTGGTTCATGGCGAAGATGCCCATGGTGACGAAGCCCATATGGGCGACCGAGGAATAGGCGATCAGCTTCTTCATGTCCTCCTGCATCAACGCCACCAACGAGGTGTAGATGATGGCGACGACCGACAGCGTGAACACCAGCGGCGCGAACAGTTCGGACGCCAGCGGGAACATCGGCAAGGAGAAGCGCAGGAAGCCGTACCCGCCCATCTTCAGGAGGATGCCGGCCAGGATCACCGAACCCGCCGTCGGCGCCTCGACGTGCGCGTCGGGCAGCCAGGTGTGCACCGGCCACATCGGCATCTTCACCGCGAAGGAGGCGAAGAAGGCGAGCCACAGCCAGGTCTGCATGTTGGCCGGGAAGCTGTGCGTCAGCAGCGTCGGTATGTCGGTCGTGCCGGACTGGAAGAACATCGCCATGATGGCGAGCAGCATCAGCACCGAACCGGCGAGCGTGTAGAGGAAGAACTTGAACGAGGCATAGACGCGCCTTTTGCCGCCCCACACGCCGATGATGATGAACATCGGGATCAGGCCGGCTTCGAAGAAGACGTAGAACAGCACGATATCCAGCGCGCAGAACACGCCGATCATCAGCGTCTCGAGCAGCAGGAAGGCGATCATGTAGGCCTTGACGCGCTTGTCGATCGCTTCCCACGAGGCCAGGATGCAGAGCGGCATCAGGAACGTCGTCAGGATGACGAACAGCATGGAAATGCCGTCGACGCCCATATGGTAGGAAATGCCGGAGTCGAGCCAGGCGAATTTCTCGACGAACTGGAAACCGGCCTGCGAATTGTCGAAGCCGGTCCAGATGAACAGCGAGACGATGAACGTGAACGTCGTCGTCAACAGCGCGATGGCGCGGATGTTGCGGCGCGCGTTTTCGCTGTCATCCCGGATGAACAGGATCAGCAGCGCACCAACCAGCGGCAGGAAGGTGACCAGCGAGAGGATTGGCCAGGCGGTCATCAGAGCATCATCCAGGTGACGAGTGCGGCAACGCCGATCAGCATGGCGAAGGCATAATGGTAGAGGTAGCCGGTCTGCAGCTTGACGACGCGGTTGGTGACATCGACGACGCGCGCCGAAATGCCATCCGGCCCGAGGCCGTCGATGACGGTGCCGTCACCGGTCTTCCACAGGAAATGGCCAAGACGCTTGGCCGGCCGCACGAACAGGAAGTCGTAGAGTTCGTCGAAATACCATTTGTTGAGCAGGAAGGCGTAGAGCCCGCGATTCTGCTTGGCAAGGTTCACCGGCATTTCCGGCGAGCGGATGTAGAACTTCCAGGCCACCGCGAAGCCAATCAGCATGGCGATGAAGGGCGACAGTTCGACCCACAGCGGCAGTTCGTGGATTTCGTGCAGGATGTGATTGTCCGGCAGCGTGAACAGCGACGCTTTCCAGAACTCGGCATAGCCTTCGCCGATGAAGGAATTGTGGAAGATGATGCCGGCGAACAGTGCGCCGGCGGCGAGCACGAACAGCGGCACCAGCATCACCGGCGGCGATTCATGCACATGGTGCATCACCTCATGGCTCGCCCGCGGCTTGCCGTGGAAGGTCATGAAGATCAGCCGCCATGAATAGAACGAGGTGAAGCAGGCGGCGATGACCAGCAGCACGAAAGCAAGGCCGGCGACCGAATTGTGCCCTGCAAAGGCGGTTTCGATGATGGCGTCCTTGGAGAAGAAGCCCGCGGTGCCGATGACGGTCACCGGAATGCCGACGCCGGTCAGCGCCAGCGTGCCGATCACCATCATCCAGTAGGTGGTCGGGATCAGCTTTCTGAGGCCGCCCATCTTGCGCATGTCCTGCTCGTCGGAGACGGCATGGATGACCGAGCCCGAGCCGAGGAACAGCAGCGCCTTGAAGAAGGCGTGCGTGAACAGGTGGAAGATGGCAGCGCCGTAGGCGCCGACGCCGAGCGCCACGAACATGTAGCCGAGCTGCGAGCAGGTCGAATAGGCGATGACGCGCTTGATGTCGTTCTGGACGAGGCCAACGGTCGCCGCGAAGAAGGCGGTGAAGGCGCCGATGAAGGTCACCACCGTCAGCGCCGAATGCGACAGCTCGAACAGCGGCGACAGCCGCGCCAGCATGAACACGCCCGCCGTCACCATGGTAGCGGCATGGATGAGCGCGGAGACCGGCGTCGGGCCTTCCATGGCGTCCGGCAGCCAAGTGTGCAGCGGCACCTGCGCCGACTTGCCCATGGCGCCCATGAACAGGAGCAGGCAGACGACGGTCATGGCCGCCTGCTTGTCCAGCGCATGGCCGAGGAAGGTCAGCACGGCAGCACCTTGCGGCGCGCCTTCGGCCGGAACGAACGTCGCCGCATTGGCGAAGATGGTGCCGAGATTGACCGAGCCGAACAGCACGAACACGCCGAAAATGCCGAGCGCGAAGCCGAAATCGCCGACGCGGTTGACGACGAAGGCCTTGATGGCCGCGGCATTGGCCGACGGCTTCTTGTACCAGAAACCGATCAGCAGGTAGGAGGCGAGACCGACCCCTTCCCAGCCGAAGAACATCTGCACCAGGTTGTCGGCCGTCACCAGCATCAGCATGGCGAAAGTGAACAGCGACAGATAGGCGAAGAAGCGCGGCCGGTTCGGATCGTGGTGCATGTAACCGATCGAATAGATGTGGACCAGCGCCGACACCGTGTTGACCACCACCAGCATCACCACCGTCAGCGTGTCGATGCGCAGCGCCCAGGAGACGTCCAGCCCGCCGGATTGGATCCAGTGCAGCACCGGCACTGTGAACACCTCGCTGTGGCCGAAGCCGACGCTGAAGAAGGCGACCCACGAAAGCACCGCCGAGATCACCAGGAAACCGGAGGTGATATATTCGGACGCCTTGGCGCCAAGCGACGTGCCGAACAGGCCGACGATCAGGAAGCCGAGCAGGGGAAGGAAGACGATGGCCTGATACATGGTGGTTCCGTCAACCCTTCATCATGTTCACGTCTTCGACCGCGATCGAGCCGCGGTTGCGGAAGAAGACGACGAGAATGGCAAGTCCGATGGCGGCTTCAGCCGCCGCGACCGTCAGCACGAACAGCGCGAACACCTGGCCGACCAGATCGCCGAGCGCCGCCGAAAAGGCGACGAAGTTGATGTTGACCGCAAGCAGGATCAGTTCGACCGACATCAGGATGACGATGACGTTCTTGCGGTTCAGGAAGATGCCGAACACGCCGAGCGTGAACAGAACAGCCGATACGGTCAGATAATGTGCGATGCCGACGACCATCTCAGACTCCTTCGCCCGACTTGACCTTGCGGATTTCCATCCCGGTGGCCGGCGTGCGGCCGACCTGGGCTGCGATCGACTGCCGCTTGACCCCTTCCTTGTGGCGCAGCGTCAGCACGATGGCGCCGATCATGGCGACCAGTAGGATGAGGCCCGAAATCTGGAAGTAGTAGAGGTAGTCGGTATAGAGGATGTCGCCGAGCGCGGCCGTGTTCGAGCGCGCCGCGAGATCGGGAATGGGCTTCGACACTGTCGCGGCCAGCTTCGGCGCGAATGTGTAGCCGCCCAGCACGATGATCAGCTCCGCCGCCAGGATCAGCCCGACCAGCGCGCCGATCGGCGCGTATTGCAGCGCGCCCTCTTTCATTTCGGCGAAGTCGACGTCGAGCATCATGACGACGAACAGGAACAGCACCATGACCGCGCCGACATAGACGACGAGCAGGATCATCGCCAGGAATTCGGCGCCGGTCAGCATGAACAGGCCGGCGGCGTTGAAGAAGGTCAGGATCAGGAACAGCACCGAATGCACGGGGTTGCGCGATGAAATGACCATGAACGCCGACGCCACGGCGACAAAGGCGAAGAGGTAGAAAAAGGCCGCCTCTAGTCCACTCAGCATTGGGGTTCCCCCGGGGTTCCTGTCCAAACGGGACGCTCGTCCTGTTTGCTATCTCTGGCTCGGTTCCGCCTCCGGTACCTGAGCCGCGTTGTCCTTAGACGAGGCCCCTCGCCTCGTCCATGCTTCAAATATCAGCGGTACGGCGCATCCAACGAGATGTTGCGCGCCAGTTCGCGCTCCCACCGGTCGCCATTCGCCAGCAGCTTGTCCTTGTCGTAGTAGAGCTCTTCGCGGGTTTCCGTCGCGAACTCGAAGTTCGGCCCCTCGACGATGGCGTCGACCGGGCAGGCTTCCTGGCAGAAGCCGCAATAGATGCACTTCACCATGTCGATGTCGTAACGCACCGTACGGCGCGTGCCGTCATTGCGGCGCGGGCCGGCCTCGATCGTGATGGCCTGCGCCGGGCAAATCGCTTCGCACAATTTGCAGGCGATGCAGCGTTCCTCGCCATTGGGATAGCGGCGCAGCGCGTGTTCGCCACGGAAGCGCGGGCTGGTCGGCCCCTTCTCATGCGGATAGTTGATCGTTTCCTTCGGCGCGAAGAACTGGCGCATCGACAGGAAGAAGGCGCTGACGAAATCCTGCAGGAGCAGCGATTTTGCGGCCTGGGACAAAGCGGACATCACGCAAACCCCGTGATCTTGAGGAAGGCTGCGGTGGCGACCACCATGAACAACGAGATCGGCAGGAATACTTTCCAGCCCAGCCGCATCAGTTGGTCGTAGCGATAGCGCGGCACGAAGGCCTTCACCATGGAGATACCGAAGAACACGAAACAGACCTTCAGCACGAACCAGATGACGCCGGGCACCCAGGTGAAGGGCGCGAAGTCGAAGGGCGGCAGCCAACCGCCGAGGAACAGGATGGTGGCCAGCGCGCACATCAGGACGATGGCGACGTACTCGCCGAGGAAGAACAGCAGGAACGGCGTCGACGAATATTCGACCATGTGGCCGGCGACCAGTTCCGATTCGGCTTCGACCAGATCGAAGGGCGGCCGGTTCGTCTCGGCCAGCGCCGAGATGAAGAAGATGATGAACATCGGGAACAGCGCCAGCCAGTTCCAGTCGAGGAAGGTGTTGGGCAGGCCAAGCCGGGTGCCAATGCCATCATGCTGCGACAGCACGATGTCGGACAAATTGAGCGAGCCGGCGGTGAGCAGCACGGTGACGATGACGAAGCCGATCGAGACTTCGTAGGACACCATCTGCGCCGCCGAACGCAGCGCGCCGAGGAACGGATACTTCGAGTTGGACGCCCAGCCGCCCATGATCACGCCGTAGACCTCGAGCGAGGAGATGGCGAAGACATAGAGGATGCCGACATTGACGTTGGCGATCGCCCAGCCCTGGTTGACCGGAATGACCGCCCAGGCCGAAATCGCCAGCACCGCCGACACCAGCGGCGCCAGAAGGAACACGCCCTTGTTGGCGCCGGACGGGATGACCGGCTCCTTGAAGACGAATTTCAACAGGTCGGCAAAGGCCTGCAGCGTGCCCCAGGGGCCGACGACGTTCGGGCCGCGGCGCAGTTGTACCGCCGCCCAGATCTTGCGGTCGGCGTAGAGGATGTAGGCCACGAAGATCAGCAGCACCACGATCAGCACGACAGACTTCAGAAGGATCAGCAGAGCCGGCAGCACGTAGAAGGAGAAGAAGGTGTCCATGCTTATTCCGCCGCCTGCTTGAAGCCGCTCTTGGCCAGTGCCGAGCATTCCGCCATCACGGCGGACGCCCGCGCGATCGGGTTGGTCAGGTAGAAGTCCTTGACCGGCGAGGTGAAGGTGCCCTTGTTCAGCCGTCCGCCAAGCTTCGCCACCTTGGCGATATCCTCGGCGTTGCCGGCCGCGACCTGATCGATACGCGCCAGATGCGGATACTCGCCATAGAGCTTCGCCCGCAGTTGCGGCAGCGAATCGAACGGCAGTTTCTTGCCCAGCACGTCGGACAGGGCCCTCAGAATCGCCCAGTCGTCCCGTGCGTCGCCAGGCGCGAAGCCGGCGCGGTTGGTCTGCTGCACGCGTCCTTCGGTGTTGACGTAGGTGCCCGACTTTTCCGTGTAGGCGGCCGCCGGCAGAATGACATTGGCGCGGTGCGCGCCGTGGTCGCCATGGGTGCCGATATAGACGACGAAGGCGCCGCCGGTCTTGCCCATGTCGATCTCGTCGGCGCCAAGCAGGAACAGCACGTCCGTTTCGCCTAGCATGCCGGCGACATCCTTGCCGCCCTCGCCCGGCACGAAGCCGAGATCGAGGCCGCCGACCCTGGCCGCCGCATTGTGCAGCACGGCAAAGCCGTTCCAGTCGGCGCGAGCGGCATTGACGGCAGTGGCGAGCTTCGCCGCCTGGCCGAGCACGGCCGCGCCGTCGGCGCGCGCCAGCGCGCCCTGGCCGATGATGATCAGCGGATGCGTCGCCTTCTTCAGCGTCTGGAAGAACTTGCCATTGCCGTCGGCCAGATCCTTCAGCGAATCCGGCCCGGCGCCGAGCAATTCATACTCGTAGCGCGTGTCGCCCACATCGCCGATGACGCCGACCGGCAGATTGCCGACCCGCCAGCGCTTACGGATGCGGGCGTTGAGCACCGAGGCCTCGAAACGCGGATTGGCGCCGATGATCAGCACCGCATCGGCCTGTTCGATGCCTTCGATGGTCGGGTTGAAAATGTAGCTGGCACGGCCGAGCGCCGGATCGAGGGCTGCGCCATCCTGGCGGCAGTCGACATTCTTGGAACCCACCGAAGCCATCAGCAGCTTCAGCGCATAGATTTCCTCGACGGCCGCGAGATCGCCTGCGATGGCGCCGATCTTCTCGGGCGAGGTCTTCGACACCGCGTCCTTGATTGCCGCGAAGGCTTCGGCCCAGCTCGCCGGAACCAGTCTGCCATCCTTGCGCACATAGGGGCGGTCGAGGCGCTGCGTGCGCAATCCGTCCCAGATGAAGCGGGTCTTGTCCGAAATCCACTCCTCGTTCACCTGCTCGTTGACGCGCGGCAGGATGCGCATCACTTCGCGGCCACGGCTGTCGATGCGGATCGCCGAGCCGACCGCGTCCATCACGTCGATGGATTCGGTCTTGGTCAGCTCCCACGGCCGCGCCTGGAAGGCGAAGGGCTTGGAAGTCAGCGCACCGACCGGGCACAGATCGATGACATTGCCCTGCAGTTCCGAGGTCATCGCCTGTTCGAGATAGGTGGTGATCTCGGCGTCCTCGCCGCGGCCGATCAGGCCGAGTTCGGAAATGCCCGCGACTTCAGTGGTGAAGCGGACGCAACGCGTGCAATGGATGCAGCGGTTCATCACCGTCTTGACCAATGGACCGATATACTTGTCTTCGACGGCGCGCTTGTTCTCGTGATAGCGCGAGGAATCGACGCCGAAGGCCATGGCCTGGTCCTGCAGGTCGCATTCGCCGCCCTGGTCGCAAATCGGACAATCCAGCGGATGGTTGATCAGCAGGAATTCCATCACGCCTTCCCGGGCCTTCTTGACCATCGGCGTGTTGGTGAAGATTTCCGGCGGCTCGCCATTGGGGCCGGGGCGCAAATCGCGCACGCCCATGGCGCAGGACGCCTGCGGCTTGGGCGGCCCGCCCTTCACCTCGATCAGGCACATGCGGCAATTGCCGGCGATCGACAGCCGCTCATGGAAGCAGAAGCGCGGCACTTCCGCGCCCGCGTCTTCCGCCGCCTGCAGCAGCGTGTAGTGGTCGGGTACAGTGATCTCTTTCCCGTCGACCTTGAGCTTTGCCATTCGCTTCAAACCCCTGCGGATTTCCCGCAATCTCATTTCCCGGGCGCGACAGACGCGGCGCCCGGCATTTCAATCACTTCTTCCCGACCAGCACAGCCGCCTGCGCAGTCCAGTCGTCACGCCCGATCCGGCCGTTGAACGACAGATAGTCGTCGACCCAGGCGATCTCCTGCGGAGACCATGCGGCGATCTGCGCATAGGTCCAGATGCCGAGCCCGTTCAGCACCTTTTCCAGCTTCGGGCCGATGCCCGATATCGCCTTGAGGTCGGACGGTTTCGCCGGCTTGTCGATCGCCTTGGGCTGCCTGAAATCCTCTGGCAGCAGCACATCGGCGGTCTCGCTCGTTGCCGGAGCGACATTCACCACCGGCGCCGTGGTCGCGGCTTCCTTGGCGGCGATGTCCGTGACCTCCTGCGCGAAGGACTGCGCCTCCGCAATCATGGTCTTGGCCGTCGCCCGCGCCTTGATGGACGACGACCTCGCATCCTCGAGCTGCTCGACGCGTGCCTCGAAATCCTCGATCAGCGGCTGCATGAGGCGCTGTGATGCCTCGGCGGCGCCCGAAAGCGCGCCCAGCCAGACCCCGAACGCATGATTGGCAAGCCCCATGCCAAGCGCCGACATCGCCGCCGCACCCGCGACAGGGTGCACGAAAAGGTTGATGGCGCTGGCCATCTCCTTCGGCATCATCCTGGTCAGGTCCTGGTTCATCTTCTCGATCTGTTCCAAATTGGGCATCAGTGGGTAGGGTGTCGAATACGGCGCCATAGAGTTCTCCTGGTCGTTTCTTCGTTCGCCCCGCCCCGTTATTCCCGCATTCAAAAATCTGCTATTCCGCTGCAACCATCACCGGTTCGGCCCGGTGCGCGTTGCGCGAAAACTCGTCGATGCGCCGCTCAACCTCGCCGCGGAAATGCCGCATCAGTCCCTGGATCGGCCACGCCGCCGCGTCGCCCAGCGCGCAGATCGTGTGGCCCTCGACCTGCTTGGTGACGTCGAGCAGCATGTCGATCTCGCGCTTCTGTGCCTCGCCGCGCACCAGCCGCTCCATCACCCGCCACATCCAGCCGGTGCCTTCGCGGCACGGCGTGCACTGGCCGCAGCTCTCATGCTTGTAGAAGTATGACAGCCGCGCGATCGCCTTCACCACATCGGTCGACTTGTCCATGACGATGACGGCCGCTGTGCCGAGGCCGGATTTGAGGTCGCGCAGCGCATCGAAATCCATCGGCGTGTCGATGATCTGCTCCGCCGGCACCAGCGGCACGGAGGCGCCGCCCGGGATGACCGCGAGCAGATTGTCCCAGCCGCCGCGGATGCCGCCGCAATGCGTCTCGATCAGCTCGCGGAACGGGATCGACATCGCCTCTTCGACGGTGCACGGATTGTTGACATGGCCGGACACGCAGAACAGCTTGGTGCCGACATTGTTGGGCCGGCCGAAAGACGAGAACCAGGCAGCCCCCCGGCGCAGGATGGTCGGCGCCACCGCGATCGATTCGACATTGTTGACCGTGGTCGGGCATCCATAGAGGCCGACATTGGCTGGGAAGGGCGGCTTCAGCCGGGGCTGGCCCTTCTTGCCCTCAAGGCTTTCGAGCAATGCGGTCTCTTCACCGCAGATATAGGCGCCGGCGCCGTGATGCATGTAGACGTCGAAATCATAGCCGGAGGTGTTGCCCTTGCCGATCAGCTTGGCTTCATAAGCCTCGTCGATGGCGCGCTGCAGCGCCTCGCGCTCCCTGATGAACTCGCCGCGCACGTAGATGTAGGCGGCAATCGCGCCCATGGCGAAGCCCGCGAGCAGCGCGCCCTCGACCAGCGTGTGCGGGTCGTTGCGCAGGATGTCGCGGTCCTTGCAGGTGCCGGGCTCGGATTCATCGGCATTGATGACAAGGTAGCTTGGCCTGCCGTCGCTCTGCTTGGGCATGAACGACCATTTGAGGCCCGTCGGGAAGCCGGCGCCGCCACGGCCGCGCAGGCCGGACGCCTTCATCTCATTGACGATCCATTCGCGCCCCTTGGCGACGATGCCGGGCGTGTTGTCCCAGGCGCCACGCGCCATCGCGCCGGCCAGCGACTTGTCGAAGAGGCCGTAGATGTTGGTGAAGATGCGGTCTTTATCCTGAAGCATTTTTCGTCCCTCAGACCGGCTTCTTGCCGAAGACGCGGATGTATTCGGCGACGCCGCCCTTGGCGAGCGCCTTGGCCTGCTTGACCCAGTCGTCCCGATCGATGCGGCCTTGGAAGGAAAGATAGCCGTCCACCCACTCGCGCTCTGCCTTCTTCCAGGAAGCGACCTGCGCGAAAGTGAAGATGCCCAGCGTATGCAGGATGCCCTCGATCTTCGGGCCGACGCCGGAGATCAGCTTGAGATCGTCGACGGCCGCCGGCCTGTCGATACCGGCCGGACGGTTCTTGTCCTCCAGCGACGGTTTTGCAGGCTTTGTCGCCGGCCCCTTGGCTTCCGGCGCCTTGAAGGCAGCGGCCGGTTCGGCCTTGGCCGTCGGCCCATTGCGCTGCTTGGCGAGCGCTTCGACTTCCGGCGCTGCCTTGTTGGCGTTGGCGGCCGAATGCAGCGGCGCTGAAACGCTCGCCGCCTTCTCCGTCGCGGTCGCCACCTTGGTCTTCGAGGGCGTCTTCAACGCCGGGCTCGTCTCTGGCGCGTCGGTCTTCGGTTTGCTGGCATTGGACGGCGCGACCGGAACGGCAGCGGGTGCCGGAACAGGCGCGGCGATGATCGCGTCGGGTGCCGCCTTGGCGGCTTTTGCGGCCTCCCTGGCCTCCCGGTCGCGGGTCGATTTGAGGATCGCCTTTTCGCTTTTCAGCGTCGTCAGGCCGGAGGCCGGCTCCGAGCCGGTGCGTCCGTTCTGCGGTCCTGGCGCCACCGAGGCGCCCCTGCCCGCATCGTAAAGATCGATGATCTCGGCCAGCCGTTCCGGCGTCAGGTCCTCGAACGTATCCTTAAAGATCATCACCATCGGCGCGTTGACGCAGGCGCCGAGACATTCGACCTCTTCCCACGACAAGGTCCCCTTGTCATTGGTGTGGAACTGGTCGTGGTGGATCTTCGAGCGGCAGACATCCATCAGCGCTTCCGAGCCGCGCAGCATGCACGGTGTGGTGCCGCAGACCTGGATGTGGGCGCGCGTACCGACCGGATTGAGCTGGTACTGCGTGTAGAAGGTCGCGACCTCGAGCCCACGGATGCGCGGCATGCCGAGCATGTCCGAGATCGTCTCGATCGCCGCCTTGGTGACCCACCCTTCCTGCTCCTGCGCCAGCATCAGCAGTGGAATGATCGCCGACTGCTCGCGGCCCTTCGGGTACTTCTTGATCCATTGCTTCGCCGCCGCCGTATTCGCCCGGTTGAAGGCGAAGGAGGCAGGCTGGACTCTGGCATCTGCGAGACGGCGGACTGACATTTAGCGATCGACCTCACCAAACACGATGTCGAGGGAGCCGAGAACGGCGGTGACGTCGGCCAGCATGTGGCCACGGCACAGGAAATCCATGGCTTGCAGATGCGCGAAGCCGGGGGCGCGCAGCTTGCAGCGATACGGCTTGTTGGTGCCGTCGGAGACGAGATAGACGCCGAATTCGCCCTTCGGCGCCTCGACGGCCGCATAGACCTCGCCGGCCGGAACGCGATAGCCTTCGGTGTAGAGCTTGAAGTGGTGGATCAGCGCTTCCATCGAGCGCTTCATCGCCGCGCGCTTCGGCGGCACGACCTTGCCGTCGAGGTTCGACACCGGGCCGGTGCTTTCCTTGCCGAGCAAGAGATCGACGCACTGGCGCATGATCCTGGCCGACTGGCGCATTTCTTCCATGCGCACGAGATAACGGTCGTAGCAGTCGCCGTTCTTGCCGATCGGAATGTCGAAATCCATTTCCGAATAGCATTCATAGGGTTGCGACTTGCGCAGATCCCATGGTGAGCCCGAACCGCGCACCATGACGCCCGAAAAACCCCAGGCCCAGGCGTCCGCCAGCGAAACAATACCTATATCGACATTGCGCTGTTTGAAGATGCGGTTGCCGGTCAGCAGCTTGTCGAGATCGTCGATCGACTTGAGGAACGGGTCGATCCACTTGCCGATGTCCTCGACCAGCTGGCGCGGCAGGTCCTGATGGACGCCACCGGGGCGGAAATAGGCGGCGTGCATGCGCGAACCCGAGGCGCGCTCATAGAACACCATCAGCTTTTCGCGCTCGACGAAGCCCCACAGCGGCGGCGTCAGCGCGCCGACGTCCATGGCCTGCGTCGTCACATTGAGGATGTGCGACATGATGCGGCCGATCTCGCAATAAAGCACGCGGATCAACTGGCCGCGCCTCGGCACCTCGATGCCGAGCAGGCGCTCGGCGGCGAGCGCGAAGGCATGCTCCTGGTTCATCGGCGCGCAATAGTCGAGCCGGTCGAGATAAGGCACAGCCTGCAGATAGGTTTTTGCCTCGATCAGCTTTTCCGTGCCGCGATGCAGCAGCCCGATATGCGGATCGACGCGATCGACGACTTCGCCGTCGAGCTCCAGCACGAGGCGCAAAACGCCGTGCGCCGCAGGGTGCTGCGGGCCGAAGTTGATGTTGAAATTGCGGACGGAGGTCTCAGCCATTCTGGCGCCTCTGGCGATGAGTCAGTAGTGAGTAGTGAGTAGTGATCATCAGTCTCAATGCCTGCTTCATTCCGCCTGCTTGGCCTGCACCGTTCGGATAAGAGATCTCATCATTTTTCCAATCTCTTCGCATCGCAGCAGCAGTTCAATCTCATTGTCTTTTCGCAGCAGCCCAACCCGGCATGCCAGCAGTAAGTGCGTTTCCAGTTCCTTCAACGACCCTTGCGCCATGCGCAAGAATTGAATGAACGAGCCTCTGTTTTCCCGACCGTATCCCTCTGCGATGTTCGCCGCGATCGAAACCGCCGATCGGCGCATCTGAGAAGTCATGCCGTAAATCTCATCCCTCGGAAACTCTTTGGTGAAGCGGTAACAATCTTCGGCGAGCGTCATGGACGATTGCCACACCTTCAAGTCACGATAAGATTCGATCCTTTGCTCCAATTTTCCCTACTGACTACTCGCTACTTCCCTACTCACTGTTTCGCCTTCTCGTCGCCCGGCAGGACGTAATCCGTCCCTTCCCAGGGGGAAAGAAAATCAAAATTGCGAAATTCCTGCTTCAGCTCGACCGGCTCGTAGATGACGCGCTTGGCTTCATCGTCGTAACGCACTTCGACGAAGCCGGTCAGCGGGAAATCCTTTCGCAGCGGATGGCCTTCGAAACCGTAGTCGGTCAAAAGACGGCGCAGGTCGGGATGGCCCGAGAACAGCACGCCATAGAGATCGTAGGTCTCTCGCTCGAACCAGTCGGCACCGGGATAGACGCCGGTGATCGAGGGCACCATCGTCTCCTCGTCGGCCTGCACCTTGACGCGGATGCGCACATTCTGTTTCGGCGAAAGCAGATGGTAGACGACGTCGAAACGCTTGGCCCGCGACGGATAGTCGGCGCCGCAGACATCGATGATCGAGATGAACTGGCAGCGCGTGTCGTCGCGAAGGAAGGTCGCGACTTCGATGAGGTCGCGCGGCTCGACATGGATGGTAAGCTCGCCATAGGCGAGAACCGCGTCGTTGACGCGGCCAATCAGCTTTTCGCCGAGATAGGTCGACAGTTCGCTCAGGGATGCGGCCATGGATTTACCGTTCGATCGTGCCGGTGCGGCGGATCTTCTTCTGCAGGAGAAGAATGCCGTAGAGCAAAGCTTCGGCGCTCGGCGGGCAGCCGGGCACATAGATGTCGACCGGCACGACGCGGTCGCAGCCGCGCACCACCGAATAGGAATAGTGGTAGTAGCCGCCGCCATTGGCGCAGGAGCCCATCGAGATGACGTAGCGCGGCTCCGGCATCTGGTCGTAGACCTTGCGCAGCGCCGGCGCCATCTTGTTGGTCAGCGTGCCGGCGACGATCATGATGTCGGACTGGCGCGGCGACGCGCGTGGCGCGACGCCAAAGCGCTCCGAGTCATAGCGCGGCATCGAGGTGTGGATCATCTCGACGGCGCAACACGCCAGACCGAAGGTCATGAACATCAGCGAGCCGCTGCGCGCCCAGGTGATCAGCGCCTCGGTCGAGGTGACGAGAAACCCCTTGTCGGCAAGCTCATTGTTGATTTCGAGGAAGAAGGGATCGTCCTCCCCCACCGGCCTGCCGGTGTTGGGATCGATGATGCCCTTCGGCTTCGGCGCGACGAGGGTGCCGGAACTGTCGTTCAATCCCATTCCAGCGCTCCTTTTTTCCACTCATAGGCAAAGCCGATGGTCAGCAC
>NZ_PNOT02000275.1 GCF_002879535.1 Mesorhizobium intechi
GAAGATGCGCGAGGCGGAGCTCAGCGAGGCACGCCGGCGTGCCGTGCTCGCCGACCGCGCCAAGTCGGAATTCCTCGCCAATATGAGCCATGAGATCCGCACGCCGATGAACGGTGTGCTGGGCATGGCTGAACTCCTGGCCAAATCCAATCTCGATCCCAAGCAGAAGACGTTCACCGACATCATCGTCAAGTCGGGCAACGCGCTGTTGACCATCATCAACGACATCCTGGATTTCTCCAAGATCGATGCCGGCCAGATGGTGCTCGATCCGGCACCCTTCAACCTTGCCGAGGCGATCGAGGACGTGGCGACGCTGGTGTCGACGCGCGCCAAGGAAAAGGACCTCGAACTTATCGTGCGTGTCGAGCCGAGGCTCGAAAACCTGTTCATCGGCGATGTCGGCCGCATCCGGCAGATCGTCACCAATCTGGTCGGCAATGCGGTGAAATTCACCGACGAAGGCCATGTGCTGGTCGACGTGACCGGTGAGAGGGTGCCGACCGGAACCAGGCTGACGATCTCGGTCACCGACACCGGGATCGGCATCCCCGAGGAAAAACTGAAGCTGGTGTTCGAAAAATTCAGCCAGGTCGACACCTCCTCGACCCGGCGGCACGAGGGCACCGGGCTTGGCCTTGCCATCACCTCACGGCTGGTCGAACTGATGGGCGGCACCATCGGCGTCGAGAGCGCCGAGGGCAAGGGTTCGACCTTCTGGTTCACCGTGACGCTGCCCAGGGCCGGACAGAGCGGGCAGCGCATCATGCCGGTGGACGTGACGGGCGCTCGCGTGCTGATCGTCGACGACAACGCCGTCAACCGGGCCATCCTGACCGAGCAGATGACCTCGTGGACGTTCGATTCCTGCGCGGCCGAAAGCGGCGCGGAGGGCCTCAAGGTGCTGATCGCGGCCGCCGCCTATGGCGTGCCTGTGGATTGCGTCGTGCTCGACTACCAGATGCCCGAAATGAGCGGCGCCGAAATGGCGCGCATCGTGCGCAGCACCGATGGCCTCGCCGACACCCCCATCATCATGCTGACCTCGGTCGACCAGTCGCTCGCCAACACCAGCTACCGCGATCTCGGCATCGACGCCCAGCTGATCAAGCCGGCGCGCTCCTCGGTGCTGCTGGAGACGCTGGTGGCGACCATCCAGCGCCATCGCCACGCCACGGACAGCCACGCCGTCCAGCCGCTTGCGGCCGGAGCGCCCGATGCTCCCCGGCCGCCGCCGCTGGCGCTGTCCGAACAACGCGCGCAATTGCAGCCGCCGCCGGTTCGGCCTCGGCTGCCCGCCACGGGCGGCGACGGGCACAGGCTGGATATACTCGTGGCTGAGGACAATGAGGTAAACCAGATGGTCTTCACCCAGATCCTTGGCGAGACCGGTTATGGTTTCGAGATCGTCGGCAACGGCCGCAAGGCGCTCGACGCTTTCGGCAAGCTCAGTCCGTGCATGATCCTGATGGATGTCTCGATGCCGGAGATGAGCGGGCTCGAGGCGACCGCCGCGATCCGCCGGCTGGAGCAGGAAACCGGCACGCATGTGCCGATCGTCGGCGTGACCGCGCATGCGCTCAAGGGCGATCGCGAACGCTGCCTGGAGGCGGGCATGGACGATTATCTGCCCAAGCCGATCAGTCCCAGGGCCTTGCTGGAGAAAGTCGAGCGCTGGCTCGGCGCGGGCCGCCAAGTCCAGCGCAACGCGGGATAGTTGGGCGTCGTCCGGTTCCAAGTCGCAAGCCGAGGGAATCAATCGCCGGTTCTGCTGCTACCCCTGCGTGCAATGCCTATGGTGCGATCGCACCATACCAAAGGCGGCGCCGAGCCGGAACAATGGCAAAATCGAATCTCGCCCTTGCAGTTACGGGCGGGAGCAGCGACCGCCGGCAACAAACAGCGTCAACCTACCCCAACGGACCTGTTTTTGGCGATGGCCCGGCCATGACACGCTCTGGCCTTGAGCAACGCGCTCCCGTCCGGATTTTCTTCATCCGATCAAGCCCCGCCGAATCCGGCGGCGGCTCCGGCCGGTGGATGGCTCAAGTCCCTGATTCCGGGCGCAAACTCGGATCAGGCCACGGCCATTCGACGCGACCGCCTTTTGCAGTGCCGGCGACGCGTTACCGGGCTGACACGAAACTGTCATGCGACTGTAATAATCCAAGGCTATTGGCCTCAGCGGGCGCTGGTTAGCAATGGCGCCGAGAGACCATCTTCCGAACAGGAGCAGGCCACATGAGACATTTCATCCGCTCGGCGGCCGTTGCGATCGCAATGGCTACGGCGTCTACCTTCACCCTTTCGTCGGCCATCGCAGCGGACCTTTCCGGCGCCGGCTCGACCTTCATCTATCCGGTGTTCGCCAAGTGGGCCGACACCTACAAGAAGGACACCGGCATCGGCCTCAACTATCAGTCGATCGGTTCGGGCGGCGGCATCAAGCAGGTCATCGCCAAGACCGTGACCTTCGGCGCCACCGACAAGCCGATGTCCGACGCC
This sequence comes from Mesorhizobium intechi, assembly GCF_002879535.1. Classification (GTDB taxonomy): domain Bacteria; phylum Pseudomonadota; class Alphaproteobacteria; order Rhizobiales; family Rhizobiaceae; genus Mesorhizobium; species Mesorhizobium intechi. Next base: position 2,506 of record NZ_PNOT02000275.1, read on the forward strand.
GATCTGGAAAAGAACGGCCTCGTGCAGTTCCCGATGGTGATGGGCGGCATCGTGCCGATCGTCAACCTGACCGGCGTCAAGCCGGGCGAACTCGTCCTCGACGGCAAGACGCTCGCCCAGATCTATCTCGGCGCCATCACCACTTGGGACGATGCCGCGATCAAGGCGCTGAACCCCAGCCTCACCCTGCCGTCGACCGCGATCGCCGTCGTGCATCGTTCGGACGGCTCGGGCACGACCTTCAACTTCACCAACTATCTGGTGAAGCTCTCGCCCGACTGGAAGGACAAGGTCGGTTCGGACACCGCCGTCGAATGGCCGACGGGCGTCGGCGCCAAGGGCAGCGAAGGCGTGGCCAACACCGTCAAGCAGACGGATGGCGGCATCGGCTACGTCGAATACGCTTATGCCAAGCAGAACAACCTGTCCTACTCCAAGATGCTGAACGCAGCCGGCAAGGTCGTCGAGCCGTCGCTCGAATCCTTCGGCGCTGCCGCTTCGAATGCCGACTTCAAGGGCGCGAAGAACTTCAACGTCATCATCACCAACGAGCCCGGCGACACCACCTGGCCGATCGCGGCCTCCACCTGGGTCCTGATCCACAAGGCTCCGGATGATGCCGCTGCCACCGGCGAAGCCCTGAAGTTCTTTGCCTGGGCCTACAAGGACGGCAAGGAAACCGCCAAGGCGCTCGACTATGTCTCGATCCCCGACAGCGTCGTCGACCTGATCAAGGCTTCGTGGAAGGCCGACATCCAGGCCGGCGGCAAGCCGGTCTACGTTGGCGAGTAACATCCTCCAAAGGAGCGCCGCGCCCGCGGCGCTCCTTTTCCTTCAACTGAAAGAGCCGAGCTTGCCATGAGCGCTGTCCAGGAAGCCTTGCCAGCCGTTAGAAGTTCGCGAGATGCCACCGTTCGCCGGTTCGCGCTGACCGACGCAATCTTCCACGCGACAACCCGCGCCGCCGCGATATTGGTGCTGGTCCTGCTCGGCGGCGTTGCGATCTCGCTGGTTGCCGGTTCCTGGCAAGCCCTGTCGACCTTCGGCTTTTCCTTCCTGACCACCGAAAGCTGGAACCCGGTGACGGAGAAGTTCGGCGCCCTTGCACCGATCTACGGCACCATCATCACCTCGGCCATAGCCATCCTGATCGCTGTGCCGCTCGGCATCGGCATCGCCATCTTCCTCACGGAGCTTTGCCCGCGCCCGCTGCGGCGTCCGATCGGCATGGCGGTTGAACTGCTGGCGGGCATCCCCTCGATCATCTACGGCATCTGGGGCCTGTTCGTCCTGGCGCCATTTCTGCAGACGACGGTGCAGCCCTTCATCATCAGCGTGTTCCACGGCATTCCGGGCCTCAACGGGCTGTTTGCCGGCCCTCCTTATGGCATCGGCCTGCTGACCTCGGCGATGATCCTGGCCATCATGATCCTGCCTTTCATCACCTCGATCACCAAGGACGTCTTCGATACGGTGCCGTCGGTGCTGAAGGAATCGGCCTATGGCATCGGCTGCACGACCTGGGAGGTCACGCGCCGGGTCGTCATTCCTTACACCCGCATCGGCATCATGGGCGGCATCATGCTCGCCCTCGGCCGCGCGCTCGGTGAAACGATGGCGGTGACCTTCGTCATCGGCAACGCGCACCGCATCTCGACGTCGCTGTTTGCGCCGGCAACGACCATCTCGGCGACCATCGCCAACGAATTCACCGAAGCGGTCGGCGATCTCTACACCTCCTCGCTGGTGGCGCTCGGCCTCATCCTGTTCGTTATCACCTTCCTGATCCTTGCCATCGCCCGCTACATGCTGATGCGCATCGACGCCCGCACGGGAGCCTGACCGATGTCGACAGCCGCATCGCTTCACCAGAGCCGCAAGCGCAAGAACGGCGTGATGATGACGCTGTGCGTCGTCGCCGCCGGCATCGGCCTTGCCTGGCTGGCGCTGATCCTTGGCGCCCTGCTCTACAAGGGCCTGGCCGGCGTCTCTTTCTCGGTCTTCACGGAAATGACGCCGCCGCCCGGCGACGCCGGCGGCCTGCTCAACGCCATCTACGGCAGCATCGTGATGACCATCATCGGCATCATCGTCGGCACGCCGATCGGCGTGCTGGCCGGCACCTACATGGCCGAATATGGCCGCTTCTCGAAGCTCACCACAGTGGTGCGCTTCATCAATGACATCCTGCTGTCGGCGCCGTCGATCATCATCGGCCTGTTCGTCTATGAGCTGATGGTGCGGCCGATGGGGCACTTCTCGGCGATCGCCGGTGCCGTGGCACTCGCCATCCTGGTCATCCCCGTCGTCGTGCGCACCACCGAGGACATGCTCAACCTGGTGCCCAACGCCCTGCGCGAAGCCGGCACCGCGATCGGCGCGCCGCGCTGGGTGGTCATCCGCTCGGTTGCCTATCGTGCCGCGCTTTCGGGCATCGTCACCGGCATATTGCTGGCCATCGCCCGCATCTCCGGCGAGACCGCACCGCTTCTTTTCACGGCGCTGAACAACCAGTTCTGGTCGAGCAATCTCAACGCGCCGATGGCCAGCCTGCCCGTCACCATCTTCCAGTTCGCTCTCAGCCCCTATGAGGAATGGCAGCAGTTGGCCTGGACCGGTGCACTCATAATCACATTGACGGTTCTCGCGCTCAGCATCTTTGCGCGCAGCCTGACCGGACGCAGAGAGGACAAATGAGCCAGATGTTGTCTCCAGACATGACGATCGCCGCCGAGGCGGTGACCAAGGCCAAGATCGAGGTCAAGAACCTCAACTTCTACTACGGCCAGTCGAAGGCGCTGAAGGATATCACGCTGTCGCTGCCCGAGCGCAGCGTCACCGCCTTCATCGGCCCGTCGGGTTGCGGAAAGTCGACGCTGCTGCGCGTCTTCAACCGCATCTACGAGCTCTATCCCAAGCAGACCGCCGAGGGCCAGGTGCTGCTCGACGGCCAGAACGTTCTCGACCGCTCGCAGGACCTCAATCTGCTGCGCACCAAGATCGGCATGGTGTTCCAGAAGCCGACGCCGTTCCCGATGTCGATCTACGAGAACATCGCTTTCGGCGTCAGGCTCTACGAGAAGATCAGCAAGGCCGAGATGGACGGCCGTGTCGAGCAGGCGCTCAAGCGCGCAGCACTGTGGACGGAGGTCAAGGACAAGCTCAATGCCAGCGGCCTCAGCCTGTCGGGCGGCCAGCAGCAGCGGCTGTGCATCGCCCGCACCGTGGCGGTGAAGCCGGAGGTCATCCTGCTCGACGAGCCGGCCTCGGCGCTCGACCCGCTGTCGACCGCCAAGATCGAGGAACTGATCGACGAGCTGCAGGCCGACTACACGATCGTCATCGTCACCCACAACATGCAGCAGGCGGCGCGCGTCTCGAAGCAGACGGCCTTCATGTATCTGGGCGAACTGGTCGAGTTCGACCGCACCGAGAAGATCTTCACGTCGCCTCGCGAGAAGCGCACGCAAGACTACATAACCGGCCGCTTCGGCTGATCGCACGCATACGAGGACCAGGATCATGGCCGAACACACAGTCGCAGCCTTCGACGAGGATCTCGGACAGATCAGCAGGCTGATCAGCGACATGGGCGACCTTGCCGGCTCGATGGTCGGCGGCGCCACCAAGGCGCTGCTGAACTCCGACAATGCTCTGGCCCAGCGCGTCGTCTCCGACGACGCCATCATGGATGCGCGCCAGCGCGAACTTGACGACCGCGCCATCACGCTGATCGCCAAGCGCCAGCCGATGGCCGACGATCTGCGCCATGTCGTCGGCTCGATCCGCATGGCCGGAGACCTCGAACGCATTGGCGACCTTGCCAAGAACATCGCCAAGCGCGTCGGCACTGTCGGGCTCAGCGCCACGCCGCGCGACCTGTCGCATTCCATCGACGCCATGGCGCAGCTGGTGCTGATCCAGGTACAGGGCGTCATCGAGGAGTATGCGGCGCGCGATGCCGCGGCACTGGCGAAGCTGCGCGCCGACGACGAGCGCATCGACGTCAAATACACCTCCGTCTTCCGCGAACTGCTGACCTATATGATGGAAGATCCGCGCAACATCACGGCGTGCACGCATCTGTTGTTCTGCGCCAAGAATCTCGAACGCATCGGCGACCACGTGACCAACATCGCCGAGAATGCGTACTATGTCCTGACCGGCACGCAACTGCCCGCCAACCGTCCAAAACAGGACGAGACGGCGATGTCGGCGCCGGCGGCCTGAGCGCAGGGGTGACCAATCGATGATCGCACCACGCATCATGGTGGTGGAGGACGAGGAGCCGCTCGGCGTGCTCCTCCGCTACAACCTGGAATCCGAGGGTTACCAGGTCGAGGTGGTGACACGCGGCGACGAAGCCGAAATCCGCCTGCAGGAGAACGTGCCCGACCTCCTGGTGCTCGACTGGATGGTGCCGGCGGTGTCCGGCATCGAACTCTGCCGGCGCCTGCGAATGCGGCCCGAGACCGAGCGGCTGCCGATCATCATGCTGACCGCGCGAGGCGAGGAAAGCGACCGTGTACGTGGCCTCTCCACCGGCGCCGACGACTATCTGGTCAAGCCGTTCTCGACGCCGGAATTCATGGCTCGCGTCAAGGCGCTGCTGCGCCGCGCCAAGCCGGAAGTGCTGTCCAGCGTGCTCAAGGTCGGCGATATCGTGCTCGACCGTGAATCGCACCGGGTCTACCGCAAGAAGAGCGAGATCCGGCTCGGGCCGACCGAATTCCGCCTGCTCGAATTCATGATGCGCCATCCCGGCCGCGTGTTCTCGCGCAGCCAGCTGCTCGACAACGTGTGGGGCGAGACGATCTACATCGACGAGCGCACCGTGGACGTGCATGTCGGCCGGCTGCGCAAGGCGGTCAACAATGGCCGCATGCCGGACGTCATCCGCACCATTCGTGGGGCGGGCTACGCAATCCGCGAGGATTGAGCACGACCTGATTCAGGCGACATTCTTCTTCGCGGCAGGGCCTGCCTTGGTTTGCATGCCCGGCGCGAAAATCTCCTGGTCGACGAAGGTCAGAGCGCGCATGGCGCAACCTTCGCGGATCAGCGGCAGTTCGTTGGGTTCGGCGTCGAAGGAGATCGATTCCGAGTGCTGGCCACCGGCGGTCTGGGCGATGGCCTCGCGCAATGCCGGCTCGATCAGGTCGAAGGCGGCGGCGCTGACGCCGACCATGGCGACGGGCGCGGGATCGATCAGCGCGAACAGGCTGCCGAGGCCGTAGCCAAGTGCCTCGCCGGCCTTGCGATAGGCTTCGCGCTCGGGCCCGGCCCGTTCCCGTGCCGTCGCGGCAAGCGCCCGCATCTGCGCGTCGCTGACATCAGCCACCGGCTCGGTGTCCTCGCTGAGCTGCCTGGCATTGCGCCAGATGGCATAGTTGCCTGCATAGGCCTCGACACAGCCGCGCCGCCCGCAGCGGCAGAGCGCGCCACCGGGCCGATGGATCATGTGGCCGAACTCGCCGCCCGAGGAATGGGTGCCGGTGAACAGCTCGCCCTTCAGCACCAGCCCCATGCCGATGCCGTGCGAAAGCAGGATGGCGATGAAGTCGTCGCGGTAGCGCTCGGGATCGCGCCAGCGCAGCGCCACCGCCATCATGTTGCAATCGTTTTCCATGGTGGCGGGGATGCCGAACTCGGCTTCGAGTATGTCAGCGAAGGCGATGTCGGTCTGCGGCGTGATCGGCGACCACAGCATCGCCCGGGCCTTGGTGTCGGTGATGCCCTGGATCGCCAGCGCGATGCGGGCGACGCTGCGCACGTCGATGTCGGGATCCTCGAGGCGCCGCCGCACGATGGCCACGCATTCGCCGATCAGCGCCTCGCGCGACATGGTCAGCGTGTCCAGCCGGCGCTGTTCTTCCGATATCACTTGGCCGGCATAGTCGATGACGGCGACCGACAGGAAATTCAGCGACAGCACCACGGTCATCACAGCCGCGGCCTCCGGATTGAGGCCGAGGCCGACCTGCGGCCTGCCGCGTTTCAGCGCGCCGGCCTCGCTCGGCTTGCCCTCGGCCAGGATGCCTTCACCGATCAGGTCGGAGGAAATCGCCGATATGGTCGAATGGCTGAGGCCGGTGGTCGCCGCGATCTCGGTTCGTGAGGGCCGGCCGGCCCGGCGCACGGCCGCAATCACCATCGCGCGGTTGCGCCGGCGCAGATCGTCGTGGCGGATTCCGACCGACATGTCCTTCACATCCTCCCGGTCGCCGCGGTTCTTCCGGTCCTCCCTCGAACGCTACTGGCGACACGGTCAAATACTGGCAGAAGCGGCCTGTGCTGTCATTTATTTATTGCGAAGCTCGAAAAAAATTCAGAGGGACATCAAAATCCATCGGAATCGTTGTTGACAGCGTTCCGGTGTTGGATCAGTGTTTTTTCGAGGCTCGAAAAAATAGGGCCTCTGTGCCGGCCTTAGGGCCAGTTTGGTCGCGCCATACGCGGCGCAGGGAGGAATATCATGAAGAGATTCACGGCCGCCATCCTGGCGGGGGTCGCCATGTCGCTGACGCTGGCCTCGGTCGCGCAGGCGAAGGACAAGGTCATCGGCGTTTCGTGGTCCAACTTCCAGGAAGAGCGCTGGAAGACCGACGAGGCCGCCATGAAGAAGGCGATCGAGGCCGCCGGCGACAAGTACATTTCCGCCGACGCGCAGTCCAATCCCGGCAAGCAGCTTACCGATGTCGAGAGCCTGATCTCGCAGGGCGCCAATTCGCTGATCATCCTGGCCCAGGATGCCTCGGCCATCGGCCCGGCCGTGCAGAAGGCGCTGGACGAAGGCATTCCGGTCGTCGGCTACGACCGCCTGATCGAGAACAAGGACGTCTTCTACCTGACCTTCGACAACAAGGAAGTCGGTCGTCTGCAGGCCAGCGCGGTGTTCAAGGCCAAGCCGGAAGGCAACTATGTCTTCATCAAGGGCTCGGGCGCCGATCCGAATGCCGACTTCCTGTTCGCAGGCTCGATGGAAGTGCTCAAGGCTGCCATCGACAGCGGCAAGATCAAGAATGTCGGCGAGGCCTATACCGACGGCTGGCTGCCTGCCAACGCCCAGAAGAACATGGAGCAGTTCCTGACCGCCAACGACAACAAGGTCGACGCGGTCGTCGCGGCCAATGACGGCACCGCCGGCGGCGTTGTCGCGGCGCTGACGGCGCAGGGGCTTGCCGGCACCGTGCCGGTCTCGGGGCAGGACGGCGACCATGCCGCGCTGAACCGTATCGCGCTCGGCACCCAGACCGTGTCGGTGTGGAAGGACGCGCGCGAACTCGGCAAGAACGCCGCCGAGATCGCCTCGCAGCTGGCCGACGGCAAGAAGATGACCGATATCGCCGGTGTGAAGGACTTCACGACGCCTGGCGGCAACACCGTCAAGTCGCTGTTCCTGACCCCGGTCGCCATCACCAAGGACAATCTCAACGTCGTCATCGACGCCGGCTGGATCAAGAAGGACGAAGTCTGCGCGGGCGTCGCCGCCGGCAGCGTCGCCGCCTGCAACTAAACGGCGCCATACCGTTCGATATCGACGCCGCGGCCCAAAAGCCGCGGCGTTTCTCAAGGGGCTTCCCGCTTCAAATGACCGCGGAAAGCAAATAGCATCCATGTTCGGTATCCGCGCCAGACGGTAAACCGGTGGGAGGATAGCATGACCGACACGACCTCTAATCAACCGGTCGGCAGCACTGCAGCGGACAGGGCCCGTGCATCCGAACTCAGCGCCGTCGGACGGTTCCTCAAGGCTACCGAGCTCGATACGCGCATGCTCGGCATGGTCGGCGCGCTGCTGGTCATCTGGGTCGGCATCCATATATTGTCGGGCGGGCTTTTCCTGACACCGCGCAATCTGTGGAACCTGTCGGTGCAGACCTCGTCGGTCGCGATCATGGCGACCGGCATGGTGCTGGTCATCGTCATGCGCAACATTGACCTCTCGGTCGGATCCGTCGAAGGCGTGATCGGCATGATCATGGGCGTGGCGCAGGCCGAGTTCCTCATCCGCGTCGTCGGTTTCCAGCTTGGAAACCCCTGGCTCTGGATCATCGCGCTGGCGGCGGGCGTGGCGCTTGGTCTCCTCATCGGCGCGTTCCAGGGCTTCATCATCGCCTATATGGAGGTTCCGGCCTTCATCGTGACGCTGGGCGGCCTGCTGGTCTGGCGCGGCATGGCATGGCTGATCACCAGCGGGCGCACGGTCGCACCGCTCGATACGACCTTCCAGCTGATGGGCGGCGGACCCCGCGGCTCGATCGGCGCCACCGCCAGCTGGATCGTCGGTGTCGTCGCCTGCGTGGCGGTCGCCTTCCTGCTGCTCAACGGCAGGTCGCAGCGCAAGCGGTTCCACTTTCCGCTGCGCCCCGTTTGGGCCGAGACCTTGCTTGGCGTGGTTGCCTGCGCCGCTATCCTTGGCGCCGTCTGGATCGCCAATTCCTATCCGTGGCCGATCGGCATCGTGCGCCAGTACGCCCAGCAGAACGGCATTACCGTTCCCGAAGGCGGGCTGTACATCGCGCATGGCATTGCCATACCGGTGCTGATGGCGGTGGCCGTGGGCATCATCATGACTTTCATCACCAAGCGCACGCGTTTCGGCCGTTATGTCTTCGCCATTGGCGGCAATCCGGAGGCGGCCGAACTCGCCGGCATCAACACGCGCTGGGTGACCATGAAGGTGTTCATGATCATGGGCGTACTGGCCGCGGTCAGCGCGGCGATCTCGTCGGCCCGGCTCAACGCGTCGACCAATGCGCTGGGCACGCTGGACGAGCTTCTGGTCATCGCCGCCGCCGTCATCGGCGGCACGTCGCTTGCCGGCGGCTCCGGCACGGTGATGGGCGCCATGCTGGGCGCGCTTCTGATGCAGTCATTGCAGTCGGGCATGGTGCTGCTCGGCATCGACTCGCCGCTGCAGAGCATCGTCGTCGGCGCCGTGCTGGTCGTCGCCGTGTGGCTCGACACCGTCTATCGCAAGCGGGTTTAGGGGGAGAGACGACCATGGCCGACAAAATCGCTCCCGCGACTGCCCCGATGGGCACGCCGCTGATCGACATGCGCAACATCTCGATCGCCTTTGGCGGAATCCGCGCCGTCGACGATGCCTCGATCGATCTTTTCCCCGGGGAGGTCGTGGCGCTGCTCGGCCATAACGGCGCCGGCAAATCGACGCTGATCAAGATCCTGTCTGGCGCCTACAAGCGCGATGCCGGCCAGATCTTCGTCAATGGCGAGGAGGCTTCGATCTCCAACCCGCGCGACGCCAAGAAATACGGCATCGAGACCATCTACCAGACGCTCGCCTTGGCCGACAATGTCGACGCCGCCGCCAACCTGTTCCTCGGCCGCGAGCTGATGACCGGCTGGGGCACGCTCGACGACGTTGCCATGGAGGCCGAGGCGCGCAAGGTGATGGGCCGGCTCAATCCGCGCTTCCAGCGCTTCAAGGAGCCGGTCATCAAGCTGTCGGGCGGGCAGCGCCAGTCGGTGGCGATCGCGCGCGCGATCCTGTTCAACGCCCGCATCCTGATCATGGATGAGCCGACGGCAGCTCTTGGTCCGCAGGAGACGGCGCAAGTCGGCGAACTGGTCAAGCAGCTCAAATCCGATGGTATCGGCATCTTCCTGATCAGCCATGACATCCACGATGTCTTCGAGCTGGCCGACCGGGTCTGCGTGATGAAGAACGGCCAGGTCGTCGGCACCGCTCGTACCACCGATGTCACCCAGGACGAGGTGCTCGGCATGATCATCCTGGGCAAATGTCCTCCGGGCGCCATCCCCGGGCCGGGCGCGCTGAAGATCGCCGCCTGAGGCCTGCCGACGGCCCGAAATAGGCTGATCGGCACGGCCGCTTGCCGCTCACGTGATATGCCAGTGATCGCGATGGCTTGGCCTTGCCATTGTGTTGGCCTGACGACTTGCCCATAAAGGTCCGGTATTGCTCATGGACCGCATCATCCGTTGAAGAAGCTCTTTCCAATCGTTGCGTTCATCGCCGTAGCGCTGATCAGCATGACCATGGCGGGGTTCGCCTATTTCGCGACGCAGGAGGCCTCCCGCATCAAGTTCGAAGCGGCGGCGGACGACGCCCTCAACCGGATCGAGAGCCGTATCGACCTGCATTTGTCGTTGCTGCGATCGACACAGGCCCTGTTCGACGCCCGCAATGGGGATATCTCCCAGAGCGAGTTCAAGGCGTTTTTCAACGCGCTGGACATCGACAACAATTTCGCCGGCCTGCGTGGCATCGGATTCCTCAGGCTCGTCAAGACGGGCGACGAGGCCGCGGTCGAACGCGACATCCTGCACGATTTTGGCGCCAGCCATCCGGTCTACCCGGACACGATGCAGCCCTGGCGCACGCCCATCATGCTCTTCGAGCCGCTGGATCCGTCCAACCAGGCTGCCATCGGATACGACATGTTCAGCGAACCTGTGCGGCGCGCGGCGATCGAAAAGGCGATGGCCGACGACCAGCAGCACGCGAGCGGGCTGGTGCAACTGGGCCAGGGCACAGGGGCGAAACAGACCTTCCCCGGCTTCCTGGTTTTCGTGCGGCTGAACGTCGAAACAGCGCCGGAGGTCATCAACGCATCGCGATCCACGACAGCGGGCTTTCTCTACGCGGCTTTCCGGGCCAGCGATCTGTTTCAGATCGCGCTCAGCCGCGCGCCGCTGCTGCCGGTCAACACCGAGATCTACGACGGCGCGGTGAGCGGCGACAATCTCTTGTTCCGGTCGGAGACGCCGCCGGCCTCCGCCTTTGGCGACCGGCTGCTGGTCACGCGCAAGATCACGGTGGCCGGCCGCCCGTGGACCGTGCTGTTCCGGCCGACCAGCGCCTTCTCGCAGCCGTCGTCGCGCGCCATCCCGATGATGCTGGGGCTGTTCGGCCTGCTCGCGGCGGGCGCCATCGCGCTGGTGGCGCGCTATCAGGAGCGCGCCTACGAGGCGGCCTCGCGCCTGCACGAGACGACCGAGAAAAGCCTGCTCGAAAAGGATCTGATGCTGCAGGAGATGAAGCATCGCATCAAGAATTCGATCACCCGGGTGCTGGCGATCGCGCGGCAGACGGCGTCGCGGGCGACCGACGTCAACGAGTTTTCGGCGTCTTTTTCGGCCAGGCTGCAAGCGATGGCCGCCTCCCAGGACATGCTAACGCGCTCGCGCTGGCAGAAGGCCGATCTCGCCGACCTGCTGCGCATCGAGCTTGGCCAGGTGTTTGGCAAGGATCTACCCGAGGGGTTGTTGTCGGGCCCGGAGGTGCTGCTCGACGAGACGACGACGCAGGCGCTCGGCCTGACCTTCCATGAGTTGGCGACCAATGCGCTGAAATATGGCGAAGCCGGCAATTCCGCCAATTCGCTCAGGAGCGACTGGGCGCTCAAGGTCGAGTGGTCGGTGGAAGGGCGCGGGCGGGAGCGGACACTGGCGCTGAACTGGCGGGAGGCCGGGAAGAAAAAAGTCGAGGCGCCGGCCGAGACCGGATTCGGTACCAAGCTGATCGACCTTAACGTCACGCGCGAACTGCGCGGCACCATCAAGCGTGATTTTCAGGCCGATGGTCTGAAGGTGGAAATCAAGATTCCGCTGACCGGCTGACAGCCACCAGTCAGGTCGACAGCAAAGCGCACGCCCATACGTGCAAAATCCGGAGGCCGGCGGACCGGCCTCCGGATCGAAGTTTCGACTGTCGCCGAATCAGTTGCAGCGGGCCGTATAAATCCGGCCGCGATGATCGCGATACTGGCAATAGCCGTTGCGCAGGTTGCGCACCAGCAGGCCGGAACCGGCACCGACAGCCGCACCGATCAGCGCGCCCTTGCCGCCACCGACCAGACCGCCGACGCCGGCGCCAATCAAGCCGCCGCCAACCACGTCCTGTTCGGTCGTGGTGCAGCCGCTGAGCGCGGCCACCGCAACCATGGCAATAATCATCTTCCGCATTGAGTCACTCCTCACTTGTGTCCACACTTTGGTAAGCTCCAACAGCCATTTAGCATGAAATGACGGCCTTTGCCGCGCGAATTTATTCTTGGCTAAGATAGTCTTTTTCTGGGCGCACCGCATTCGATGCCATGACGAGGCCGGAAATGGCAAGAGAGGCCTCGAGGCTCCCGTCTGGACGCACCTTCCAGACGACCTGGTCGTAGTCATCCTCAAGTGCTGGATCGACAGCGAGACACCTGGCGACGATGCGCTGCGCCTGCCCCTGCACGTCGCCCATGGCAAACGGCCGTTCGGCGGTGCATTGGTCGGCCGTTTCGAAAATGCTCACCGGCACCTGCAGCTCACGACAATCGGTCATCGAGTTGCTGCAGCCGATGACAAGCAACAATGCGGCGATGTGTTCCATGGCGACATGTCCTCTCGCCACAACAACGGCCCATATCGGCCAAAAGTTCCTGGGCGGTCGGGGTGACATGCGAATAATGCCGCCACTGCAAACGGTTAACAGCGCACCGTTGCAAGCAGGGGGATTGGGTCAGGTCAGCTGGAATATGGCGATGAGGAGAATTGTCGAGGCCGCAGCCAGGACGATGCCCCACAGCAATGCGTCACGCGGCGAGGTAAGCGGCTGCGCGGATGCCTCGGGATCCTGGAATTCGCCCATCGAAACACGGGCAGCCTGTTCCATCCTGTTCATGTCGCTGACCGTCAAGCATTCCTCCCATACCGTGCCGCAACCAGCGGATCGCAGCGGCATCTGGGTAAAACAGCATCGGCCCTTATGGTGAACAGCCGGTTAAGAATCGTTGGTTGCAGCCGGCCGCCTACAGCGTCTCGAAATTGGCGTGCGGGACCACAAGACGGTATTCAAGGCGGCCGTCGGCGATGTCGAGGCTGGCGGTTCCGCTCAGGGATGCCGGCACCACCCGCTCCAGCGCGATGCTGCCGAAACGCTTTGGACTCTCCCGGCCGCCATTGGCTCCTATCGCTTCGGCCCATGTCAGCGAGAGTGTAACCTCGCCAGGGGCGATGATGTTGAGATCGGCGGTTACTTCGACGAATCCATCCGGCCGCGACAGGGCGCCGTAGCTGACCGAGTTGACGGCAAGCTCATGCATCGCCAGGCCAATATGCAGCGCGGCATTGGGATTGAGATAGGGGTTGGCGCCCCTGAGGCGAAGGCTGTGCGCTGTGTTGGTCCCATAGCGACTGACCTGACTGGTCACCAGTTCATGAAGGGCCGCACCTCGCCAGTTGGAGGATGTCACCAGATCCTGGGAGGAGGAGAGCGATTGCAGCCGGCCGCGAAAGCGGGTGAGGAAATCGCCGATACCGTCGGAATAGCGACCGGTCTGCGTCGCGATGCTCTGGATGATCGCCAGCAAATTCTTCGAACGGTGGCTGACCTCGCGCAGCAGCGTGGTCAGCGTCTGTTCGCGCCGCTTCTGCTCGGTCGTCTCGACAATTGTGGTGACGACACCTTGCACGTCGCCGGCGTCGCCCCGGTCGGCATCGACCCAAACCTGGAACCAGCGGACGCCGTTTTCGACCGGAACACTGATCTCAAGGCGCTCCGGCTTGCCGGTGGCGACCACATCGTGCTTGGCGGTGCTGATGCGATCGGCCTGTGCCGCCGACAACATGCCATTGCCGTCGGAGCTGTCCGAACTCCAGGGCGCGCGCATGTTGCGGGCCCAGACGGTCTTTATGTCGCGATCCTGATAGAGGACGGAAATGCCGGCATTGTGCAGTGCGTGGAGGAGAGCCCGGCCAATCTGCATGCCACTTTCGGCCGGATGCAGGGCGATGACTTCGTCGCTCTGTCCGCCGTGCGTCTTATCTGCGGTACTGGAACCCATCGGTCGATCTGTCCACCCAACTCAGGCTGAACGGCTCACTTTGAAATGGGTTCCCAAATAGAATTTCCGGGAACCGGCCCCCTAAAACGGCCCGCCGGACGATCTCCCTTGCAGGATACCGCCCGGCGGTGGCTGGAAACCGTTTGAGGGGTGCGGCTTCCAGTGTTCGCTTGGAGAAATGTTCGCCCTCAAGCCCGTCTGAACAGGCCGGCCAGGAGCGAAATGACCAAGAAGGCCAGAAAGATGAAGAACAATATCTGCGCTATGCCGGCCGATGTACCGGCGATGCCGCCGAAACCAAGCGCGCCGGCGATAATCGCCACGACGAGAAATACGAGCGCCCAGTAAAGCATGGTTCATCTCCTTCCGAATGCTGCAGGGAAAACGTGGGTGGGTGCGGTTTGTTCCACCCTTTGCCGAAAAAGGCGATGGGTTGCAAACCGTTAGATCAATTCGAGGAGAAGTGTGAGCGGTTTTCCCGGGAAGCGCGTGGCGCGTTTCCTTGGGAATTGCGCCAAAACAACAAGTTAGAGCAACTCGACGGTTCCGTGAAACGGTGAAAGTGCTCGCGGCAAAGTGCCTCGAAATTCGCGACTGATGGGGTCCGGTTTGCCAAAAAAAACCGCCCGACGCATCGCATCGGGCGGCTTTGTTCGGCTTTCCCGGCTGGAAAGGCAGCGACCTATGCGGCGGCCTTCGCCTGGCGGTCGAAGAACAGCGCCTGGCTTATCAGTGCCTTGACCATGTCGGGATTGAACGGCTTGGTCACCAGGAAGGCCGGTTCGGGGCGCTCGCCGGTCAGGAGGCGTTCGGGAAAGGCAGTGATGAAGATCACCGGCACGGAGGTTGACGACAGGATCTCGTTGACCGCCTCGATGCCCGAACTGCCGTCGGCGAGCTGGATGTCGGCCAGCACCATTTTCGGCCGCGTCTTGCCGAACATCGTTACCGCTTCGGCGTGCGTGCGCGCGGTTCCAACGACACGATGACCGAGGCTCTCGACCATCTCCTCTATGTCCATGGCAATCAACGGTTCGTCCTCGATGATGAGCACATCGGTCGCCACCTGGCGGGAAATCTCGTTGCTTGCCTGGGCAAGCAGCTCGGAGAAGTGCTGGCCGCCGACGTCGAGGATCTCGGCCGCCTCGTCCTCGCTGAAACCTTCGACGGCGACCAGCAGGAACGCCTGGCGCGGAAGGGGCGCGATGGCGTTGAGATTGGCGGCGGCACGCTGTTCCCACGCCGATTGGGCCTGCTCCTGCGGCACGCGGATGGCGACGGACGTGAAAAGCTTGGCGAAAACCTTGTACAGAGCAATACGGTCGCTCGATGCTTCAGGGAAGATGTCGACATCCGCGATGATGGCCTCAAGCATCGCGGCGACCAGCGCGTCGCCGCTCTCTTGCGATCCCGAGACGGCGCGCGAGAAGCGGCGCAGGAACGGCAGGTGCGGTGCGATGGTGGCGGATAAACTCATGATAAGACGTCTCCCTCAGTATGACGCGATTGCCCAGATTGCAGGTCAGGCCGATTGCAAGCCCCGCCAACACAACGCGGGTTTTCTGAAAAAGTTCCGGCCGATATGGAACGAAAAGCGGGGAACAGCGTTGGGGGGTCGGGATGGGCAACCAGACGAGGGTGCCGCTTGCCTTGTATTGAGTTGAGTATAAGCGGCCTAGTGCTGGGAATATAAGGGCGAAATGAAGGACATGACGAAAGATATTTTGGCTGGCGCCGAGGGCAGGCGTCGGAACGGTGTGGGTGACCCACTCGGCGCCAACTCCGAAATCGGACGCAAACTCAAACAATATTATGACGAGCTGGTCTCCGACGATGTGCCGGATCGCTTTGCCCAGTTGCTCAGCCAACTGGAACAGGCCGAACCCGCGCAGAAGAAGGACTGAGGCATGGCAGCGGTCTCCCAAGGCTTCAAGGCCGATCTGCTTGGGGCGATCCCGAGCTTGCGGGCCTTTGCCGTGTCGTTGACGCAGAATGCCGACAAGGCCGACGACCTCGTTCAGGAAACGCTGGTCAAGGCCTGGGACAAGCATGAGAGCTTCCAGCCCGGCACCAACCTCAAGGCATGGCTTTTCACCATCCTGCGCAATGAATTCTATTCGCAGATGCGCAAACGCGGCCGCGAAGTGCAGGATAGCGACGGCATCATGACGGCCAGGCTCGCGGTGCATCCGGCCCAGCACGGCCAACTCGATCTCAAGGATTTTCGCGGCGCTCTCGAGCAGTTGCCGGAAGACCAGCGCGAGGCCATCATTCTCATCGGCGCATCGGGCTTTTCCTACGAGGAGGCCGCTGAAATCTGCGGTTGCGCGGTTGGAACGATCAAGAGCCGCGTCAGCAGGGCGCGCACGCGCCTGCAGGAGATCCTCAAGATTTCCGGCGAGGACGAATACGGTCCCGATGCGATTTCGGCCCAGGTCACGGGGACTGCGGCGCATTGACGTGGGATCCGGGTAGCGGAACCCGGATCGATCTCACCCTGGCGAGCCGCGTCCATAGGCCTGCGCCACCGCTTCGACGAGATCTTTGCCTGAATAGGGCTTGGTGACCAGCTTCACCCCTGGAAAGGATGCCTTGATCTCGTCCGCATCGGAATAGCCGGAGGCAAACACGAAAGGCACGCCTGTTTCACGCAGGCCGGCGGCGAATTCGAGCGTCGAGGTGCCGCCCAGCATCAGATCGACGATGGCCGCGTCGAATTGCGTTGCGACCTTTCGGCCATCGACCTCGGCCAGGTCGCGGGCAACCACCACCTCGCCGGCGCCGTGGTCGCGGCAGAGCTGCTCGACATCCATGGCGATGAGGAATTCGTCCTCCAGGACAAGAATTCGCAATCCGTCAAGCAAATGGGGCACGGGCAATTCGCTCCTTGAAACGCTGCGAGTCATGATCGCAATTCGGTGCGCTGTCATTTAAAAAAGACATGCCCCGACCGCGGAACTCCGATCCAGGCAAAACGTTTAGGCACACCCTGCTGACCGGCAGGCTTTCGAAGAGGGTCGAAATGCCAGGCCAGAGCGGGCGTACCCTATCCAGTCGGCAGTATCCTTGCGAGAATTGTCCTTTGCGGCCCTTGCCGGTTTTCCGCGAGTTCGAAAAGCAGGAACTGGCCTTTATCAGCACCTTCAAGAAGGGCGAACTGGCGGTCGACAAGGGCGCCACCGTCCTCGTGGAAGGAAGCCACAGCGCCCATCTCTACACGGTGCTTTCCGGCTGGGCGTTCCGTTACAAGCTGTTGCCCGACGGTCGCCGACAGATCCTCAACTATCTCATGCCCGGCGATCTCATCGGCCTGCAAGGCAGCGTCATGGGGGAAATGCAGCATTCCGTCGAGGCCTTGTCGCCAATGCTGCTTTGCGTCTTCGAGCGCGACAGCCTGCATGAGCTCTACCGCAACCATCCGGGCCTCGCCTACGACATCACCTGGATCGCATCGCGCGAAGAACGCATGCTGGATGAGAACCTGCTCAGTCTCGGCCGCCGCAGCGCGATCGAGCGCGCCGCCTATCTGATCGCCTTCATCGGCAGCCGTGCCAAGGTCGTGGGGCTGAACGGCAAGCAATCCATCCAGATTCCGATCACGCAACAACATATAGCCGATACGCTCGGCCTCTCGCTGGTCCATACCAACAAGACGATCCGCAAACTGATGGATCGCAAGCTAATCCTCTGGCGGGATGGTGGATGCGAGGTCGTCGATGCGGAAGGGCTCAAGCAGCTCGCCGGGTGGGAAGGGCTGGGCGAGGGGCGCCGCCCACTGATCTGAGACGCGCGTCCGGCAACGGATTGACGATTGGTGCGCACGCGCGTGTTTTCGGCTAGTTTGCCAGGATGCCGGAACCTTGAGACGCAAGGCGCGTTTGAAATCGAGCAATCACAAGGAGTTAAGCAATGGCAGCCGCCACAGGAAAGACCGTCAACGAGGCGCGGGCGAATTCGGACCTCGAAGCCGACATCAGGCAGTTGAAGGCCGATATCGACAAGCTCACCAAGCAGTTGGCCAAGACTGGTGAGCACGGTTATGGCACTGCCCGCCGCGCGGCCACCGAGGGCGTCGAGCAATTGCGTGCACAGGGCGAAGCCGCCTTCGACAGCCTGCGCGGCAGCGCCAAGGACATCGAGGCGCAGTTGCTGGCAAATGTCCGCGAAAAGCCGGTGACGTCGCTGGCGATCGCCGCCGGCGTCGGCTTCTTCTTCGCGCTGCTCGCACGCCGCTAGTTCCTCAAAATGGGACTTCTGGCCTCCCTGCTCTCGGGTTTCGCCTCGGGTGAAACCGTGGCCGCCATACGTCGAGCACGTACGGCGGCCATCGTCTATGCGATTGCCGCTATGGCGGCATTGTGCGGTCTCGGCTTCCTGGTCGGGGCAGCCTATGTCTGGGCCGCCGCCCGCTATGGATCGTTTGCCGCCGCGCTTGGCTTCGGTGTCGGCTTTCTGGTGATCGCCGGGCTCATTGTCCTGGTCCATCGTTTGACGTCGGGCGCTCGTGCCCGCCGCGAGGCAAAGCGACGCAGCGCCGACATGAAGGCGATCGGCATCACGGCGGCACTCGCCGTGC
>NZ_PNOT02000057.1 GCF_002879535.1 Mesorhizobium intechi
ACCATCGACAGTCCGGACTTTTCCTTGCGCGTCGCCAGGAAGGTGCGGGCGGCCAATCCGTCGATCCCAATTATCCATTATGTCTGCCCGAGCGTCTGGGCCTGGCGGCCGGGCAGGGCGGTGGCGATGAAGCCCTATGTCGACCATATCCTCTGCATCCTGCCGTTCGAGGTGAAGGAGCTCGACCGGCTGGGCGGCCCGCCGGGCACATATGTCGGGCATCGCCTGACGCATGATGCGGGCGTTCTTGCCGCCCAGAAGGCGCAGGCCTTGCCGCGCGATCTTGCCCAGGACCGGATCAAGACGTTGCTCGTCCTGCCGGGTTCGCGGCGCGGCGAGGTACGGCGGCTCATCGAACCATTCGGCGAGACAGTGTCGATGCTGCGCGCGCGCGGGCATCGGCTGCGACTGCTGCTGCCGACGGTTCCGCATGTCGCCGATCTCGTCAAATCCTCGGTCAACCGTTGGGACGAAAAACCCGAAATCATCGTGGATCCGCAACGCAAATGGCAGGCTTTCGGCAAGGCCGATGCCGCGCTGATCGCATCGGGGACCGTATCGCTCGAACTGGCTTTGGCTGGTGTGCCGATGGTGTCGTCCTACAGGCTCGATCCGGTCGCCCGTGCCGTTGCGCCGTATCTTGTTTCGGTCTGGTCGGCGCTGCTTCCCAATCTCATCTCGGATCGCGCCCTTATCCCGGAGTTCTACAACGAGTACGTCAAGCCGAACAATCTGGCTCGGCAACTGGAAGCGTTGTTCGCCGACAGCGGCATGCGCGCCTGGCAGAAGGACGGCTTTGCCGAGATCGCGCGGCGCATGGCGACGGACAAGCCATCGGGCGGGATCGCGGCGGGCGTGGTGCTGCGCCATATAAAAAAGGCGCCCTGAGAGGCGCCTTTTTTGTGATCTAGACAGCTTCGGTCAGCGCTTGGCGATCGGCACGTAGTCGCGCTCCGGCGCACCGGTGTAGAGCTGGCGCGGGCGGCCGATCTTCTGGCGCGGATCCTCGATCATCTCCTTCCACTGCGCGATCCAGCCGACGGTGCGGGCAACCGCGAACAGCACGGTGAACATGGTGGTGGGGAAGCCCAGCGCCTTCAGCGTGATGCCGGAATAGAAGTCGACATTCGGATAGAGCTTCTTCTCGATGAAATAGGGATCAGTCAGCGCGATCTTTTCCAGTTCCATGGCGATGTCGAGCAGCGGATCGTCCTTGATGCCGAGTTCGCCCAGCACCTCGTGCGCCGTCTTCTGCATGATTTTCGCACGAGGATCATAGTTCTTGTAGACGCGGTGGCCAAAGCCCATCAGCCGGAACGGGTCGTTCTTGTCCTTGGCGCGGGCGATGAACTCCGGGATGTGATCGACATGACCGATCTCGCCCAACATGTTGAGCGCCGCTTCATTCGCACCGCCATGGGCCGGACCCCACAGGCAAGCGATGCCGGCGGCGATGCAGGCGAACGGGTTGGCGCCCGACGAGCCAGCGAGGCGAACCGTCGAGGTCGAGGCATTCTGCTCGTGATCGGCGTGCAGGATGAATATGCGCTCCATGGCGCGCGCCAGCACCGGGTTGATCTTGTACTCCTCGCACGGCACGGCAAAGCACATATGCAGGAAGTTTGCCGCGAAGCCGAGATCGTTCTTCGGGTAAATGAAGGGCTGGCCGATGTGGTACTTGTAGGCCATGGCCGCGATCGTCGGCATCTTGGCGATCAGCCGCATCGAGGCGACCATGCGCTGGTAGGGGTCCGAGATATCGGTGGAGTCGTGATAGAAGGCCGACAGAGCACCGACGACGCCGCACATCACCGCCATCGGGTGCGCGTCGCGGCGGAAGCCGGTGAAGAAGCGCGACATCTGCTCGTGCACCATGGTGTGCCGTGTCACGCGGTAGTCGAAATCGTCTTTCTGCGCCTTGGTCGGGAGTTCGCCGTAGAGCAGGAGATAGCAGACTTCGAGGAAGTCGCCGTGTTCGGCCAGCTGGTCGATCGGATAGCCGCGGTGCAGCAGAATACCGGCGTCACCATCGATGAAGGTGATCTCGGACTCACAGCTTGCCGTCGAAGTGAAGCCCGGGTCGTAGGTGAAGGCGCCGGTCGTGCTGTAGAGCGAGGCGATGTCGATGACGTCGGGTCCGACGGAGCCGCTTCGCACCTTGAATTCATGGGTCTTGCCGGCGAATTGAAGCGTTGCGGTAGCCTCTTGGTTCGCGCCGCCCACATCCAGTTTTTTCGCAGCTTCGGTCATTGCAAACTCCTTGTTGTTTCCTCATGCCGGCAAAGGCAAATTCTGCAGGGCGACACGTCGAAATCACCGCAATGCGCGTATTCGCCACCGCATTTTAGGAGGTGCGTGCCAGATTGGGCCAAGGCCTAATGTTGCACTGCGAAACGCGCCTTTCAATGCCAATCTTCTTGGGCCAGTTTGCTCCTAATCGATTTGATCCGCTATGCGCGCCAGGCTTTCCTCGCGCCCAAGCACGGCGAGCACGTCGAACACGCCGGGCGAGGTGCTTTTGCCTGTCAGCGCGGCCCGCAACGGTTGGGCCACGGCGCCAAGCTTGTGGCCACCGGCCAGCGCATAGTCGCGGATCGTGGCTTCCGCCGCGGCCGCCGTCCAGTCGCCGGAAAGCGCATTCAAGGCTTCGTGAGCGCCGCGCAGGATCTTGCGGGCATCGTCATTGAGCAGGAGGGCCGCCTTGTCGTCGACCGGCAGCGGACGCGTGGCGAACAGATAGGCCGCGCCATCGACGAGCTCGACCAGCGTCTTGGCGCGCTCCTTCAGGCCCGGAAGGGCCGCCAGCAACTGCGCCTTGTTGTGTTCGTTGAGGCGCGCGGCCATCGCCGGGCCGCCCTCGAGATAGGGCAGGGTGGCGATGAAGATGTCCAACAGCTCCGCGTCGGCCATGCGTCGCATATGCGCGCCGTTGATGGCTTCCAGCTTGGCGAAATCGAAGCGGGCAGCGCCCTTGTTGACGTCGCCGATATCGAACCAGGAGATCATGTCCTTGATCGACATGATCTCGTCATCGCCATGACTCCAGCCCAGTCGCGCCAGGTAGTTGAGCAGTGCCTCCGGCACGTAGCCCATGGCCCGATAGGCTTCGACGCCGAGCGCGCCATGACGCTTCGACAGCTTGGCGCCATCGGCGCCATGGATCAGCGGGATGTGCGACATAGACGGCACGTCCCAGCCCATGGCGTTGTAGATCACGGTCTGGCGGGCGGCATTGGTCAAGTGGTCGTCGCCGCGGATGATGTGCGTGACACCCATGTCGTGATCGTCGACGACGACGGCATGCATGTAGGTCGGGTTGCCGTCCGAACGCAGGATGATGAAGTCGTCGAGATCCTTGTTGGGAAAGCGCACCTCGCCCTGGACGCGGTCATGGACGATCGTCTCGCCTTCCGCCGGCGCCTTGATGCGGATGGCGCCCCTGACGCCCGCAGGCGCTTCCGAGGGGGCGCGGTCGCGCCACTGGCCGTTGTAGCGCGGCGGCAGGCCCTTGGCCCGTGCCGCCTCGCGCATCGCTTCGAGCTCGGCCGGCGTTTCGTAGCTGTAATAGGCCTTGCCCAGACGCACGAGTTCTTCAGCGACCTCGCGGTGGCGCGGCGCACGCTCGAATTGCGAGACCGCGTCGCCGTCCCAGGTCAAGCCGAGCCAGGTGAGGCCGTCGAGGATGGCGGCCGTCGCGGCGGCGGTCGAACGCTCGCGATCGGTGTCCTCGATGCGCAGCAGCATCGTGCCGCCGGTGTGTTTGGCATAGAGCCAGTTGAAGAGCGCCGTGCGCGCGCCGCCGATGTGCAGATAGCCGGTGGGCGAGGGGGCAAAACGGGTGACGACCTTGTCGGACATGAAACTCTCGGAAACCATCTGAAGCGGGGTGCGGCTGCGCGGACTTTCGCGCGTCGCGCGTTCATGTAGCATAGGGCGTCAGGGGTGCAAGGGGCAGACCCGATGGCTGGACGAGGCTGGGGCTCGGAACAGGGCGAGGACGCTGATGTAGGCGTCAGCGAACGATCCCTGTTTGGGGCTCCGCCGCCAGTCTCGCAGCCGCTGTCGCCTCTGGTGCCGGGCTCCGACAGTCAACCGCCGCAGGCGGATGTGCCGGCGATACTCCCGCCGCCTGCCTCAGGCGGGATTGTGCGTGTCCGGCGACGACTCGCCCGGGTTTCCTGGCCTCGCCTGCGCCATGGCGTGGCGACGGCAGCGGAGCTCGAGCTTGACCGGGGCATCGCCTTCCTGCTGGTGCCGGTTTGCCTGGCCGCTGGAGCGATCGGCTATTATTCCCTCGCGGCGGAGCCTGACTTTGCAAAGCCTGTCGCCGTCGTCGTGCTGATTGCGGTCTGTGCGCTTGTTTCGCGCTCATGGCCGAAAACCCATCTGGGGTTCATGGCGGCATTGTTGTGCGCGCTTGGCCTGCTGGCCGCCAAGGTCGAGACATGGCGTGCGGGCACCCAGATGCTGGGTTCGGAAATCTCGACGCAAGTGACCGGCCGCGTCGTTTCGCTCGACCGGATGGAGACCGGCCGCATCCGGCTGACCATCGACGTGACGTCGACCGCACGTCCGAAACTGCGCTATGCGCCGGAAAGGGTCAGGCTTTCGGCGCGCGATATCCCGGCGGAAACGACCGCCGGCTCCATGGTCACCGGCTATGCGAAACTGTTGCCGCCGACCGGCCCGGTGCGGCCGGGGAGCTACGATTTCTCCTTCGACAGCTATTTCGCCGGTATTGGCGGCAGCGGGTTCTTTCTCGGCAATCCAAAGCCTGTCTCGGCCACGGACGACGAGGTGCCGCTCTCGGCGCGCCTTTTCTCAGGGATAGAAAATGCCCGTGAAGCCATTGCCGACCACATCAGGGCCAGGGTTGGCGGTGCCGAGGGCGAGATCGCGGCGGCGCTGATCGTCGGCGTGCGGGCCGGCATTCCCGATGAAATCAACGAGGCGATGCGGCGCACCGGGATCTATCACATCATCTCCATTTCGGGACTGCATATGGCGCTGGTCGCCGGTACCATCATGGGGCTTCTGCGCGGCGCCTTCGCGCTGTTTCCGGACTTTTCCGCGCGTCGGCCGGTGAAGAAATACGCGGCCGCCGCCGCCCTTTTTTCGATCGCCGCCTATCTCGTCATTTCCGGTGTCGTCGTTGCCGCCGAACGCAGCTTCATCATGCTGGCGGTGATGCTTATCGCCGTCCTGTTCGATCGCGCTGCACTGACCATGCGCAACCTCGCCATCTCGGCGATCGCCGTCATTGTGGTGTCGCCGCATGAGGTCGTCGGCCCGAGCTTCCAGATGTCGTTCGCCGCGACCGCCGCGCTGGTCGGCGCCTATGCCGGTTGGGCGGATCACCATGCGGGAAAGGCAAGACCGCCATCGCCAAAGCGCACTCTGCCGGGTTTTCTCGCGCGAAGGTTCCTGCTGGCGACGGGTGGGTTGGCGATGACCTCCATCATCGCCGGCTGCGCCACGGCGCTGTTTGCCATCTGGCATTTCCAGCGTGTGTCGCCGCTCAGCCTGTTCGCCAATCTGGCCGTCATGCCGATCGTGTCACTGATTGTCATGCCTTTCGCTGTTCTCAGTTCTCTTGCGATGCCCTTTGGTGCTGACGGTCCCTTTCTTTACGTGATGGGAAAGGGCCTGACGGCGATGATCGCCATATCGGCGTGGATATCGGAACGCTCCCCGGTCGATGCGGTAGGGCTGATCTCCCAGCAATCCGTGCTGCTGGCGACCATCGCCCTGGTCATGGCGACGATGGCGACGACCTGGCTGCGGCTCGCGGCAGTGCCATTCGCGCTTGCTGGTTTGTTGACCGTGTCGGATACGCGCACCCCGGATGTGCTGATTTCCGAAGATGCGCGGCTGGTGGCGCTGCCGATCGGCGGTGGCGAACTCGCGGTCAGCCGGGCTCGCCCGAACGAGTTCACCGTCGACAATTGGAAACGCGCGCTGGTGTCCGAAACCATCGTCGTACCGGAGATGTTCGACAAGGCGAACGGGCAATTCGCCATTCCCGATGCCGTCAATCTGCCGCCGGGAGCGCCATTCTATTGCACCGATGGTGTCTGTCTTGCCCGACATCCGACGGGCGCGATCATCGCGCATGTCGAAGACCGCAAGGATACCTGGAAAGCCTGCGGTTTCGCCGACCTGATCGTCGTCAATGACGCAACCGGCTATGACGCCTGCCACAATCCGCTGGTTCTCATCGTCACCAAAAGGCAGCTCGCCCGCAAAGGCAGTGCAGCGGTCTTCTTCGACCGCCAATCGGCGACCGGTCCGCCAACCGTAAGTTTCGCGGTCGACAACCCATATCGACCCTGGCACGAGCAGCGAAAATTTTCGCGTGAGGCGAGGGGGCTGCCGCCCTATCAAAAAACCGAAAAGCCGACCGTTCCTGCTCAGTAGCGCCGGATCAACCCGACAAGCTTGCCTTGCACCTTGACCCTGTCTGGCCCGAAAATGCGCGTCTCGTAGGCCGGGTTGGCGGCTTCAAGGGCGATCGAGGCGCCCTTGCGGCGGAACCGTTTCAGGGTTGCTTCTTCCTCGTCAACCAGCGCCACGACGATCTCGCCCGGGCTCGCCGTGTCGGCGTTGCGGATGATGACCGTATCGCCATCGAAGATGCCGGCCTCGATCATCGAGTCGCCCTTGACCTCCAGCGCATAGTGTTCGCCACCCATGATCATGTCCGGCGGCACCGAGATCGAATGCGTCTGATGCTGGATGGCATCGATCGGCACACCGGCGGCGATGCGGCCCATCACCGGGATCGACACGGCGGAAACCGCATCGTCATCATTGCCGGCCGCGGGCAAGCGCGACGGCGCCGGCTTGATCTGGCGGCCGAGACCGCCCTGGCCGAGACTGCCCTGGATGACGCTTGGCGAGAATTTCTTTGCCGCATTAAGGCCGGGTGCGATTGAATCGGGAAGCCGCAGCACTTCCAGCGCGCGCGCCCGGTTGGGTAGCCGGCGAATGAAGCCGCGTTCCTCCAGTGCCGTGATCAGGCGATGGATGCCTGACTTGGAGGCGAGATCGAGCGCTTCCTTCATCTCGTCGAAGGAAGGCGGAATGCCGCTTTCCTTGAGCCGTTCATGAATGAACATCAGCAGTTCATGTTGCTTGCGTGTCAGCATGGCGGCCCCCAAGGCGTTGAACGACGGGTGTGAATCAGAGTCGAAAAACAAACCCAGAACAAACACTATC
>NZ_PNOT02000323.1 GCF_002879535.1 Mesorhizobium intechi
TCCTTGCCCTTGGGCAGCGTGGCATTGACCTTGCCGAAATTGACGTAAGGCCCGTATTTGCCGTCGCGCACGACGATCTTGCCGCCGCCATCCGGATGGTCGCCAAGCTCCTTCAGCGCCGCCGGCGTGCCGCCATTGCGGCCGCCCTTGCCCTTCGACTGCTTCTCGGCAATCACCGTGACGGCGCGGTTGAGGCCGATCGAGAAGACATCCTCGATGCTGTCGAGATTGGCGTAGGTGCCATCATGCAGCACGAACGGGCCATAGCGGCCGAGCCCGGCCGAGATCATCTTGGACGTTTCAGGATGCTTGCCGATATCGCGCGGCAGCGCCAGCAACGCCAGGGCTTTCTCATGGTCGATGGATTCGGGTGTCCAGCCCTTGGGCAGGCTCGAACGCTTGGCTTCCTTGCCGTCGCCGCGCTGGAGGTAGGGACCGAAGCGACCCGAGCGCAGGGTGATTTCCTCCGCCGTGTAGGGATCCTTGCCGAGCACCTTGATGCCGTCCTCGCCGCCGCCATTCTCGCCATTGGGATTGGCGGCGTCGCCGAGCTGGCGGGTGAAGGAACACTCGGGATAGTTCGAGCAGCCGACAAAGGCGCCGAACTTGCCGAGCTTCAGCGAGAGGTTGCCAGTGCCGCATTTCGGGCAGATGCGCGGGTTGGAGCCGTCTTCGCGCGCGGGGAAGACCAGCGGCGCCAGTTCCTCGTTCAGCGCGTCGAGCACGTCGGTGACGCGCAGCTCCTTGATGTCGGCGACGGCGCCCGAAAAATCCTTCCAGAAATCGCGTAGCACGTCCTTCCAGGCGAGCTTGCCGTCGGAAATCTCGTCGAGCTTTTCCTCCAGCGATGCGGTGAAGTCATATTCGACATAGCGCTCGAAGAAGCTTTCGAGGAAAGCGGACAACAGGCGGCCCTTGGCCTGCGGCACCAGCCGGCGCTTGTCGATCGTGACATAGTCGCGGTCCTCGAGCGTCTTCAGGATTGCCGTATAGGTCGAAGGCCGGCCGATGCCGAGCTCTTCCAGCTTCTTGATCAGCGTGGCTTCGGAATAGCGCGGCGGCGGCTCGGTCGTGTGCTGGGTGGCGTTGATCGCCTGTCGGGCAAGCTGCTCGCCGGCGCGGATTTCCGGCAGACGGCGGTTTTCCTCGTCCTCGGCGTCATCGTCCTTCTGATCGGTGTAGGCGGCGATGAAGCCGTCGAAGCGAACGACCGAACCGACAGCGCGAAGCTCGGCGCTGCGGGCGCCGTTGACCGCCTCGATCTCGACGGTGGTGCGCTCGATCTCGGCCGGCTGCATCTGGCTGGCGATGGCGCGCTTCCAGATCAGCTCATAGAGCCGCATCTGGTCGGAATCGAGATATTGCCGAACCGATGCCGGGGTGCGCATGAAATCCGTCGGACGGATCGCCTCGTGCGCTTCCTGGGCATTCTTGGCCTTGGTCGTGTAGAAGCGTGGCTTCTCCGGCAGGTATTTCGGGCCGAATTCCTTGGCAATGGCGTCACGGGCGGCGTCGATGGCCTCGGGCGCCATCTGGACGCCGTCGGTTCGCATATAGGTGATCAGGCCGGCGGTCTCGCCGCCGATCTCCATGCCCTCATAGAGCCGTTGCGCCACCTGCATGG
>NZ_PNOT02000282.1 GCF_002879535.1 Mesorhizobium intechi
AAATTAGAGAGCACGCATATATGAAGGAACGGCTAAAAAGTTCGTTTCAATTTTGATGAGGGCTTCGATTGGCTTCAAACAGGGGGCCGTCGGCTGATCGGTGCATGCAGACGTCTCGATAAGCAACAAACTCACAAAGCGCTGGAACCTCAGCACTGTGCGGCACCGTCCGCCTGGGCAACAGCCTTCGAACTACATGTTGCTGGCAGGACGAATCGGAGGCGGTGGGCGATGCTCGGGCTTTGGCCGCGATCTGAAGGGAATGTCCGCCAAGGATGCGCGAACCGGCTTGATGGACGGCGATGGGGGATTGGCACGGCGCTTCAGCAGCCCACCCGATATCTTGGCAACGAGGTCTCGCATTTCCATGGGGCGCTCCTCCCGAGCAGCCCCCCGCCACCTGACCATTAGCAACGAAGCGCATTCCGCGCATTTAACTTTGATGTATCGAGGTCAGGCAATGTCGCTTCGATACCAGCCTCATCGGGCACCCGTCTCCGCCCGTTGACGGTTACCGCGTCCTCGGCCTGGACAACAAAGCCGTAGCCTGGTGCTGCCTGGAAGGAATATCTTCTTCAGGCGGAAAGAATTGGAGCCGACTCTGTCGCCAGTCCAGCCGAAAGCTCTCTCTGCACGGCCAGGAAAAACCTCCGCACTTCATCACTGGCTGTTGCCCTGTCCCTGCCCGACCCGACAACAAGGTCGAGCAACTCGGCTGCTTTAGCCCTCCAGAACGA
Source organism: Mesorhizobium intechi (assembly GCF_002879535.1). Classification (GTDB taxonomy): domain Bacteria; phylum Pseudomonadota; class Alphaproteobacteria; order Rhizobiales; family Rhizobiaceae; genus Mesorhizobium; species Mesorhizobium intechi. Next base: position 738 of record NZ_PNOT02000282.1, read on the forward strand.
GGCCGCGGGCTCGCCATGCAGATTGTCCAGCTTGGCTGCAACTTCCCTGACCAAGAACAGCTGACGGTCGATCGGGAATGCACGGACTTTTTCTGGGGACATCTTCCAAACCTGAACTGACGCAACGAATCAACCATTGCTGAACAAGCAATGGCGTAGCCGCCAAGGTGGAAACGGAAGCTTAACGCCGATGTCGATGCATCATCCTGCGAGGAAATGCAGATGATGATCTCGGAACGAGATCACCACGCACATTCAGGCAAGTTGGCTGAGAAACGGAGTTGGTCGATCGGAACGGGCGAAGCAGCTCTCAGGCGCGCAGCACGCTTGCCTCGCCGCCACGCTTGCGCGGCGCCATCATGTCACTGGCCATCAGTCCGGTGACACGGCAGAACGCCATGAACGCCCGGCAGGCGTCCTCGGTCTTGACCACGTCCACCGTGGCGCCGAAGCAGGCATTGAAGGCTTTCTGATACACTGGTCCCTGCCGGCGTGCCGGCCAGTCCTGGAGAAAATCCAGCGCCTGCTCGACGCTATAGATCTCCTCGACGGGCAAGCCGGGGCCTTGCGCAATGCGCACCGGCACCTCGAATTGCAATCTATCCATCCGCAAATCTCCAGAACCCGTCGCCCAGGCAACGCCGTTCGTCGTCAAAAGTTGCTTTGCCCATTCAGTGCCACGCAAATGTGTCGTCACTGCGGAAATGGCCCTTCTTTGTCGGCAGACGGGCCGAGCAAAGTCCTGCGGGCACCAGCCGGTCCGGCAGAACTTTTCACTCCACGGCGCCCCTATTGATTGGCCGGGTCGGTCTCCGCACCGAAAGCCATGCGCACCACTGTCAAGAGAACATAGGCCGACGGCAAGGCGAACAGGGCACCAAGGACGAGCGCCCCGGTTCCCGACAGATAGAGTGTCGCGGCGATCGCCCAATAGACGGTTCCGATACAGATGAACGCTTGGACGGATAGAAAGGAAGCCGCCGAGGCCCACGCGTCAGGCTTTTGAATGTCTTGATACGTTGTTGCATTGCAATGATCCGGAAATGACGCGCCATGCAACCGCTGCACGGCTGAAGGCCGTCGCACCGGTCGCAACGCAAATGCTTGGAATGGAGACGAACGTGCGATCCTGGACCGCTAACGCACAGCCGGAAAGGAAAACCGTGCAAAACCGATAGAAATTGCTCCGACGAGACGAATATCCCGCCGGCTAAGGCCGCACCAGCCAGTTCTGCCTTGAACCTTTTGCCCTCAAGTGCCAAATCTGGCGGGATACAGACGCCAGCACTCCTCCAGCGCCCACCCTTCTACACGGAAAAAATGGTCACCTATCTCGACGCCGCGACGGCCCCTCTCAGAAACACCGGCCAGATCCGCCTCTATGGCGAGGACGGCTTTGCCGGCATGCGCAAGGCATGTGACCTTACAGCCCGCTGCCTGGACGCGCTGGTGCCGATGGTCGCGCCCGGCGTCACCACGGACGCCATCGACCGTTTCGTTTTCGAGTTCGGCATGGATCACGGCGCGCTGCCGGCGACGCTCAACTATCGCGGCTACACGAAATCGTCCTGCACCTCGATCAACCACGTCGTCTGTCACGGCATTCCCGACAACAAGCCGCTGAAGGATGGCGACATCGTCAACATCGACGTCACCTACATTCTCGATGGCTGGCATGGCGATTCCTCGCGCATGTATCCGGTCGGCACCATCAAGCGCGCGGCCGAACGCCTGCTCGAGGTCACCCATGAATGCCTGATGCGCGGCATCGCCGCCGTCAGGCCCGGTGCCCGCACCGGCGCCATCGGCGCCGCCATCCAGACTTTTGCCGAAGCAGAGCGCTGCTCGGTGGTGCGCGACTTCTGCGGCCATGGCGTCGGCCAGCTCTTCCACGACGCCCCGAACATCCTGCACTATGGCAGCGCCAATGAAGGCGTCGAGATGCGGCCCGGTATGATCTTCACCATCGAGCCGATGATCAATCTCGGCCGGCCCCATGTGAAGGTGCTGTCGGATGGCTGGACGGCGGTGACGCGCGACCGTTCGCTGTCGGCACAGTACGAGCACACGATCGGCGTGACCGACACGGGCTGCGAGATTTTCACGCTCTCGCCCAAGAACCTCGACCGGCCCGGCCTGCCGGCCTGATATTTTAACACGTCGGGCGACCGTCTTGCCCGACTGATTGGCTGGATGCGGGGCTGATGGGCAAGGCCAGCGACGAAGACGAGCGGAGTTTCTTCTCCGAAGTGCCGGTTCGGCCAGCGGCGAAGGCGAGGGCCGCTCCGGCCGAAAAGCCTGGATATCTCGGCCACCGCGACCGTTTGCGCGAGCGCTTTGCCTCGGCGGGTCCAGACGCCCTGCCCGACTATGAACTTCTGGAGCTTTTGCTCTTCCGGCTGATCCCGCGCGCCGATACCAAACCCGCCGCCAAGGCATTGCTGGCGCGCTTCGGTACGCTGGCCGAAGTGCTTGGCGCGCCGGTCAACCTGCTGCGGGAGGTCAAGGGCATCGGGCCGGCGGTGGCGTTCGACCTGAAGGTTGTCGCTGCGACAGCGCAACGCATGGCGCATGGCGAGGTGCACGGCCGCGAAGTCCTTTCGTCCTGGACACAACTCCTCGCCTATTGCCGCTCGGCCATGGCCTTCGAGGCGCGCGAGCAGTTCCGCATCCTGTTCCTCGACAAGAAGAACGTGCTGATCGCCGACGAGGTGCAGCAGACCGGTACTGTCGACCACACGCCCGTCTATCCCAGGGAAGTGGTCAAGCGCGCGCTCGAACTGTCGGCCACCGCGATCATCCTGGTTCACAACCACCCGTCAGGCGATCCGACGCCGTCGCGCGCCGATATCGAGATGACGAAAGAGATCATCGAAGCGAGCAAACGGCTGGGCATCGGCGTGCACGACCACATCATCATCGGGCGTAAGGGATACGCCAGCATGAAGGGCCTGCTGCTGATCTAGACTCAGGCCCCAACCAATACGACAACCACCTCGTCTTCGCTGAGAGCAACGCCGTGGTGTCCCTGCCCGACGGCATTGGGGCAGGCTTGTCGTCATCGAGTTCCCCTATTCCAACGCGTTTCCGACCGCGACTGACAGGCAGGACCATGGTCCTGGGTGGCATGGGACTTCAGTAGCGCAGCGACGTCACAGCGCTTATTTTCACGAAATATCAATAAGTTAATCCACAACCCAATATCAGGATCGCGCATTGCGACCGCATTTGTCTAAAGTTTACTCCGTACGATTAGTGGATTCTCATATTACGCTGGTCTAGCGCGGTTGGGCGGAGGCGGCGATTCCTCGAGGAGACCCCATGACAAACCGAAAAACTCTGTTCGCGGCGCTTGCCGCATTGGCGCTTCTGGCGTCGCCGGCGCTCGCCGGGGCCGGCGGCAACGGGCACGGTGGCGGCAATGGTGGCGGCAACGGCAATGGCGGGGGCAACGGCAATGGCGGCGGCAATGCCGGCGGCAATGCTGGCGACAATGGCAAGGACAACAGCGGTGCCTCGCATGGCAAATCTGCGTCGGCCCCGGGACGTGTTGGCAAGATCGATGCCGACGCAACGACCGACACCACGGTCGACACGACCACCCAGGTCGCATCCGTGCCGAAGGAGAAAAACATCCATGCCAAACTCGGCCGGCTGAACTCCCTGCAGCGCAACATCAACGCCTATATGAATTCCAAGAGCAAGAAATTCGCTGCCATCCAGGCCTTCGTGACACAGTCCGCGAAAGCCAAGGTTGCCCAGGCCGCGGCTGAGACGGCAGCAGCCACGGCGGCCGCCGCGCAGGCCCAACTGGATAAGCTGAATGCACAACTCACCGCGCTGCAGGCTGATCCCAACGCCACGGCCGCGCAGATCCAGGCTGTGAAAGATCAGATCACCGCCCAGCAGGCCGTTGTCGACGCCGACAACGCGGCGGCGGACCAGGCTCAGGCGGCGGCTGCCACGGCGGCTGTCGGCACCGATCAGGCATCGCTCGATGCAGCGCTGACGGACATGGCCAACAAGCCCGTCGACCAAGACGTCACCGCCTGGGCGCAAGGCGTCCTTGCAGACAAGATCGACCAGATGGCTACCAAGATCGAAGCGCAGACGACGCCTTAGGCGTCGACCGGAACGGCAATAGCAAGGCCGACGGCGGCCTTGCTATTTCTTGCCCAAGAAGAACTCGCACCCTCGTCCTGTCAGACACGAAATCCAGATCGTCGCGCGTAGCGACACCGGTCCGCCTACCGGACTCGGCACCATGCCGACTGTCAATTTCGGCCTGGGGAGCTGCCCAGCCCGTCAGCCGCCAAATCGCGGCTCAGGAACGCCCGTCACGCCCAAGCCGGTGATGGCGAACAGGCTGCCGCGCAGGACACCGTCGCCGGGAAAGCGCGGCAGCGGCGGCTTGGCCATCGAGGTGACATAGAGCGTGTCGAGCTTCGGCCCGCCGAACATCACGCTGGTGATCTTCTTCACCGGCATGTCGATGATGCGATCGACGGTGCCGTCCGGCGCGTAGCGCACCAGGCGGCCGTCATAGACCAGCGCATTCCAAAGATACCCCTGCGCGTCGACGGTCGAGCCGTCGGCCGCGCCGCCCTTGCTTGTGTCGACGCGCACGAACGTGCGGCGGTTGGTGGCAACGCCGGTAGCGATGTCGTAGTCGTAGGCCCAGATCTCGCCGGTCCAGGTATCGGCGAAATAGAAGGTGCGGTCGTCCGGACTCCAGCATGGGCCGTTGGAGCAGATGATACCGGAATCGATCCTGGTGACGGAGAAATCCGGATCGAGCCGATACAGCCCGCCTGAAGGCCCCTCCTCCATCGTATCCATCGAGCCGGCGAAGAAACGGCCGCGCCGATCGACCTTGCCGTCATTGAGACGATTCATCGGCCTGTCCGGCTCCGGATCATGGATCAGCGTCACCTCACCGGTGGCGAAATCGAGCAGATGGAAGCCGCGCTGCAGCGAGACGACCGCGCCGCTGCCATCCTTGCGCAGCGCCATAGAGCCTATCTTCATCGGCACGTCCCAGGAGCGGATCTCGCCCCCATCGGCGGTGGCGCGGAACACGCGCCCGTCGAAACTGTCGATCCAGTAAAGGCGCTCCTGTTCGACGTCCCACAACGGGCCTTCGCCCAACGTCGTCTTCACATCCACCACGACTTCGATCTTCATGCCATCCTCTGTATCGGTGTGCAGCGATTGGCCGCGTCAGAAGGCGACCTTGTCGCCGCCCTTCAGGGACAGGATCTCGCGCGCCTCGTCAGGCGTCGCCACCTCCATGCCAAGCCCCTCGATGATCTTGCGCGCCAGCAAGACCTGTTCGGCGTTCGACTTGGCGAGCTTGCCCTTGCCGGCCCACAGGCTGTCCTCCAGCCCAACGCGGATGTTGCCGCCGAGTGCTGCCGATTGCGCGGCGATGCGCAGCTGGCTGGCGCCGGCGCCCAGCACCGACCAGCGGAACTGGTCGCCGAACAACCGGTCGGCGGTGCGCTTCATATGGGCGACGTCTTCGGGATGGGTGCCGATGCCGCCGAGCAGGCCGAACACCGACTGCACGAAGAACGGCGGCTTCACCAGCCCGCGATCGGCGAAGTGGGCGAGGTTGTAGAGATGGGCGATGTCGTAGCACTCGAACTCGAAACGCGTGCCATTGTCGTAGCAAGTCGCCAGAATGTACTCGATGTCCTTGAACGAGTTGCGGAAAACAAGGTCGCGCGTCGCCTCCAGATGCGGTTTTTCCCAGTCGAACTTGAAGGTCTCGTACTTGTCGGCGAGGTGATAGAGCCCGAAATTAATGGAGCCCATATTGAGTGAGGCGACCTCCGGTTTGAATTGGGCAGCGGGGCGCACGCGCTCCTCGACCTTCATGTAGGGGCTGCCACCGGTGGTGATGTTGATGGCGGCATTGGTCCCTTGCTTCACGCGCGGCAGGAAGCGGGCGAACGCCTCCGGTGTCTGGTCGGGCTTGCCGGTTTCCGGGTCTCGCGCGTGCAGATGCAGGATCGCGGCACCGGCCTCCGCCGCGGCGATCGCCTCCGAGGCGATCTGGTCCGGCGTGATCGGGAGATAGGGCGACATCGTCGGCGTATGGATCGCGCCCGTCACCGCACAGGTGATGATGACCTTACCCTTGGCCGCCGATGCGCCTGATTTGCGGCTGGTCTCTTTCATTGTCCGAACTCCCGATCTGATTTCTTCTTGTGTGCCGCCAGTGCCATCAGCCGGCGATCCCGCCAGACCTGCCGGTCACCCAGATTTTCCCTCGGCAGGCGCTTGCTGCGCTCGGCCTCGACCGTTTTCATGACTTCCCCCGCCCAGTCGACGCGGCGCAGCATCTGCGGGAAGATGTTGGAATAGATGCCCTGGTAACGATCGACATAATCGCGCACGCCGCCGGGTGCGTTGAGGTCGATGGTCTCGAACGGTCCCATGAAGGACCAGCGCAGCGCCAACCCATCGCGAATGCCTATATCGACATCCTCGACACTGGCGTAGCCGTCCGCGACAAGCCGGAAAGCCTCCTCCAGCAAGGCCCCTTGCAGGCGGTTCATGATGAAGCCGTCGAGCTCGCGCCTCATCACCAGCGGGGCATGGCCGGCATCGATGAGGAAGGCGCGCGTCTTCGTCAGCGTCTCGGCGGAAGTCCACGGTGCCGGCACCACCTCTGCCGCGGGAATGAGATAGGGCGGGTTGATCGGATGCACGACCAGGCAGCGGTGCCGGCCCTGCAGATGGTCGGTGAATTTCGACGGCAACAGCGCCGAGGCGGAGCTGGCGATGATCGTTTGCGGCCCGGCAAGCCTGTCGATCAGCGAGAAAACCGCCCGCTTCACATCGAGATTTTCTGGCGTGTTTTCCTGCACATGGGTTGCGCCGGCCAGCGCCTCCGCCAGCTCGGCAGCGATGGCGATGCGGCCAAGTACGGTGTCGACGGATTGCCCGCGCAGCAGGTCGTTCGCGGAGAGATCGCCGAGCACGCCCTCTATGTAGTCGCGCGCGCCACCCGTCGCGGCAGGCGACTGGTCCCACATGCGCACATCATGGCCGGCGCGGGCAAAGCTGATCGCCCAGGCCCGCCCAATGAACCCGCTTCCGACAATCGCGACAATGGCCATGGATCGATCCTCAAAGTGTTTCGACGTTGCCGTCGACGCCGAGCGACTGGCCGGAAATGTTGATGCCCGCATCGGACAGCAGGAACGCCACCATCGAGGCTACGTCATAGGGGCTGGTCATGCGTCGCAGCGAGATGTTCTGCAGATATCGCCCGGTCATCTCCTCGTGGCTGATGCCGACCTGTTTGGCGCGTGCCGCGATGACGCCTTCGATGCGCGGCCCCTCGATAATGCCGGGCAGGATGGCATTGACCCTGATGCCGTGCGGCCCAAGCTCCTTGGCGAGGCTCTGGGTGAAGCCGATGACGCCGAATTTGGCCGCCGAATAGGGCGTGCGGAACGCGTAGCCATGCCGGCCAGCCGCCGACGACATCGACACGATCGAGCCGCCGCCGGCTGCCTTGATCAGCGGCACGGCGCGTCGCGCGCAGAGGAATTGGCCGGTGAGGCAAATGTCGATGCAGCGCCGCCAGTCGTCCGGTTCGATCTCGTCGACACCGCCGGTGGGCCCGGCAATGCCGGCATTGTTGATCAGCGCGTCGAGCCCGCCGAGTTTCTCCTTGACTGTCTCGAACAGACGGTCGACGTCCTCGTCTCGCGATACATCGGCCTTGACCGC
>NZ_PNOT02000284.1 GCF_002879535.1 Mesorhizobium intechi
GTTCCGGTTACTGGATCTTATACAATTACTGCGTTTTCACTAGATCCGGGCAGCCAAAATAATTTCACCCAAACCCCCGCAGGAAGCTTTACCGTTAACTCTGACGGCACTGTAAGCTTAAACAGTGCAAACACCACAAATAACGACGGTGTGTTTCAATTACTTAGCGGCTCGTCCATAAGCAATATAGGTCCGACAGGCGCCACGGGCTCGACTGGGGCCACTGGTTCTACGGGCGCTACAGGTTCTACGGGTGCGACTGGCGCTACGGGTGCTACCGGCGCTACGGGCTCGACTGGTGCCACGGGTGCCACCGGCGCCACAGGCTCGACCGGCGCCACAGGTTCGACCGGCGCCACGGGTTCGACAGGCGCCACAGGTGCGACCGGCGCCACGGGTTCGACCGGTGCCACGGGTGCGACTGGCGCGACGGGTTCGACCGGCGCCACGGGTTCAACCGGAGCCACCGGTGCCACAGGTGCGACCGGCGATACAGGCGCCACGGGTTCGACCGGCGATACCGGCGCTACGGGTTCGACCGGAGCAACCGGTGCCACTGGCGCGACCGGCGATACGGGCGCCACGGGCTCGACTGGAGCAACGGGTGCCACAGGTGCGACCGGCGATACGGGCGCCACGGGCTCAACCGGAGCTACCGGCGCCACGGGCGCTACCGGCAATACCGGCGCCACGGGCTCGACTGGAGCTACCGGCGCCACTGGCGCAACCGGCGATACGGGCGCCACCGGCTCGACTGGAGCAACGGGGTCGACCGGAGCAACCGGTGCAACTGGTGACACCGGAGCAACAGGTTCAACTGGGGCTACAGGCTCAACCGGCGCAGCCGGAGCTACCGGCGCCACAGGTGCGACTGGAGCAACCGGAGCCACAGGCGCGACTGGCGATACAGGCGCTACAGGTTCGACCGGGGCAACCGGTGCCACTGGCGCGACCGGCGATACGGGCGCCACGGG
>NZ_PNOT02000065.1 GCF_002879535.1 Mesorhizobium intechi
GGCCAGATGGATTTCGGCAAGGCCAGCGGCATCGTCAAAGGGCTGCTGCAGTAAGGCGCTTTAAGGGCAACCGCCAGGTGTGGACTTGCCCTAAGACGCGGTTTTTGGCGGCTCCAGCGCGCGGCGCAGGGCCGGGGCTTCCTGCTCGACATGATCCCATAGCCGGTTGGCCACCGGCCCGTGCGGGCGGTCACGGCGGCGCGCCACCACCAGTTCGTCGGTGCGGCCTGGCATGTGGCGGCCGGCAATGGACAGAAGGCGTCCGTCGGATAGTTCGTCCTCGATCAGGAAGCGGGGCAGGTGGCCCCAGCCAAGGCCTTGCAGGATGATCTCCTTCTTCATGCCCTGGTCAGGCACCAGGCATTGCGGCGCGCCTTCTACCATGAAGTAGTCCTGCCGAGGCGAATGGCGGGCGGTGTCGCGCATGACGCATTGGGTGAGCGCCCGCATCCGGTCCAGCGTGATCGGCTGCGTGAGCGCCTCGGGCAAAAAGCCCGGTGCTGCCACGGGAATGAACGGCACCTTGCACAGATCGATCCATTCCACCCGCGCGTCGCCCTTGTCGATCCAGTGCAGGATCAGGTCGGCCTCGTCATCGAAAAGCCGCTCACAAGGGCCGCCGACGGCTTCGAAATGCAGATGCAGGCGCGTGCCCGGACATCGGGCGAAGAACTGTCCGAGCATGCCCAGCACTTGCGGCCTTGGGCAGAGGTCGCCGATCACGACATGGATCTCGCTTTCCTCGCCCATCGAGAGCTGGGCGGCATGGACGCGCAGGCCTTCCAGTTCGCGCAACAGCGATTGCGCCCGGCGATGGAACGACAGCCCAGCCTCTGTCGGGCGCACGCGATAGCCGCTGCGATCCAGCAGAACGAGGTCGAGCTGCCGTTCGAGCTTGGCGACGGCGGCGAACACAGCCGGATGAGAGCGGTGCAGCAGGGCTGCCGCCGGCTGAAAACCGCCGGTGCGGATCACCGCATCGAAGCACTGCAGGTCGTGCAAGGTGAATTCAGCCATGTCAGTTTCTACTACAGAGATTGTCCTATCTTTGTAATATCACCAAAGGCTGGCCACAGCTACGCTCTGACTCATCCAACCTTCCAGGAGGAATTTTCATCATGAGTGAGCTGAACTTCGCGACTGTCGGCGACGGCACGCGCATCGCTTACCGCTTCGATGGCGATGCCACAAAGCCGGTTCTGGTGCTGTCGAACTCCATCGGCACCACGCTGCAGATGTGGGACGGGCAGGTCGGCGAACTGTCCAGGCATTTTCGGGTTCTGCGCTACGATTTTCGCGGCCATGGCGGGTCAAGCACCCCGGTGGGCGCCTATTCGCTGGACCGGCTTGGCCGCGACGTGATCGAGCTGCTCGACGAACTCGGCGTTGGGCGGGTGCATTTCCTCGGACTATCGCTCGGCGGCTTCGTCGGGCAGTGGCTCGGCATCCATGCGCCGGAGCGGGTCAACCGGCTGATCCTGAGCAACACCTCGTCGCATCTTGGCCCGGCAAGCCATTTCGACGAGCGGATTGCCGTTGTCCGGCAGGCGCCGGACATGGCGGAAACCGCCGAAATGTTCCTCAACAACTGGTTCCCGGCGCGGATGGTGGCTGCCAACGAACCGGTCATCGCGGCGTTTCGCACGATGCTGCTCGCTATCAACCGGCAAGGCCTGGCCAGCCTGTTCGCCGCCGTTCGGGATGCCGATCTTCGTCGCACGGTGACGCTGATCAACCGGCCGACGTTGGTGATCGCCGGCGAGCATGACACGGTGACGGCGGCCAGCCACAGCGAACTGATCGCTGCGGCCGTGCCCGGCGCGAAGCTGGTTGTGCTGCCCGCGGTTCACCTGTCGAACGTGGAGTATCCGGCGGAGTTCATGGAGGCCGTGCTTGGCTTTCTGCGCTGACCGAGAGGCTGCTCCCGTGGGGTCTGCCGTCTCGCGACGTAGAGCGGGCCTCACGGCCCCTTGCACATCGGCACCGGCTGCGGCGGCGGTGCCGGGTGGTCCTGCTTGTATTGAGCGATGATCGGCTCGAGGGTTTTGCGCGGCCAGAATTTCGGCGCGCCGATTTCCTTCAGGCAGGATGCGTTCCAATAGGGCGTTTGGCCCGATGGCGAATGGCTTTTTGCCGCCTGCGCGACGGCGGCGATATCACGCGATTCCGGATAGATGTAGAGCGTCGTCGGATTGTCCTTCACCATGGCGATGATCTGCTGCGCATCCGTTGGCGACCAGCTGGTGCAGCCATTGCTGCGGCCGCCGGCATAGTCGACCAGTTGGCCGAACGGCACCAGGCCGTCATGGTCGGCGTAGGAGCTGTTGGGGTTTTTGCGCATGCACATGCCGCGCAGCACCTGCGCCGCATGGCCGCCGATCACCCGCTGCCTGGCATTGGCGGCTTCGCCTTCGCCGTCGAACTGGATGAAGGTGCGCTGGAAAGCCACATCCTGTTTCGCGCCGGTCCGATAAAAACCCTTGAAGGATGTTTTCGCCTCGCTAGTCATATAAGCGCCGCCGGCGGTCAGTTCGGAATCCATGGCATTGCCGAAGTTCTTGGAGCACCGCCTGCCGTTCGAGAAATCGGCCGTGCCTTTCAGGTTCCTGCCGCCGCCGTGACCCGACGAGATGGCGCGAAACGATTGGCTGGCCTCGCAGACGACGTAGTATCGGCGCCCGAGAACGCCGTTGCCCATGTCGCCGGGGCGCGTCGCGTCCATGGCAAAATAACAGGGGTTGGTGACCGCGCCTTGCGCCACCTTTTTCAGGTAGAGCGCCCGCGCCCGCTCCAGCACCACGGTTGAGATCTGGCCGTCGCTGTCGCCGACATGGGCCTGTAGCCAGGCCGGGATGGCCGAGGGCGCGGCAATGGACCGGGCCGTCGCGGTCAGGGCAATGACGATGGCGAGAAGGCTGAGGGTGACGACGACACCCAAGGGGAAAAATCTCAACCGCACCGGTTCAAGTCTCCTGCCGAAGCCATGCGAATCGTTGCGGTGTTATCTCCGCAACCCATGATAAAATGTCTCGCGGCAATCGGCGAAACACATCTTGTTTAACGTGCCCGCAAGTCCGCACGAAGAACCGGGCCGGCGCGCGCACCGCCCATAGACCGGGATGCTGGTCCAAGGCTTACGACCGATGTCTCCACCGACATGCCCGATTTTCGACCCGCAAGGGTTGAGCTATGATGTGATTCTGGCGTGGCCCACGCCTCCTCCCTCCAATGGGAAAGCATCAGTTCATGCGGGGCGCTCTCATCACCGAGCCGACTGTTCGAGCGCAAGGCATAAGGAGGGGTTGCGAAAACGGCTCGCACCAGGAGGTTTTGCCATGAAACTATCCGCGCCCGTCTACCATCTGAAACGTCAGGCCAGGCTGTTGTCGCGCAAGGCAGGAATTCCGCTCCACCAGGCGCTTGATCGTGTTGCCGCGCAGCAAGGTTTTACCAGCTGGAGTTTGCTTGCGGCCAAGCTGTCCGAGGCAGCGCCTGCCGGACGGTTGTTTGCGCAGCTGACATCGGGCGATCTGGTCCTGGTCGGCGCGCGACCCGGCCACGGCAAGACGCTGATGAGCCTCGAACTCGCGGTCGAGGCCATGAAATGTGGCCATCGCAGCGTGTTCTTCACGCTCGAATATACGCAACGCGAAGTGCTGGAGCGGTGTCGCGCCATCGGCATGGAGCCGGCCCAGTTCGACCGGCTGTTCGAGTTCGACACGTCCGATGACATCAGCGCCGACTACATCGTCAGGATCTTGCGGTCGGCGCCGCGTGGTACGCTGGCCGTCATCGACTATCTGCAATTGCTCGACCAAAGACGTGAGAACCCCGGCCTGATGGAGCAGGTCCGCACCTTGAAGGCTTTCGCGCGCGACAGCGGCGTCATACTGGTTTTCATCTCGCAGATCGACCGGTCCTACGATCCCGAGACCAAGCCGGTCCCCGATATGGGCGACATCAGGTTGCCCAACCCGCTCGATCTATCGCTGTTCGACAAGACCTGCTTCCTGAACAAGGGCGAGATCCGCTTTCAGGCGGCTTGAGCCCCCGGATGGCCACGGCTATGCCTGCTGCCAGGGAGAATGGATCATGATCGAGATCGTCAGACCAGCGCTTGAGCATCTGCCGTCCTACAAGGCCGCGCTCGAGCGCGGCTGGTCGCCGGACAATGTCCGGCTCCAGGAGGCGACGCGCGAGCAGTTGGCGGCGATAGAGCGGGATCCGGTGGCCTTCCTGGCCAGCCTGGACGATCCCGAGGCCAGGGCCGGCCCGATCACCTTGCCCGACGGCACGCAAGCGGCGCGCCTGCCGGGCTTCCGCCGCTGGATCTGGGATGGCGAGGCCTCGGGCTCTATCGGCTTGCGCTGGCAAAAGGGCACGGCGGAACTGCCCTCGCACGTGCTTGGCCATATCGGCTATGCGGTGGTGCCATGGAAGCGGCGGCGCGGCTATGCCACCGAGGCCTTGCGGCTGATGCTGGACGAGGCGAGGGCGGTCGGCCTGCCCTATGTCGAGATCACCGCAAAGCCTGGCAATCCGGTCTCGCACAAGGTGATCCTGGCCAATGGCGGCAGGCTGGTCGAACGCTTCTTCGAGGACGCCGCCTATGGCGGGGTGGAGAGTTTGCGGTTCCGGATCGAGCTGTAGATCGCTTTGAAGCGCGTGGCGTTGCAACGGATTGATGCGAGCGCTTCAGGTCTTTGTCTTTATGAGTGTCGTCCCCCCAAGCCGAGGTCAGTTTTGGGCGACACGCCTTAGCCTTGCTGATCGCGCAGCCAGTCGGCCAGCGATGCGCGATGCTTGCCGGCCCTACCGGTGAAGGCCTCGGCCGACAGCATGGAGTTCAACACCGCCTCGTGCGTGGCCTCCGCCGCGGCGCGAAAAAGCATGTCGATGCGCGCCTCATTGAGCGCGAGCAGGGGCACCAGATCGCGGCTTTCATCGTGGTCGACCAGATTGCCGGTGCTGAAGGCAATGGCGATGTCACCACTGCCATGGCCCCAGAACGAGCCGAGCCTGGCGATGCCGGCTCCGGCGCGGCGCGCCACTCTTTCAAGCTGGCGGTGTTCGAGCGGCACATCCGTTGCCAGCACGATCATGACCGAGCCGCGCTCGTCGCCGGCCGCTTGTCCGGGGTGCGGCCGGCGCCCATCGGGCAGAACGAGGTCTCCCGGCCTGCCGAAATTCGACAGAACGAGAACGCCGAGGTGATGGTCGCCGCCGAGCGCGATTCTTCTGGACGCCGACCCGATGCCGCCCTTGAAGCCGAAGCAAGTCATTCCCGTTCCGGCGCCGACATTGCCTTGTTCGAACTCGCCCTCATGCGCGTTCGCCAGCGCGGCGAGGGCGTGTTCCTCTGATATCGCCAGGGCCTGGATGTCGTTCAGCGGACCGTCATTGCATTCGCCGACGACCGGATTGACGGTTCCGGTGGTGCGGCCGATATCCGGGTTCTGGCGGATGGCGTCGCGGATCAGCGCCGTTGCGCACGTGCCGACCGAGAGCGTGTTGGTCAGGAGAACAGGCGTTTCGATGGTGCCAAGCTCCTGTACCTGCGCCAGGCCGGAGGTCTTGCCGAAGCCGTTGATGACATGGCTTGCCGCCGTCACCTTCTTGCGAAACAGATTTCCGCCATGCGGCAGGATCGCGGTCACGCCGGTGTTGATGTCGCCGTTGCGCAGCGTGCAGTGGCCGACGCGTATAGCGGGCACATCGGTGATCGCATTGCGCGCGCCCGCCGGCAAGGTGCCGCAGCACAAGCCGAAATCAACCACCGTGCTCGTCATGTCTGCTCCTGGTCTCACGAACGGCACGCGCCCAAGCCGAAGCCCGCGCCGGACCGGATTTTCGTTATCAGACGTGCTCGTCCGCACACAGCGCGTGGTCGGACAGCGCACGGATGACGTAGCAGTCGCCGACCGTCTTGCCGTCACAGCAGGAGGCGATGCGTTCCAGCTCGGTTTCCAGCCGCTTCAGCTGGGCGATCTTTTCGCGCACGGAAATCAGCTGCTCCTGCGCGATCTTGTCGGCATGGCCGCAGGGTTGCTCGGGATGACCGCTGAGATCGATCAGGGCGCGGATGTCCTCGACGGCAAAGCCGAGATCGCGGGCGTGGCGGATGAAGGCCAGCCGCTCCAGCTCCTGCCTGGAGTAGCGGCGCTGGTTGCCTTCCGAGCGCTCGGGCGCCGCGACCAGTCCCATCTGCTCATAGTAGCGGATGGTCGGCACCTTGACCCCGGTGCGGCGGGAGAGATCACCGATCGAAAACATGCATTTTGCCTCTTGAAGCTCTAGTGACTAGAGCAATTACAATGCCTGACATCAAGGTTCAAGACCCGTGCGGCGGCACGTCACGCGGGTAAAAAGCAGACGGGTGATGGAATGACTTCTCCTTTAAGGCAGACACGGTTCAAGATCGGCGGCATGGACTGCGCCTCCTGCGCGGCCAAGATCGATACCGCGGTGCGCCGCCTCGACGGTATCGCGGATGTCTCGGTTTCAGTGACCGGCGCCAGCATGACGGTCAGCCATGGCGGGCCGCTCAATGACGACCGGGTGCTGCGGCAGGTGGCGCGGCTCGGCTACGGCATCGTCAAGGCGGAGGCCGGGATCGATGGGCCGGCGGCCACGGCGCATGACCATGCCGATCATGACCACGAAGGCCATGACCATCGCGGCGGCCGACAAATCGCCAAAGGGGCGGCAGGGTCGTCCCATCCGCACAGCCACGTCGAACCGGGGCAACCGTGGTGGCGTACCCGCCGTGCGGCGCTGACGCTGGCTTGTGCCGCAGCGGTGCTCGCCGCCTATGGCATCGGCCATCTGTTGCCCTCGGCCGAGCGCTGGGTTTTCATGGCCGCCTTGCTGGTCGGTCTCGTGCCGATCGCGCGGCGCGCGCTGATGGCGGCCCTGGCCGGAACGCCGTTCTCGATCGAGATGCTGATGACCATCGCCGCTGCTGGTGCGGTGATGATCAATGCAACGGAAGAAGCGGCCGCCGTGGTGGTGCTGTTCCTGATCGGCGAGCTTCTGGAAGGTGTCGCAGCCCGCCGGGCGCGGGCCAGCATCCAGGGCCTGGCCGATCTGGTGCCGAAGACGGCGCTGGTCGAGCGGGGCGGCAGCACGGTAGAAGTTCCCGCCGAACAGCTTGGCGTGGGCGACGTCATCGTGGTGCGGCCGGGCGACCGCATCCCGGCCGACGGCGAGATTGTGGAAGGCTCGAGTGACATCGACGAGGCGCCGGTGACCGGCGAAAGCACGCCGAAGCGCAAGGGTGTCGCGGACACCGTCTTCGCAGGCACGATCAACAGCGACGGCGTGCTGAAAGTGCGGGTGACGGCGGCGGCTTCCGACAACACCATCGCCCGCGTCGTGCGGCTGGTGGAGGAGGCGCAGGAGGCCAAGGCGCCGACCGAGCGCTTCATCGACCGATTCTCGCGCACCTACACGCCGGGCGTGCTGGCGGTCGGCGCGCTGGTGGCCGTGCTGCCGCCGCTCGTCGCCGGCGGCGACTGGAACGAATGGATCTACAAGGGCCTGGCGATCCTTTTGATCGGCTGCCCCTGCGCGCTGGTCATCTCGACGCCCGCCGCGATCGCAGCGGGGCTTGCGACCGGCGCACGGCGTGGCCTGCTGATGAAGGGCGGCGCGGTGCTGGAAGGCTTTCGCCGGATCACGGCGGTGGCCTTCGACAAGACCGGCACGCTGACCGCGGGCAAGCCCGTCGTTACCGACATCGTTGCCTATGGCCGCGATGAGCGCGGCGTGCTGGCGCTGGCAGCGGCGCTCGAACAAGGCTCCAGCCATCCGCTGGCGGTGGCGATCCTGGACAGGGCCAAGGCCGCCAAGGCGCCGGTGCCGCCGGCGCTGGCCGCCAGGGCGATCTCCGGCAAGGGTGTCGAGGGCAGCGTCGGCGGCGTGGCCGCCTTCCTTGGTTCCGGCCCGGCGGCGGGCGAACGCGTTGCGATGACCGAAGCACAGCGGCTTGCCATCGACAGCCTCAACGGCCAGGGCAAGACCGTATCGGTGCTGGTCGCCGATGGCGTGGTGGCCGGGCTGATCGCCATGCGTGACGAGCCACGACCAGATGCGGCGGCCGGCATTGCTGCGCTCAAGGCAGAGGGCATCCGCGCGGTGATGCTAACCGGCGACAATCGGCGTACGGCGCAAGCCATCGCCGCTTCGCTCGGCATCGAGGCTCGGGCGGAATTGTTACCGCAGGACAAGCAGCGCATCGTCGGCGAATTGCAGAGCGAAGGGCTGAAGGTGGCCAAGGTCGGTGACGGCATCAACGATGCGCCGGCGCTCGCCGCCGCCGACATCGGCATTGCCATGGGCGGCGGCACCGACGTGGCGCTGGAGACGGCGGACGCGGCGATCCTGCATGGCCGCGTCCGGGACGTTGCCAGCATGGTGCGCCTGTCGCGGGCGGTGATGGCCAATATCGGCCAGAACATCACCGTGGCGCTGGGGCTGAAGGCGGTGTTCCTGGTCACCACCATTTCAGGCATCACCGGCCTGTGGCCGGCGATCCTGGCAGACACCGGCGCCACCGTGCTGGTCACCGCCAACGCCATGCGCCTGTTGCGCTGGCGCGGGTGAGGGCCGCGGCCGACGCCGTTCGACCGACGCTCCGTCACGGGTCGATGTCCATGGTGGGTGCCGCGTCCTTCCGTTCTCCAGTTCCGCAAGCCTGCCCTCGAGCGGGCTGCGGATCGAGGCGTGGGCGGCGGCGCCGAAGGTCAATCGTCGAGATCGCCTTGGAGGTCGCTGGCGCACTTCTGTAGAATATGGAGTTGATGGCCGAGGCAGCCGCCGGCGATACGGGGATCGCCTACATTTCGGACAAATCCGCCAGGCCTTTACCTCGACCGGGGAACGCTTGTCCGTGTGCTGGACGTCGGTGCCTGCCCATTCCCGGCCTGTTCCTCTACTCTGCAGGCCAGCGGCTGGTGCCGCCGGCGCGGCGCGCCTTCATCGACGTGCTGAAGGGACGAAGAGGCGAGGTCGCTACTCGGCCGGTGCCGTCAGCGGCGGCGTGGCGTTGCTGCGCCCTTCCCACACCTGGGAGATGACAGCCACCACCATGGCGACCAGCATGGCGGCCGCGCCCACCGCCGGCAGGCTGCGATAGCCGTAGCCAGCATTGAGCATGGCGGCTCCCAATGACGCTGCCAGCGCGATGCCGACATTGAAGCCGGACGGGATCAGCGATGAGGCGAGGTTGGAGGCATCCGCCGTCCAGGCCAGGATGCGGGTCTGGATTGGCGTGCCGATGGCGAAGTTGAGGCCGCCCCAGATGACAATCGCCACGATCATCGGCAGGGGATAGGGGCTGACGGCATAGATGACGCCAAGCGTCACTGCCTGCAATGCGAGCATGGTGATCAGCGAGGGCATCAGCTTCCAGTCCGACACCTTGCCGCCGACGAAGACGCCAAGCGTGGCGCCGACGCCGTTGAGCAGCAGTACCCAGGGCACCAGGTCCTCGTCGAGCCCGGTGACTTCAAGCAAGGTTGGCGTGATGTAGGTGAACAGGCAGAACTGGCCGAGCATCAGCATGAGCATGAGGATCAGCGAGGTCCAGACCTGCTGGCGCGCCAGCACGCGGACCTCACGCGCCAGGCCGGCGGGCTTGGCCTGATATCCGGCGGTGCGCGGCAGAAGTGCAGTCATCGCGAGCGCTGCCGCCACGCCAAGCGCGCACATCACCCAGAAGGTGGCGCGCCAGCCCCAGATGTTGCCGATGGCGGTGCCCGCCGGCACACCAATGACGTTGGAGACGGTGAGGCCGGACAGGATGACCGCCACTGCCATGCCGCGTTTGTCCTCGGGAACCAGCCCGACCGCGACCACCATGGCGACGCCGAAATAGGCGCCGTGCGCGACGGCGACGGCGATGCGCAGCAGCAGCATCGAGGTGAAGTCGGGCGCCAGTGCACAGGCCGCCTGGCCGACGATGAAGACGATGGCGAGGCCGAGCAGCAAGGTCTTGCGCGGCAGGGATTTGGTGGCGAGCGTCAACAGCGGGCCGCCGATGGCGATGCCGCAGGCATAGCCGGAGACGAGGTAGCCGGCGGATGGAACCGAAACGCCGAGCCCTACCGCCACCTGCGGCAGCACGCCGGCAATGACGAATTCGGTGGTGCCGAAAGCAAAAGCGGCAATGAACAGGGCAATGAGTGGAAGCGACATGGGAAAGCCTTGGCTGCAACGGCCTCAAACCACGAATGGAAGCCAGGGGCAATCCAGAAATTCTTGGTGCCGCTTTAGCTTTTCTTGACTGCTCCCCTTGCCGCTGGCGCGCAATCGGCCATGCAATGCAAGCCCGCTAGACCGGGGTCCTGCGCCCGAATGGGATCTTCAGCCATGCACGCTCATGAAAATAGTAGAGCAGCGACTTGGTGAAGACCTCCGTTACGCCGATGGCGGCTGCCAGCTTGATGCTGCCAGTCACCACAAGCGAGATGATGATCGTGTCGATGGTGCCGGTCATGCGCCAGGAAAGTGCCTTGGCGAAACTGCGCGAATGGGTATCCATCGATTTCCTCCCGGGGGCATCGGATGCTTAGCCGACGAGTGGCAGGGTGAGCAAAGACTAATTTTGCTGTTCGAGCCGGGACGGCGCAAGCTTGTTCCCAATTTGATGCCGCCGTGGCAAATCCCTTCTCGCTAGCTGGCCTTCAGTCGTGATCCTGTGAGAAGGCCGCGCTCTTCGAGCACCGGATAGGCCATTGAGGCCAACAGTGAATTGATCTGCTTCAGGTCGCGGATGGTGTCGAGATGGATCGAGCTGGTCTCGACGCTTTTGGCGGTGCCTTCGCGCAGCCGCAGGAAATGGCTGGCGCTGGTTTCCTTCTCGCGCTCGCGCAGCTGGTCCTTCTCCAGCACCAGCTGACGCGCCGTTTCGGGGTCGCGCGAGACCAGCACGTTGAAGGCAAGCCTTGCATTGGCCAGCACCGAGCCGTGGAAGGCGCACAATTCGCTCCAGCCCTCGTCGGTGAACTCCAGCCCGCGATCGACCTTCTTCTTCACGTGTACCAGCATGTTGCGCACGATGATGTCGCCGACCTGCTCGAGCTTGACGCAGGCGCCGATCAGTTCCTGGCAGCGCAGCGCCTCGTCCTCGGTCAGCGGGTTCTTGGTGACCTTGGCCAGGTAGAGTTTGATCGCTGCGTGCTTGCGGTCGACGCGGTCGTCGAGGGCGGCCAGCGCCTTGATCTTGTCGGCGTCGGCACTCTCATAGAGCTCAATGATGCGCTTGAGCATGATCTCGACTGTCTCGCAGACCCGCACCACCTCGCGCGTGGCATTGGCCAGAGCCTGGCTCGGCACATCCAGCGCGCTTTCGTTGAGCGCGGACAATTCGACGACGTCGAGCGAGGCGGCCGGCGCCGCCTTGGTGCCGAGCGCGACGATCTTTTCCGAAGCGCGGTAGACGAAACCGGCCAGCGGCAACCCCGCCAGCAGGATGATCACGTTGAACAGGATGTGGGCGTTGACGATCTGGTCGGCGGCCGTCGCGCCGAGGAAGCCGACATGCGGCCGGAAGATCATGAACAGGACCAGCATGACCAGCGAGCCAAGCCCGCGCATCAGCAGATTGCCGATCGGCACGACGCGCACGGCTGGCCCCGCTGACCGGGTCAGCATCGGCGCGATGATGGAAGAGCCGAGATTGACGCCGAGGATGAGGACGACGCCGAGCTCCGGGCTGATCAGGCCGCGGCCGGCGAGCGTCGCCATCAAAAGCACCGCGGCGATGCTCGACTGGAACAGCCAGGTGATCAGCGCCGCCAAGAGATAGGCGGTGATGGAATCGCTGGAGAAATAGTTGATGATGACCGGCATCAGCTGGCTGTTGCGCAGCGGCTCCGACGCCTGGCCGATCATCTCCAGCGACAGGATCAAGAGGCCGATGCCGACCAGGATGCGGCCGGTCTGGCGCCAGTCGCGCCGCTCGGTGGCCATGAACATCACCGTGCCGGTGATCAGGCAGAGCGGCACCAGCAGCGTAAGGTCGAAGGTCAGCAGCTTGACCACGAGCGCCGAGCCGATCTCGGCGCCGCGCACGGCCAACTGGCCGGCGGCGCCCGAGACGATACCGGAACCGGCGAAGGAGCCGACCAAAAGCGTCACCGCCGTCGAGCTCTGCAGGGCGATGGCAAGGCCGGTGCCGGCCAGCACCGCCATGACCGGATTGCGCATGGTGGCGCGCAGCCTGTGGCGCAGCACGTCGCCATAGGCGCGTTCGACGCCGGTCTTCACCATTCGCGTGGCAAACAGCATCAACGCCACGGCGCCGGCGAGATGCAAAAGGACGACGGAACCGCTCATTTCGGCGCCTGCGTGCGGACAGGGCACGCAGTGCGGACGGCGCGGCGAAGAGGCGGAAAGGCAAGGGTTCGAATCATGGTCATGACACCGCGAATAATAGCCGGAATATTTTAGCCGGGTAATAAAACTTTGTCGATTTCAAGAGGCCGTCGCGGCGCGACAGGGCGTGTCGGGAAATGGATGGGGGCGCAAATGGTTGCACGGCCGCGCCTCGGCTGGTCTGGAACGCCTGCTTTTGCAGGGTGGCGGGCACCCGTCTTTGCGGACGATGTTCAAGTATCGGCAATAAGCAGAAGATTTCATTACATAATTGTAACGTCGGCGTTCAGTTTCAGTTCATCCTCCGGCCGCTATTCCTCGGCCATCGATAACCAAGGAGATTTCCCATGAAGCGCATCGTTCTTTCTGTCCTCGCTGTCTCGATGCTGGCCGCCACCTCACTTGCCGGCCAGGCCGCGCCGATGAACGCGACGGTCGTGCCGCAGTCGAATTACACCAAGGCCGACTGGCAGAAACCGGGCCGCCACAATGATGTGAGGAAGCGCGTCTTCAAGAAGAAGGTCGTCGTGAAGCGGAACCACTGGCGCAACGGCCAGAAATATTCCGGCTGGAGGCAGCACCAGCCGATCCGCGACTATGGCCGCTACGGCCTGCATCGCCCCGGCCGCGGTCAGGAATGGATCCGCGTCGGCAACGACTATGTGCTGGTCGGTATCCTCTCGGGCGTCGTCTTCGGCGCGCTCGCCGCGCAGTAAGCC
>NZ_PNOT02000110.1 GCF_002879535.1 Mesorhizobium intechi
ACCCGGTCCCGGCAGCGCTCAAGGCGATGGACCCGGCGTGAGACCACCCTCCACGTCCGCTCGAGGCGTTGGCGCGCAGTGGTTAATAGCTGGTATCTCGGAAAGCAAATCTTAGCCGCATTTTGGCACCGAAGCTTAATCGCTGTGCGCTAGTGTCTTTACCTGAAGAACGACCCGGCAAATCGGGCGACGGGGCAGGGCATGCGTCAGACACAATTTGCGGCGGTGGCCACGATGGCGGCCGTCCTTGTTATCACCGGGTGCACGACGAACAACAACGTCGACACGACCAAGACGACCGCGATCCAGCCAGCGGCGAAGGACGTCGGCACATCCGACCTGGCGCAGGGCAAGGCGCAGTTTCGCGATGCCAATTATGGTCTCGCCGAACAGCATTTCCGCAAGGCCGTCGAGCTGAAGGCTGACAATGCCGAGGCCTGGATGGGGCTGGCCGCCTCCTATGACGAGCTCGGCCGCTTTGACTTCGCCGACCGCGCCTACGGCCAGCTCCTGAAGGTCGCCGGCCGCAAACCGCAGATCGTGAACAATATGGGCTATTCGCAACTGCTGCGCGGCAACAAGAAGAAGGCAAGGGCGCTGCTGCTCGAGGCGAAGGCCGGCATGGCCGACCCGACGGTCGTCAACGCCAATCTCGCCTTGCTGGACAAGGGCTGATGCGCGTTTGATCCGCGCGTCTGCCAAGGGTCCGATTTCCGGCCAGGCACTGTCGACGCTTTGTAAACCCTAACCGCAGGCTGGGTCGAAAGGTCGGCTGACAACCATGTTCGAGGGCTGCCGCTGACCTAGAATGCGGCCTAACCGCCAGGCTGAAGAGGCTCCCGCCCGATATGCTGGATTTCAGTTCGCTCCTGCTCGCGGCCGCGCTGTCGGGCACATGCCTTGCCTTCACCATGTTTACCATCTGGCTCACCGCGCCGCGGGCGCGTTTCGTGCTGACGGTGGCGTGCGGCATTATCGTGCTTGTCGCGCATGTGATCCTGTTCTGGCGCTACACCAAGGAGCCCGACCCGCTGCTTTGCCAGATCGCGCTGGCGCTGCTCAGCCTGGGCTTCCTGATCATCTGCCTTTCGGCCATGCAGTATCTCGGCGTGCCGGGCCACACGCGTGCGATCATGCCGACGCTTGCCGCCATGGCTGTCTGCGCCGCCTTCACCTTCCTCGGCCTTGATGGCGTCGGCTTCATCGTCACCTACGCGACGGTGACCGTGCTGCTGTCGACGATCGGAGCCATGTTCTGGGCCAATGGCAGCCACGATCGCCGGATCCTGCTGGTGGTTTCGTTCCTGAGCGGCACCTGCGCGGTGTCGTTCGCCCTTTGCGGCGTGGTTCTGATAGCCAAGGGGCAGTGGACGCTCGGGGCGGCGCCCGACAACTGGGCCGAACGTCTGAATTCCGTGGTGGCGGTGGCGTGCATGACCGGCCTCGGCGCCTTGACGCTCTCGCTGCATCATCTGCAGGCGCAGATCGAGCTGAAGGCCGAGACGATGACCGATCCCTTGACCGGGCTGATGAACCGTCGCGGGTTGATGTCGCTCCACGGCGAGCGCTCCTTCGGTCCCTTCATGGCGGTCGTCATGTTCGACCTCGATCACTTCAAGAGGACGAACGACATCTACGGTCACCCGGTCGGGGACCAGGTGCTGTGCCGCTTCGCAGCGGTCATCCGGAAATTTGCCAGGACCGGCGTCGACGCCTTTCGCCTGGGCGGCGAGGAGTTCGCCATCGTCATGTCGCGGATGACGGAGGAGCGGGCCCATGATCTCGCCAGCAAGATCGGCGTGGCCTTCGGCACAGAAATCGTACCTACCTCGCTCGGTCCGTTGCGCAGCACGGTCAGCGGCGGCATCGGCTTCGGCGGCGCCGACGGCAGTAGCCTCGACGCGGTGCTCGCCGAGGCGGACGCCGCGCTCTACGCGGCCAAACGCGCCGGCCGAAACTGCGTCATCAGCCATGGAAGGATGGGCAAGGCCGAACCGGTCGAGCCGGCCTTGCGCTCCGCGTAGTTACTCAGCGGCTCCCAGATAATCCGACAGCGGTGGGCAGGAGCAGACCAGATTGCGGTCGCCGGCGACATTGTCGATGCGCGACACTGGCGGCCAGTATTTGGCGGCCGTATCGGCGTCGCCCGCGGGATAGGCCGCTTCCAGGCGCGAGTAGGGGTGGGTCCACTGGCCGGCCAGCGTCTCGGCGGCGGTGTGCGGCGCGTTGACCAGCGGGTTGTCGGCCAATGGCCAGTCGCCCCTGGCGACTTTCGCGGCTTCGCCGGCAATGGCGATCATCGCCTCACAGAAGCGGTCGAGTTCGCGCTTCGGCTCTGATTCCGTCGGCTCGACCATCAGCGTGCCGGCGACCGGAAACGACATGGTCGGCGCGTGAAAGCCGTAGTCGATCAGGCGTTTGGCGATGTCGTCGACGCTGATGCCTGCGCTCTCCTTGAGCACGCGGGTGTCGAGGATGCATTCATGCGCGATGCGATCGTGCCGGCCCTTGTAGAGCAGCGGGAAGTGCGGCGCGAGCCGTGTCGCCACATAGTTGGCCGAGATGATGGCGGTCTCCGTCGCCTGCTTCAGCCCGGCGGCGCCCATCATGCGGATATACATCCAGGTGATCGGCAGGATGGAAGCGCTGCCGAAGGGTGCCGCCGACACGGCATGCGCCGAGCCTTCGGTGACATGACCCGGCAGATAGGGCTTCAGATGTGCCTTGACGCCGATCGGGCCGATGCCGGGGCCGCCGCCGCCATGCGGGATGCAGAAGGTCTTGTGCAGGTTCATATGGCAGACATCGGCGCCGATATCGGCGGGCCGGGCGAGCGCGACCAGCGCGTTGAGGTTGGCGCCGTCGAAATAGACCTGGCCGCCATGCTCGTGGATGAGGGCGCAGAGATGGCGGGCTCCTTCTTCATAGACGCCATGCGTCGAGGGATAGGTGAACATCAGCGCGGCGAGATTTTTGGAATGCTCGTTGGCCTTGGCCCGCATATCGTCCATGTCGATATTGCCGTCTTCCAGGCAGCGCACGACGACGACGCTCATGCCGGCCATCGCCGCGCTCGCCGGATTCGTGCCATGCGCGGAAGAGGGGATCAGGCAGACCGTCCGATGGCCTTCGCCGCGCGAGCGGTGATAGGCGCGGATCGCGAGCAGCCCGGCATATTCGCCCTGGCTGCCGGCATTGGGCTGCAGGCTGACCGCGTCGAAGCCGGTTATTTCGGATAGCCAGCCTTCCAGCTCGCCGATCATGGCGCGATAGCCGGCCGAATGGCTGGCCGGTGCGAAGGGATGCAGATTGGCGATGCTTGGCCAGCTCACCGGCATCATCTCGGCCGCCGCGTTGAGCTTCATGGTGCAGGATCCGAGCGGGATCATGGAGCGGTCGAGCGCCAGATCCTTGTCGGCCAACCGGCGCAGCAAGCGCATCATGTCGGTTTCCGACTTGTTCTCGTTGAAGACCGGCTGGGTCAGAAACTCCTTGCCTCGCGGCTTACCGGGGACGGTGCTGCCGGCCGAGGAAGCAGCCTTGGCGCCGAACAGGGAAGCGATTGCATCGAGATCGGCATCGGTCGAGGTCTCGTCGAAGGCGATGCCGACATGGTCGGCGTCGAGGACACGCAGCAGCCGGCCGGTCTTCTCGGCCGCTTCGGCGATGTGTGCGGCCTTGCCCTTCGCCTCCACCGTCACCGTGTCGAAGCGGCTGGCGCCGAGCACCGAAACGCCCGCTGCCTGGAGGCCGCTCGCCAGACGGTTGGCCAGAGCGTGGATGCGTCCAGCGATCGTCTGCAGCCCGGCGGGGCCGTGCCAGATGGCATAGGCCGTCGCCATGTTCGCGAGCAGCGCCTGCGCGGTGCAGATGTTGGAGGTCGCCTTGTCGCGGCGGATATGCTGTTCGCGCGTCTGCAGGGCCAGGCGGTATCCGGGCCGGCCCTTGCTGTCGGTCGACTGGCCGACGAGTCGGCCGGGCATCAGGCGCGTCAGTTTGTCGGAGACGGCGCAGTAAGCGGCGTGCGGGCCGCCAAAGCCCATCGGCACGCCAAAGCGCTGCATCGGGCCGACGGCAATGTCGGCGCCGAGTTTCGCCGGCGCATCGGTCAGCGTCAGGCCAAGCGGATCTGCGATGAAGACGACGATGGCACCTGTGGCGCGCGCCTTGTCGATCGCCGCCTTGTGGTCGCCATAGACGCCGAAGGTGTCGGGCCAGGACACGAGCAGGGCAGCGGTGTTGTCGTCGATCGCCTCGCCGTCGATCTCGATGCCGAGTGGTTCGGCGCGGGTGCGCACCACATCAAGCGTCTGCGGATGCGGCGTGCCGGCGAAGGCCACCTTGGTGCGCTTGTCGCGATGGTGGCGCAGCGCAATGCCGACCGCTTCGGCGACGGCGGTTGCTTCATCGAGCAGCGAGGCGGATGCCACCGGCAGTCCGGTCAATTCGGTGACCAGCGTCTGGAAATTGAACAGCATTTCGAGCCGGCCCTGGCTGATCTCGGCCTGATAGGGCGTGTAGGCCGTGTACCAGGCCGGATTCTCGAACAGGTTGCGCTGGATGACCGGCGGCACGTGGACGCCGTGATAGCCGGCGCCGATGAAGCTTTTCAGCACCGTGTTCTTCGCCATGATGGCCGACAATTCGGCCAGCGCTTCGGCCTCGCTGGCAGGCGCGGGCAAGGTCAGCGGCAGGTCGAGGCGAATCGACTGCGGTACGGCCTGGCTGATCAGCGTCTCGACGGAGGGAACGCCGATAACGGCAAGCATGGCCCTGACATCGTTGACGCCAGGACCGATATGGCGGGCCGAGAAGGGGGTAAGTGCTGCGGTCATCATCTCTGGGTCCTGATTTCAGGCGATATGGGCTTTGTAGGCGGCCTCATCCATGAGGCCGGCGAGCTGGCTTTCGTCGGCTAGCTTCATCTTCCACAGCCAGCCGGCGCCGGTTGCCGCCGAGTTGACCAGCGACGGGTCCGAAGACAGCGTGCCGTTGGCCTCGGTGATCTCGCCGTCGACTGGCGCGTAAACGTCGGAGGCCGCCTTGACGGATTCGACCACGACGGCGGTGTCGCCCTTGGTCAGCTTCTTGCCCGTTTCCGGCAGTTCGACGAAGACGAGGTCGCCGAGCTGCTCCTGCGCGTAATCGGTGATGCCGACGGTGGCGATACCGCCTTCGACGCGGAGCCATTCGTGATCTGATGTGAAATAGGTCTTTGCCATGGAGTTCATCCTTTGCGGTAGCGATGAGGGGTGAAGGGCAGGGAGCTGATGTCGACGGGGATCTTCGTGCCGCGTACCTCGGCGAACACCCGCGTGCCGGGCCTTGCCAGCGAAGCGGCGACATAGCCCATGGCGACCGGATGGCCGGCCGAGGGGCCGAAGCCGCCCGATGTGACATGGCCGGCAGGATTGCCGTCGGCGTCGAACAGAGCGGCACCGGCGCGCACCGGCTGGCGGCCTTCCGGCTTCAGCCCGACGCGCTTTTGTGCCGGGCCGCGTTCGATGGCGGCGCGCAAGGCGTCGGCGCCGATAAAGCCGCCGGAAGCTCTGACGTCCTTGGGGATCGCCCACATCAGCGAGGCTGCGGCCGGGTCGGTCTCGGGCGTGATGTCCTGGCCATGCAAGCAAAGCCCAGCCTCAAGCCGCAGGCTGTCGCGCGCGGCAAGGCCGATCCAGAGCACGCGTTCATCCTCGAGCAGCTTCGCGACCAAATCCCGCGCGGCGGCCTCCGGCAAGCCGATCTCGAAACCGTCCTCGCCAGTATAACCCGACCGGCTCATGAACCAGTCTTTCCGCGGCTCGACCCCGTGCATGAACAGCAGCGAGCCGGTCTCGATACCGGCGCGCGACAGCACGGCCCAGGCCTCGGGTCCCTGGATGGCCAGGAAGACGCGGTCGAGCGGCTCGATCTTGACATCAAAATTCGTGGCGAGCGCACGCAGATGCTTTTCGTCGGCGACGGCGTTGCCGGCATTGGCGACCACCATGAATCTGGTGTCGCCGAGCCGGGTGACGATCAGGTCGTCAAGGATGCCGCCGGCCTCGTTGAGGAAGAAGGACAGTTTCGACTGCGAGATTTCGAGCGCGCCGGCGTCCAAGGGACAAGCGCGGTCGAGCAGCGCAACCGCTTGAGGCCCGCTGACCTCGAACAGTTTCATGTGCGAAATATCGAAGAGACCGGCATGCTCGCGGGTGTGCAGGTGCTCCTTCATGACGCCGGCCGGATAGGTCAGCGGCATCGACCAGCCGGCAAAGGCGCCGAAGCGCGCGCCGGCGGCTGTGTGGATATCCTCGAGGGGAAGGTGTCTTGAGTCGTCGCCCGTCATGTCGTCTCCAGAGTCGCACGCAATCGGCCGCGAATGGCGACCAGTCCGTGCCCCTCTGTCTGAAGCCTGAGAGACTCGCGCAACCGGAACTCTGTCAGCGGCGCTTACACCTTCGGCGCGGGGGCAAGCCCCGACTTTCCAGAGTGTCTTTCCCGTCTACGGTTCTTTTGCCTGAGAGATTTCGGGCGATTTCCCCTTCGGCGGCAGCTCTCGCTGCTCTCTCCCGCAAACAGGTAGGACTCAGAATCCCGAGCCCTCGACAAGCCATCCATAGCCCGTCGGCGACACCTTGTCACCTCCCAGCGACATGTTACCGACAAGTCTTCGCTAACCACGCCGTTTGCCGGTTTTTCAAGACAGTCCTGATATAGCAGCCCTATGTAACGCTTTGGGGCGGACAGGGGACGACAATGGGCGAATTGATCATGAGCGCGCCGGTGGCGGGGCTGACCTCGAAGAATCGCATTGCCCCGGAGGATGTGGTGATGCTGCGCCGCGACGTGTTCGCCGATGGCGTGGTGACCCGAGGCGAAGCCGAGGCGTTGTTCGCTCTCGACCAGACGGCCAAGGACAAATGCGCGCAATGGGCACCGTTCTTCGTCGAGGCGGTGACCGACTACATCGTCCATCAGGAAAAGCCGTCCGGCTATATCTCGCAGGAGAATGCCGACTGGCTGGTCCGCACCATCTCGCGCGACGGCATGGTCGACAGCCGCACCGAACTCGAATTGCTGGTCCATGTGCTGGAAAAGGCGAGATCGACGCCGAGCAAGCTTTGCGTCTATGCGCTGGAGCAAGTCGCCCATGCCGTCATCGATGGCAAGGGGCCGCTGATGCTGGGGGGCGCGCTGGTGCCCGGACTGATCGCCAGGGCGGAAGTCGAGCTGCTGCGCCGCATCCTGCATGCACATGGCGGCGACGGCAACATCGCCATCACCCGTGGCGAGGCCGAGGTGCTGTTCAGGATCAATGGGCAGACCGCCCAGGCCAAGAACGATCCTTCCTGGAACGACCTTTTCGTCAAGGCGATCGCCAATTTCGTCATGTGCTCGGCAGGCTATGAGGCGCCGACCCGCGATGTGGCGCTGCGGCAGGAAAGCTTCCTAGAACGCACCGATGCTGAAATCGGCGGCTTCTTCGGCCGCATGGTCTCCGGCGGCCTTGCCGGTATCATCGAGGCCTATCGGTCCCCCGATGACATCGAGGCCGAGTGGGAGGCAAAGAACAGAGCGACCGAGGCCCTGGCTCGCCGCGCCGAGACGATCGATGCCGGCGAAGCCAAATGGCTGATCGAGCACATCGGCGTGGACAGGGCCCTGTACGAAAACGAGCGTGCGCTGCTGACCTTGATCAAGCATGCCTCGCCGGAGATCCATCCGGCGCTGGGGCCGTTGCTAGAGAAGGTTGCCTAAAGGGCGCTGTCCGGTGCTATCGTTTTACAAAGGATAATGTTGGAGTGGCCTTCGGGCCACTCCGCCAGTTCGGCGATGCGCCGGAAGCCAGCCTTCTCGTAGAGGCCCGGCGCCTGGAAGTCGTGGCTGGAGACCCAAATTCTCCTGGCGCCTCGAACGGTTGCCTCAGCCACAAAAGCGATGAGCAGCAGCCTTGCATAGCCGCGACCGCGATAGGCCTCGTCAATCCACATCAATGTCAGCTCGCACGTGCTCGCCCAAGAATAGCCGGCGGCAACGCCGATCGCATGTCCTGTACCGTCACGAATAACGAAAGCCAGTCCCCGGTCATCGGCGCAGCCTGTCGCGCGCCGGTTGTCCTTGTGGAGGCGTTCCTCGAGCGAACTCAACTCGACCGGCGACAGATCGTGCTCGGCTTGGATGCGGGTCATCAAATCCCGCCGTACCAGTCGTAGCCATTGTCTTCCCAATAGCCGCCGCGGCCGCCGCCGACATTGGCGAAGCTGTCGACCAGTTCGATCTTGTAGAGATATTTCGGCATCTTGTAGCCGAGCTGGCGCTCGACGCGGACACGCAGCGGCGCGCCGTTTTCGACCGGGAGCGGCTTGCCGTTCAGGCCATAGGCGAGGATCGTCTGCGGGTGGCGGGCGTCGATCAGGTCGATCGTGCCGTAATATTTGACGTCGCCGGACAGGCTGCGGTCGATCGTGTCCAGGCAATGGAACATGACGTAGCGCGCCTGTGGCTTGACCACCGCCTGGTCGAGCACCAGCGACAGCGGCGTGCCGGTCCATTTGGCGATGCAACTCCAGCCCTCGACGCAGTCGTGGCGGGTGATCTGGGTGCGGCTCGGCATGTTCTGGAGTTGCTCGCGGCTGAGCGACAGCGGCTTTTCGACAAGACCCGACACCTCCAATCGCCAGTCGGCGAAATTGTTGGCGAGCAGTCCCTTGTAGATGTCATCGTCAGGCGCGGTAACGCCGTTCGGCCGCTGCGGCTGGCGGATATCGGCCTCGGTGAATTCCGGTGCCAGCGCGTTGCGGCCGGCAAGCAGGCGTTGCGCGCGGTACGTCAGGCCATTGGCGTTTTCGAGGAAACTGCGCAGGCCGCTTCCAATGCTCAACTGGCTGTCGAAGGCGTCGCAGCCCGACAGCATGATCCCGGAGGCCCCGAGGCTGGCGGCGGTCAGGAATTTCCGGCGGCTGATCTCGAACTTCGCCATGTCAGGCGCTCCTCTCTGTCGTCTTGTCGTTATGCGCGGGAGGGTCGGTGCGGTACCAGCCGGTGATGATCGAGCGCAGTTCGTTGATCGGGCCGGCGGCCAGGATCATCAGGATGTGGATGATGAAGAAGCCGACCAGCAGCAGCATGACGGTGAAATGGATGGTGCGCGCCGTCTGCCGGCCGCCGAGCACCTCGTTGAGGAAGGGCAGCACCGAATTCATGCTGGGCGACATGGCAAGGCCGGTGATGATCATCAGCGGCAACAGCACGAACAGCACCCCGCCATAGGCCATCTTCTGCAGCGTGTTGTATTCGCGCGTGTGATGGAATTTCAGCTTGGCGTGGTCGACTATGTCCCGCGGCAGGCGCTTGAGGTCGTCGAGGCGCGGGGCGAGGTCGCGCCTGATATGGCCGTTGACCAGGCTGGCGACCAGCCAGACGATCAGGGTGGTCGTCAGGATCCAGGCGAAAAAGAAATGCACGACGCGGGCGGTGCCGAGATCATAATAGGACGGAATGGTCGCCCAGGACGGGAAGCCGCGCGCCGTCTCGTTGCCCGGGGGACCTGACCAGCCGAGCACGCCCGTCGTGTCGAAGCGGTGCCCGAAGATTGCGGTATAGCCGCGCGGCCCGGCGCTGGTGTTCTCGGCGCCGATTTCGAAGATGGTGTTGTTGTAGCCGAAGCCGGATTGCTTGCCGATATAGAGCTGCGGCCGGGCGTTGAAGATCTGCAGGCCGGAAAGCAGCATGAAGAACAGCGAAATGGCCCAGATCCAGTGCGTCAGCCGTGTCCAGCGCGACTGCCGGTAGATCAGCGTGCTGTCGCTCGACACGGGAGCGTCCTGTCCGGTGGCGGATTGGCTTCTGGCAACGGATTCCATCTTGTCTCGTCTCCCGGCCTCGCGGCGTGGCCCGCGCGTTCATTGTCCTCCCGATACGTCGCGATCCGAACCGATGTTTCACCCGATCACGAATTTATTACGGACCACCCAGGCTAACGGCGAGATTGACGGCCGCGGCGACGATGATGGTATTGAAGAAGAACGACAGGATCGAGTGGACGAGCACGACACGGCGCATATGCGTGGTCGAGATGTTGGTGTCGGCGGTTTGCGCGGTCATGCCGATGACCGCCGAGAAGTAGAGGAAATCCCAGCCTTCCGGGGGCTTGTCGCCTGGAAACAGCAATCCGCCGACCGGGATTTTCTTCTTGGTCTCGGCGTCTACCGCGTCGCCGTCCATCCAGTAGACATGCGCATAATGAAGTGCTGCCATGGCATGGATGGTGAACCAGCCGAGCGGGATCGACAGCAGCGCGAAACCGAGCTCGACGGAATTGCCTCTGTTCTTCTGATTGATAAGCAGGAACAACGAGACAACGGCGACGACAACGACGACGAGCGTCACCGCGAAGATGACCAGCACCGGCTGGTCGGTGGCACGCGCATTCTTGCTCAGATATTTGCCGGTGAACTTGGGCATCTGGCTCACAACAAGGATGACGTAGGCGGCGAAAAACGCGTTGGCGCCGATCGAGTAGGCGAGCGGGGCATGGAGCAGCAATGCCATGAGGAGCGCGAGTGCACCGAAACACGCCGACATCGCGAACAGCATATGGCGCTGCATGGGCTTCTGGATCGGGGTTTCGGCGGCCATGGCGGTCTCCACCTGGAGGGCGCTCTGTCTCTAGCCGGGTGTGGCGGATTTCAGAGCGCGCCGCAAGATGCGGTCGAGTTCACCAAGGAACCGCGAACGGTCCTGTGGCGCGAAGGAGGCATTGTAACCCTTGCTCTCGCCGGTCTCGCGCAGATGCTGCTTGAGATCGCGCATAGCCACCGCCATGCCGATCGTTTCGGGCGTAAACGGCCGCCCGGTAGGCCCGAGCACGTGGGCACCTAGCGCCACCGCGCGGGCAGCGAGCGGGATGTCTGCCGTCACCACGACATCGTTGGGTCTGGCGTTCTCGACGATCCAGTCGTCGGCGGCGTCGGCGCTCTTGGAG
>NZ_PNOT02000113.1:0-10000 GCF_002879535.1 Mesorhizobium intechi
AACCATGGCGCCGGCCCGCAGCCGGTGATCGAAGGCATGCCGGCCGAAGTCGCGCTGAACCGGGACGGCCGCGACAATCGTGACAACAGCGGGCGCGACAACAGCGGGCGTGACAATGCCGGGCGCAACAATGGTGGCCGCGACAACAATGGCGGGCGTCATCGTGATCGCCGCCCCAATGGCGGCTATGGCCAGAATGGCCAGCGTGATTACGCGCCGTCGACCGAGCAAGGCGGCCAGCAGCGCAACGAAGCCCCGGCCCAGGCAGAGGTACAGCTGGAGCCCGGTTCACCGGCCGAGACCGTTGCGGCCGCCGAGCCGGCACCGATGTTCGAGAGTTTTTCGCCGGCGGCTCTTGCCGCTCAGGCCGAGCTCAACGAGGCGGCCGCCGAGGGCGGCGCTGCCCGTCGCCCGCGCCGTCCGCGCCGGCCGCGCGCCAGTGCCGACCAGGTCGATGGCGGCGGCGACAATGCGGATGCCGGCGAGGTGGCCGCGGCCCCGGCCGATGGCGGCAATGCCGAGCCCGTGATCGTCGACATCGACAACTGATCGAACGGCATTTCAAGACGTGGAACGGCGGAGAGCAATCTCCGCCGTTTTCGTTTCGGCTGACGTGGACTATTATGCATTGACCGGCATCAAGGCGTCTTGAGACGGCATGGCCTATGCACCATATCTTCGGCTGAACAGGACCCGGCTCGAATGGGCGGGTCCGTCACCGCAATCTGATCCGGTGCCGCAAAGCGGGCCGGTGATGGAAGGAGACAGATATGAACCTTGAGAAGTACTCCGAGCGCGTGCGCGGCTTCATCCAGTCCGCGCAGACCATGGCGCTTTCCCGCAATCACCAGCAATTCACCCCTGAACACATTTTGAAGGTGCTCGTCGACGATGACGAGGGCCTGGCCGCGTCGCTCATCGAGCGCGCCGGCGGCAATGTCCGCGACGTCAAGCTCGGCGTCGAGACGGCACTCGAGGCAATGCCGAAGGTGGAGGGCGGCAACGGCCAGCTCTATCTGGCGCAGCCGCTGGCCAAGGTGTTCTCGACAGCGGAAGAACTGGCCAAGAAGGCCGGCGACAGCTTCGTCACGGTCGAGCGGCTGCTGCAGGCGCTCACCATGGAAAAGTCGGCCAAGACCGCCGACATACTGGCAAAGGCCGGCGTCACCGCGCAGGCGCTGAACCAGGTCATCAATGAAGTCCGCAAGGGCCGCACCGCCGATTCGGCGAGTGCCGAGCAGGGCTATGACGCGCTGAAGAAGTACGCGCGCGACCTGACGGCGGATGCCCGCGCGGGCAAGCTCGATCCGGTCATCGGCCGTGACGACGAGATTCGCCGCACCATCCAGGTGCTGTCGCGCCGCACCAAGAACAATCCGGTGCTGATCGGCGAGCCGGGCGTCGGCAAGACGGCGATCGCCGAAGGCCTGGCGCTGCGCATCGTCAATGGCGACGTGCCGGAATCGCTGAAGGACAAGCAGTTGATGGCGCTCGACATGGGCGCACTCATCGCCGGCGCCAAATATCGCGGCGAGTTCGAGGAGCGGCTGAAGGCCGTGCTCTCCGAAGTCACCTCGGCCAATGGCAACATCATCCTGTTCATCGACGAGATGCACACGCTGGTCGGCGCCGGCAAGGCGGACGGCGCGATGGATGCGTCGAACCTGTTGAAGCCGGCGCTGGCGCGCGGTGAACTGCACTGCGTCGGCGCGACCACGCTCGATGAATACAGAAAACATGTCGAGAAGGATCCGGCACTTGCCCGCCGTTTCCAGCCGGTCTTTGTCGACGAGCCGACGGTGGAGGACACCGTCTCGATCCTGCGCGGCCTGAAGGAAAAATACGAGCAGCACCACAAGGTGCGTATCTCGGACTCGGCGCTGGTGGCGGCGGCCACCCTGTCCAACCGCTACATCGCCGACCGCTTCCTGCCGGACAAGGCGATCGACCTGGTCGACGAAGCCGCTTCGCGGCTCAGGATGCAGGTCGATTCCAAACCCGAGGCGCTGGACGAGATCGACCGCCGCATCATGCAGCTCAAGATCGAGCGCGAGGCACTGAAGGTCGAGACGGACGATGCCTCGAAGGACCGGCTCGCACGGCTGGAGAAGGAGCTTGTCGGCCTCGAGGAGGAATCGACCGAGATCACAACCAAGTGGCAGGCCGAGAAGCAGAAACTCGGGCTCGCCGCCGACTTGAAGAAGCAGCTCGACGAGGCACGCAACGAGCTTGCCATTGCCCAGC
This sequence comes from Mesorhizobium intechi, assembly GCF_002879535.1. Lineage (GTDB taxonomy): Bacteria > Pseudomonadota > Alphaproteobacteria > Rhizobiales > Rhizobiaceae > Mesorhizobium > Mesorhizobium intechi. Next base: position 2,245 of record NZ_PNOT02000113.1, read on the forward strand.
GCAAGGGCGAGTTCCAGCGCGCCGGCGAGCTTGCCTATGGCAAGATCCCGGAACTCGAGAAGAGGCTGAAGGACGCCGAAGCCCAGGACGGCAAGGCCGGCATGGTCGAGGAAGTGGTCACCCCCGACCACGTCGCTCATATCGTCTCGCGCTGGACCGGCATTCCAGTCGACAAGATGCTGCAGGGCGAGCGTGACAAGCTGCTGCGCATGGAAGACGAGATCGGCAAACGGGTCGTCGGCCAGGGCGAGGCGGTGCAAGCCGTTTCCAAGGCGGTGCGGCGTGCCCGTGCCGGGCTGCAGGATCCGAACCGGCCGATCGGCTCGTTCATCTTCCTGGGACCGACGGGTGTCGGCAAGACCGAACTGACCAAGGCGCTGGCAAGCTTCCTGTTCGACGACGACAGCGCCATGGTGCGCATCGACATGTCGGAGTTCATGGAGAAGCACTCGGTCGCCCGGCTGATCGGCGCGCCTCCAGGCTATGTCGGCTATGAGGAAGGCGGCGCGCTGACCGAAGCCGTGCGGCGCCGGCCCTATCAGGTCGTGCTGTTCGACGAGATCGAGAAGGCGCATCCCGATGTCTTCAACGTGCTCTTGCAGGTGCTCGATGATGGCCGGCTCACCGACGGGCAGGGCCGCACGGTCGATTTCCGCAACACGCTGATCATCATGACGTCGAACCTTGGCGCCGAATATCTGGTCAATCTCGGCGAGGACCAGGATGTCGATGCCGTGCGCGACGAGGTGATGGGCGTGGTCAGGGCATCGTTCCGGCCGGAATTTCTCAACCGCGTCGACGAGGTGATCCTGTTCCACCGGCTGCGCCGCAAGGACATGGACCGCATCGTCGAAATTCAGCTCAAGCGGCTGGAGAGCCTGCTCGTCGATCGCAAGATCACGCTGTCGCTGGATCACGATGCGATCGAGTGGCTGGCGGCCAAGGGCTACGACCCGGCCTATGGCGCACGGCCGCTGAAGCGGGTGATGCAGAAGGAACTGCAGGATCCGCTGGCGGAGAAGATCCTGCTCGGCGAGATTCTCGACGGTTCGACCGTCAAGGTCACGTCCGCTGCCGACCGATTGAACTTCCGCTCGAAGCCGACGGTCGTCGCGACCGAAGCGGCGGCCTGATTTCAGCGCCGCGCGTCCATTCTGGACGCGCGGCGTTTTCATATTGGTGGCGGGGGCGGATGACGCTGGACGACTACAACGGCTTCTGCGCCTCACTGCCGGCGGTAAACCACGTCGTCCAATGGGGCGGCGCCCATGTCTGGAAGGTCGGCACCAAGGTGTTTGCGATCGGCGGCTGGGATCAGGGCCAGCAGCTCTTCGTCACGTTCAAATGTTCCGACATGGCCTATGACGTGCTGAGGGAGCAGCCGGGCTTGCGGCCCGCGCCCTATCTCGCCTCGCGCGGCATGAAATGGATCCAGCGTCGGACAAGCCAGAGCATGGATGATGCTGCGCTGAAGGACTATTTGCGCGAGAGCCATCGCCTTGTCGCCCTGAAGCTGACCAAGCAGGCGCGCAAGGAATTGGGGCTCGCAAGGTAGCTGGTATTCGTCGGTACGCCGAAAAACCGCCATCTTCATGCCCGGTTCATATTGGAACCATAGGGTGGGGTAGCTGGTTTGCTGGCGAAGGGGTTCGCCCAGACAACAACGCCGGGCGGCGGCAATTACGGACCGGAGAGTTGGCCACGATGTTCCGCACGATCTTTGCCCTTTCCGCGCTTGCGACCGGGCTTGTCTCTTTCGGTGCGCTTGCCGCGCCGACGCACGACAATGCACCAAATGCTGTCCGCGCCACCAATGATGGCGGCATTCTTGTGGCCCAGGACGGAAATCTGGACATCTACTACGACGCCCGCGGCAATCGGGTCATCGTCGATGCCGACACCGGCAAGGTCATCGCCATCCAGCCGCCGCAGACACGGCTTGACCGGCGCGCGCTGCGCCGCGAGACAAGGTTGCGCGAATTGGGCCGGGCTCCCGCCGCCGACGACCGCTATTATCTCGACGATCCGCAAGACATGGCGCGGTTCCGCCGCAAGCAGTTGGAAGAGGAAGGCCGCGTCATCCCGCCACCGGCGGATGAATACGACCCCTATGGCGACAATTCAGTCGACGCCTATCCGCCGGCGACGCAGGACGATGGCAGCTACGACAACAGCTATCCCGATGCGCCATCGGCAAAGCCGGGCACCATCAAGCGCCAGCCGCTGAACGAGGCCGCGATCGACCCTGCGCAGCCGGACGTCGTCAATCCGGATACGCAGGCTTCCCTGCCGCCGGACACTGGCGGCAAGGCCGCCGTCGATCCGTCGCTGTCGCTCGGCGTGCGCCAGGACGTGGCGGCGCTGCAGGTGCTTCTCGACCGCGGCGGCGCTTCGCCGGGCGTGATCGATGGACGTTTCGGCTCGAATGTCGATAAGGCCCTGGCCGCCTATAACCAGATCAGCGGCAGCAATCTGAAATCGACGGACACCGTCGGTATCCAGGCGGCGCTCGCGCAATCGGGCGGCGATGCTTTCGCCAGTTACACCATCACAGCGGAGGATGCGGCTGGTCCCTATGTCGCCTCGATCCCGGAAGATTACGGCCAGAAGGCGCAGCTCAACTGCATGTGCTACACCTCCGTCACCGAGGCGCTGGCGGAGCGCTTCCACATGGACGAGAACTATTTGAAGTCGATCAACAAGGGCCTCGACTTCAACCGTCCCGGCACGATCATCAAGGTCGCCAATTTCGGCAAGCTGGTCTCGACGCCGGTCTCGCGCATCGTCGCTGACAAGACCAAGAAGGAAGTGTACGCCTATGATGCCGGCGGCAAGCTGGTCGCCGCCTATCCCGCGACCATCGGCTCTGCCGACACGCCGTCGCCCACCGGCATCCACGCGGTGTCGCGCATCGCGCTCGACCCTAATTACACCTACAATCCGAACATCAACTTCAAGCAGGGCCAGAACGACAAGATCCTGACCATTCCGCCAGGCCCCAACGGCCCCGTCGGCTCGGTGTGGATCGCCCTGGACAAGCCGACCTACGGCATCCACGGAACGCCCGAGCCGTCGAAGATCGGCAAGACCGAAAGCCATGGCTGCGTTCGCCTGACCAACTGGGATGCGCGCGAACTGGCCAAGCTGGTGTCGCCAGGCGTCACCGTGGAGTTTGTCGGCGGACCTTCAGCCGATGACTTTGCGCAGCAATGAGCCGCGCAGCGCGGTGGCATAGATCAGCTGCACCACCAGGATGAAGCCGACGCTGAGCAACGGCGTGACCAGGCAGAGTAGCGCGCCGATCGCCCACAGGATCTGCGCCTTGATGATGCGCAGATAGACCGTGCGCTTCGTTTCGGCATCGACGTCTTCGGCGACAAAGCCGTTCTTCTCCGCGTAGCGCCAGCTGGCGAACAGCGTGACGCCCAGCATCAGCAGATTGAGCCAGTAGACCAGCACCGCGGTCCTGAATTGGAGGAAGTCCGCCAGAAGGTCGGTCGAAAACGGCAAGAGCGCGATGAAGGCGAGAAAGCAGAGATTCAGCGTGGCAAGCCGCCTGTCGGACTTGGCGATCAGCCCATGCTGAGCCTGCTGGCCGAACCAGAAGATGGTCAGCGTCAGGAAACTCAAGGCATAAGTCAGGAAGCGCGGTGCCAGTGCGGCGATGGCGACCAGCAGATCGTGCTCGGAATGCACCGTCTCATGCGCAGGCACCCTGATCTCGAGCACGATGAGCGTGAGCGCGATGGCAAAGACGCCGTCGGTGATGCCGACAATGCGGCCGCGTCCCTCCGCCGACGCTTCGAGTGGACGTTTCATTGATTTCCCCCGGCTGCCGTCTTCCGGAAAACCTAGCATGACTGCCGGCGTTTGCATCAGCACAGGACGTATCCTGGCCAATTGGCTGGTTTCAAGGTTTGCAAGCTGCTGGCGGGTTGTTGCCTGCGCGCTTGGGGTCTAAGCAAGGCGTCATGCATTCGCCAAATGAAGCCGCCGCCGTCCCGCTGACCAGTCCGATCACGAACGGAACCTTTTGTCCGCAATCGCAGCGGCGGTTCGTCTTGATCGCGGCGATCCTGGCCTCGGCGCTCGGCTTCATCGATGGATCGATCCTAGCCATCGCCATGCCGGCGATCCGTGTCGACCTCGGCGCCAGCCTTGCCGAGGCGCAGTGGATCTCCAACGCCTATGCATTGACGCTTTCGGCGCTGATCCTTGCCGGCGGCGCCGCCGGCGACCGGTTCGGGCTGCGCCGCGCCTTCGTGGCCGGCATCGCGCTGTTCATCGTTGCCTCGCTCGCCTGTGCGTTGGCGCCGAATGCGGTCGTGCTGATCGGGTTTCGCGCTGTCCAGGGTATCGGTGCGGCGATCATGGTGCCGGGCAGCCTCGCCATCATCGCCAAGGCCTATCCGAAAAAGGAGCGCGGTCGTGCAATCGGCATCTGGGCCGCCGCCTCGGCGCTGACCACGGCCCTTGGGCCGGTTCTCGGCGGTCTGGTGCTGTCGGCTTTCGGCCACGGCATCTGGCGGGCGATCTTCGCCGTCAACCTGCCACTCGGCCTGGTCTCGATCTATCTGCTGCTCGTCAAGATTCCGGCCGATGCGGCGACGGAAAAACGCAGCCTCGATCTCGGCGGTGGCGCGCTCGCGACATTGGCGTTCGGCGCGCTCGCCTATGGGCTGACATCGATGAGTTCGAGCGGCGAGGGCCATATGGCGGGACCGAGCATTGCCGTTGGCGTGGTGCTGCTTGTGATCTTTATCCTGTTCGAACATCGGCAACGCGAGCCGATGATCGACCTCAGCCTGTTTCGCATCGGCGCTTTTGCCGGGGCCAATGTGGCGACCTTCTTCCTCTATTTCGCGCTGTCGGCCAATCTGTTCTATCTGCCGATGCTGCTGATTGCCGGCTGGGGACTAAGCACGGCAGAGGTCGGCTTCATCTTCCTGCCACTGTCCGCATCGATCGCGCTTCTGTCGGGACCGGTCGGCAAGTTGTCGGACCGGATCGGACCGCGGTTTCCCATCGCCTGCGGCAGCCTGATCGTGGCCTTCGCTTTCGCCGGACTTGCCTTGCTCAGCCGTGCCGGCATCCACCATTTCTGGACCGGAATATTCCCGCTGATGGCGCTGATGGGCCTCGGCATGGCGCTGGTCGTCTCGCCACTGTCCACCGCGATCATGACAGCGGTGGAAGACAAGGATACGGGGGCTGCCTCCGGCATCAACAATGCCGTCTCACGCATTGGCGGCCTGATCGCGGTGGCGGCAATGGGCTCGCTTGCCACCTGGGTCTATTCAACGATGCTCGACACCGGGGTCAGGCCGGGCATTCCGGGTTTTGGCGAACCGGTATCGACAGGCCTGGCGCCCGAACTTGAAGCAACGCGGCTTGCTGCTAGCGACATGGCCTTTGCAGCCATATCCTTGACAACCGCCGTGCTCTGCCTGCTTGCCGCGATCATCGCCTGGATGACCGTTTCGGGTCAGGCGCTGCCATGGCCGCACCGCACCGATGAATCGTCGGCTGATTCGTCGCGAAACTGATTCGCCTATGCCGGATTGGCCGAGGTTCAGCCCTCGATCTTGGCGCTTGCGACTTTCAGAGAATTGCCATCTTCCTGCTTCAGCAGGTCGTCGATGCGCTCGCGCTCGCGTTTGAAGGCGACGAGATCGTCGCCCTTCAGCACCTTGCCGACCGGCAGCCGAACACGCATCGAATCGACTTTGGTGCCGTTGACGATCAGCTCGTAGTGGAGATGCGGACCGGTGGAAAGACCGGTCTGGCCGAGATAGCCAATGACCTGGCCCTGGCGAACCCGGACGCCCGGCGCGATGCCTTTTGCAAAGGCGCTCTGGTGATTGTAGGAGGTCTCATAGCCATTGGCATGGCGCAGGATGATCTGCTTGCCATAGCCGCCAGCCCAGCCGGCCTTCTCGACGACGCCATTGCCGGCGGCGATGATCGGCGATCCGATCGGGGCGGCCCAGTCGGTGCCCGTGTGCATACGGACATACCCCAGGATAGGATGCTTGCGCGCACCGAAGCCGGAGGTGAATCTTCCGTTGGGCAGTGGATTGCGCAGCAGGAACTGCTCGGCGCTCGACCCATCCTCGTCGAAATAGTCGGTGCTGCCGTCTTGCATCTGGAAGCGATAGAAGTTGCGCGTTGTACCGCCGAAGTTCGCCGAGACATAGAGGAGCTCCGAATCGTCGGAGGTCTGGTCGTCCCCGTCCGGCTGCGAGAACAGCACTTCGAGGCGATCCGACGGATTGAGGCGTGACTGGAAGTCGACGCCAGATGCCAGCAGCTTGATCAGCCGCTGGGTCATTTTCTTCGACATGCCGTAGGAATAGGCGGTGCGGTAGATACCGTCATAGACGGTGGGCAGGTTGCCACGCACCACAACCGGCGCCGACGAATCGTCAAATGCCGTCAACAATTCGGGATTGGGATCCGGCTCCTGCGCCGGCACATACTGGCCGCGGTCATCGAGTGCGATGGTAACGATGTGGGTGGTCCTGTCGTAGACGCTGGTGCGCACGACCTTGGCGGCGTCGCCATGGACTTCGAGACCGACGCGCAGCACGGTTCCGGCTTTGAGCGTCGGCGCGTTCAGCAGCTTGGCGATCGCTTCGGCCATGCCGGTGGCATCATCGCCCGTATAACCCGAATCGGCAAAGGCCTCGGTGAGGTCGGTGTCCTTGGTGAAGGGAATGATTTCCTCGGCGAAAGCCGGCGCCTGGTCATCAGTGGCGGCACGCGGCGACACCGAGACGTTTTCCGGCACGATCTTGACGTCATAGGAGCCGGCCATGCTCTCGGCAAAGGCATCGCCGAATCGCTGCGGATCGACATAATGGAGTGAAGCGACCTGCACGGCGCCGTCGCTAAGGTCGGTGCCGGCCTCGCGCACAACCTTTTCCACCTCGTCGGCGGACAGATCGCTCTTTTCGTCGAAGGACGCCGTCTCGATTGGGAAGTCGACGGTCTTCAGGCTCATCTCGCTTTCGACCTTGGCGCCATAGATCTGGCCGGAGGCGGCGGAGGCCGCCGCCGGTTGCGCCGGAGCGTCGTCGCCGTCGTCGCCGAACACCTGCATTGGATCGAAAGGCGGGTAGGGCCGGCTGGTGGTGTGGCCTGCGGCGAGCGCCATCTTGATCTGCACGAAAGGCATTGTGTGGATGACGTCGCGGTCGCCGACCTTGGTGACCATCGACACTTCCATACGGCGGCGGTCCTTGGCCTTGGCGATCTGACGCGGCGCAACCAGCCTGGTTGTCTTGGCCACCTCGCCGGAATCGCCATTGCTGGCAAGGCCGATCAGTTCCGCGATTTCGGGTGGCGTCGCCAGTTGCTGGCGACCGTCCAGAGCGGCGAACAGCGCCACGCCCATCAGCACGCTCGAAGTCACGCCGGTCAGGAATGTTCCCGACAGCCAGCGCGCGGAAACCTCGCGCCGATCGGGCGGGCCACTGCGGCCATCCGCGATAAGCGGCGGCTCATTGCCGAGTTCGGCTATGACATTTTCCGTATCTGGCATCCAGAAAGGCTGCTTCTTCCCCGGGCGGAACGGCTTGTCGCTTTTGTTGTGGCCATGACATTTGCCTGTCACGGCAGGTTAAGTCAACGAAGCCTCAGGCCTCGGTCGAATTCCCCCCAGGCACTTCTCTCTTATAGAGCGCTCTGCAAAGAGGGCGGTGTGCCTTCTCTATAGGGCTCATCGCGCGCTGGCTTGCGTGGCTCTCAAAAGAGG
>NZ_PNOT02000113.1:15000-31740 GCF_002879535.1 Mesorhizobium intechi
GACCCCGTGCACCTTTACTATAGCTTTACATTGGCATTCGTAGTGGCATGTGTAGGATAGGTGGTAGGCTTTGAAACCTGGGCGCCAGCTCAGGTGGAGCCACCCTTGAAATACCACCCTTATTACTATGGATGTCTAACCGCGGCCCGTTATCCGGGTCCGGGACAATGTATGGTGGGTAGTTTGACTGGGGCGGTCGCCTCCTAAAGAGTAACGGAGGCGCGCGATGGTGGGCTCAGAACGGTCGGAAATCGTTCGCTGAGTGCAATGGCATAAGCCTGCCTGACTGCGAGACTGACAAGTCGAGCAGAGACGAAAGTCGGTCATAGTGATCCGGTGGTCCCGCGTGGAAGGGCCATCGCTCAACGGATAAAAGGTACGCCGGGGATAACAGGCTGATGACCCCCAAGAGTCCATATCGACGGGGTTGTTTGGCACCTCGATGTCGACTCATCGCATCCTGGGGCTGGAGCAGGTCCCAAGGGTATGGCTGTTCGCCATTTAAAGCGGTACGTGAGTTGGGTTCAGAACGTCGTGAGACAGTTCGGTCCCTATCTGCCGTGGGTGTAGGAATATTGAAAGGATCTGTCCCTAGTACGAGAGGACCGGGATGGACGGATCTCTGGTGGACCTGTTGTGGCGCCAGCCGCATAGCAGGGTAGCTATATCCGGACGGGATAACCGCTGAAGGCATCTAAGCGGGAAACCCACCTTAAAACGAGTATTCCCTGAGAACCGTGGAAGACGACCACGTTGATAGGCCGGGTGTGGAAGAGCGGCAACGCTTGAAGCTTACCGGTACTAATAGTTCGATCGGCTTGATCGTTCTCATTCCTTATGCCCATCTGACATAGTCAGATGGTTTGTTCTCACTCACGCTTGTTCCGCCCCGCGGGCGGCGCTACGTGGGTGCGGCGCATCAGCGCCGACGGTCGGTCGACCTTGCGAAGCTTCGCTTCGAAAGGCGCCAGGATCAAAGAACGTCCAAGGCACACAAAGACAGCTTCTCGAACAACGTGCGTTTTGCCGACCTGGTGGTCATGGCGGAGCGGCTGCACCCGATCCCATTCCGAACTCGGCCGTGAAACGCTCCAGCGCTGATGGTACTTCGTCTCAAGACGCGGGAGAGTAGGTCGCTGCCAGGTCTGCTAAACGCACGTTGAACTCACTTCCAACCAGGCAGTGAAATCTTCTCTCTACGAAAAAGGCCCGCCAAGGGACAACGGGCCGCGTAAGCGGCCCTTTCATTTGGTGAGCCATCTACATTCCTGTAAGCGCGCGCTTACAATGGTGACGCGGGGTGGAGCAGCCCGGTAGCTCGTCAGGCTCATAACCTGAAGGTCACAGGTTCAAATCCTGTCCCCGCAACCAAATTCATCATAAACCAATAGCCGTCCCGGTCCAACCGGGGCGGCTTTTTGCGTTCTAGGCATGGCACTGGGCACTGGGGGCAGTTTTGGAAGCCGCTCTTGACGGGCATAATCGACTTGTCGATAAGCGTCCGGCCCGAGGCGTCTTCCCAAGAACAGCGGCGGCCAGGATGTCAAGCAGCAGGTCAATGCATTAGCGGACGATGTCAAAGCAGTGGCACTATCGCCTGCCATGCATTCTGACCGAGTCTCGCGTCCGCTTCGTCCGGAGTTGTGATCGGGGTGTCGTCTCACCAGGCAGCAGAATGCGCTCTCCTGCGCCCTGTTCAAACAGAGCGACACTAATTTGCCAGAGGCTTTCCCGACGAGAGACTAGGTCTCGCGCAAACGTTTCTGATGGCCAGACTGCATCGTCGCCTCCCGCAACGAGGACCAAGTCTGCGGATGCCTTCTCAATAGCAGTCTGTGCCCGTCTGGTGGCATCGTCTGCACAAGGGCGGTCAACGCAGGATGAGCGCGCCGTAGACGGGAAGCCACATCTTGATCACGTCAGCGTTCGAGATCAGCCCGCGTGAAGACCGGAAGAACGGGCAGCGCGGAAAGGCCCTGGATGCCAGGGGCACCCTCGCCTCGCCAGATCGCGCATATGACTGCCAGAACATCTGCCCCTTCATTCGCCGCAAGTTGATGGGCATCCGCGACGGCACCTCCGGTCGTGATGACATCCTCGATAAAGGTCACTTTCCGTCCCGCAACGTCCTGACCTTCGATGGCCCGACACGTCCCGTAGGTCTTGGCCTCTTTTCGGACGAATGCCGCCGGCAGCCCGGTCTCGATCGAGATCGCTGTGACAAGAGGGATGCCCCCCAGTTCAAGGCCCGCGATGATTTCCGTTTCAGCAGGCAGAAGATCGGTCATCGCCCGAGCCAGCGACCTCAGCAAGACGGGCGTGCCTTCAAAGCGATACTTGTCGAAGTAGCGATGGGACACTTGGCCGGACCGCAGCACGAATTCGCCTTCCAGCGTGGCGACCGTCGCGATCTGCCGCGCAAGGTCCGACAATGGTGATCTAGTCCCGTTGGCCATCCGCTTCCTCCTGAAAACGCAAACGGTTAGGCAGTAGGATAAACATTGTATATCAGCAAGCTTTCGGCGCCCGAATGACCACGTCGCCCCGCATAGCTGCCATTATCAAATCAGAACGGCAGCCAGCGCCGCTCGATACATCCGCCACTTTTCATGTCTATCAGGTCGATAAGTGGCGCGGCGTGCCGCGCCTTGAACCATACCGAGCTAAGATGCTTTACCACTGGGTTCCTGGAAGCTTTTCGAACTTTCTGTGTTGCGTCTCAGCCCGAATTGCGGGTGCTCATGGACAAGGTCGGACACTAGATTCGCTTTTTGGTTAATTTCGACGGGGTCGAGCTTCCGTAGTGTGCCTTCCCGATAGCGCGCCCTAGCACGCTCCTCCAAGTTCTTACGCTGTGACCGCTGGCCTTGTGCCTCTACGACGACCTTCACTTCGGGTGCGGCTGACCCGAAGGCCGCCGTTCCTTCGCTTTAAGTCGTCCGAGTAAATAAGGCTTAGTCGCACATCCGATCCGTCCGAGTGAGCCTAGAACCGGTCAGGTGTAAAAGGCGCAAGCAAAAGATCAACTGGCCGACCGGCGACAAGATCCGCAACCAGACGGGCAGTAACTGCAGCCAGGGTCAATCCGAGATGGCCGTGGCCGAAGGCGTAGATCACGTTTGGGTGGCGAGTTGAAGGGCCGATGAGTGGCCTCGAATCGGGGAGCGACGGGCGGAAGCCGAGCCACTTTGACGAAGGCTGGCCGAGCGCGGGAAAGAACTGGCGCACGCCGCGGTCGAGCAGAGCCAGCCGGCGCGGATTGGGCGGAGCGACGAGGCCGCCGAGTTCGACGGTGCCGGCAACGCGCAGACGGCCGGCCATCGGCGTCATGTAGAAGCCGAGATCGACCGGGCAGACCGGACGGCCGAGCAGTGGCGTCTCCACCGGAAATTCGAGATGATAGCCGCGCTCGGTTTCGAGCGGGATATTGTCGCCGGCCTGCGCGGCGAGCGGGCGCGAGAACGCACCGGCGGCAATGACCACCTTCCTCGCGCGGATGTGCGGGCCGGGGCCGGTGAGTTCGACGCCGCCGGCGTCGGCCCGTAGTCCGGTTATTATCGACCGCTTCACCGCCGCGCCGTTCGCTGTCGCGGCATCGAGCAGGCGCCGCATCAGCGCCGCCGGATCGTTGACGTTCATGGAGTCGGGAAAGTACAGGCCACCGCCCGCGACCGCCGGCAGGTTCGGCTCCAACGCGGCGACGGCATCAGGATGCAGCACCTGCTGGTGGACGCCGAATTCGTCGCGCAGATCCCGGCTCCAGGCGCCGCCTGCGAGATCGCCCTGGCCGCGATAGAGATAGAGGCAACCGTTGCGGCGCAACAGATCGGTGATGTTGGCCAGTACGGCCGTCTCTTCCCAGGCCGGCAAGGCATCGGCCAGCAGGCCGGCCATCGCCACGGCATTGGCGCGGGTGGCGGCGGGCAGGGATTGCCGCACGAAGCGGACAAGCCAAGGCGCCAGCTGGAACAGGGCCGTCCAGCGCAAGGCAAACGGGCTGTCGGTGTCGAGCAGCAGCTTTGGCAGAGAACGCAGCACGCCCGGATTGCCGACCGGCATGCAAGCGTATTCGGCGAGCGTTCCTGCATTGCCTGATGAGGCCCCGGAGCCGGGCTCGTTGGGATCGATCAGCAGCACTTCGCGGCCGTCGGTGGCAAGGCGCAGCGCTGTCGCCAGTCCAACCACACCCGCCCCGACGACGGCGATCTCGACGCTGTCTTTTGCCACTGGAGGATTCCCGATCAGACAAAGCCCGGCAGTTGCAGATGGCCGGCCGAAAGCAGCTCGGCCATGGTGGTCAGCGCCGTGCGCAGATCGTCCTGCGAGCGCGCCGCGCCGACATTGATGCGAACGCCATGCTGCACCGGTTCGCGGCCGACGGCGAAAGCGTCGCCGGGCAGCACGGCGACGCCGCGTTCTAGGCAGGTGCGGGCAAAGCCAGCACCGCGCCAGGGTTCCGGCAGGCGCAGCCAGGCATGGGTCGAGGCCGGGTGGCTCTGGATGTCGTACCGGCCGAGGATTTCGCTCAAAATGGCCTGGCGCTGGCGCAGTTCCTGTTTCTGCACCTCGATGACGCGCGCCGCCGATCCTTCCTCGATCAGCCGCGCGCCGATCAGGGCCGTCAGCGGGCTGATGCTCCAGCAATTGATGCGCAGCGCCGCCGCGACCTGGCCGGCGATGGGGCGCGGCGCGATGACGAACCCGAGCCGCAGGCCGGGCGCCAGGCATTTCGACAGGGCGCCGATGTGGATCGTCAGTTCGGGCTCGAAGCTGGCGAAGGAGGGCGGCGGCTCGTCGGCCAGCGGGCGGTAGACGTCGTCCTCGATGATCAACACATTGTGGCGGCGCGCCACCGCCGCCAGTTCGTGCCGGCGCTCCTCGCTCAGCGTGATCGTTGTCGGGTTGTGCAGCGTCGGCACCAGGAACACGGCGCGCGGCCGCAGCTGCGTGCAGGCGGCTTCGAAGGCGTCGGGCCGCATGCCGCCACGATCCATAGCGACTGGTCGCAGATCCAGCCCATGTACGCGGCAGAGCGCATTGATGCCTTGATAGGTCACTTCATCGGCAAGCACGACTTCGCCTTGCTTGGCCACCGCGCCGAGCACGCAATCGAGACCATGCTGGGCGCCGGCAGCCAGCACGACGCGGCCGGGATCGCCATCGCCGGCCACGCCTTTCAGCCAGTCGGCGATGGTGGCTCGGGCCCAGAGCGGGCCCTCCGGCGGATGATAGTCCTGCAGCGCGGCATAGTGCCGGTCCTTCGACAGGCGCGGCAGCAGCGCCGCCACCGCGTCGAGATAGGCGGAGGTGGCCGGGCGGTTGACGGAGAGATCGATGATGCCGCTCTCGTCGCTCGGCGCCGAGACGAAGCCCGGTCGCTCGGCGGTTTCACGGGCGGCGACGGTGGTGCCGCGCCCCGGCCGCGCTTCGAGCAGGCCGCGCTGCTGGAGCGTCGACAGCGCCCGCGTCACCGTGGTGACGTTGATGCCGAGCGCGCGTGCGATCTCGCGCTGCGGCGGCAGCCGGTCGCCAACCGCGAGCGTGCCCGCGGCGATGCGTTCGGCGATCGCATCGGCGAGACGGCGGTAGACTGGACTTTCGTCCTCGGCGAGGTGGAGATCTCTAAGCATGCGCATTGGTGATTTCGACTGGGTCATTGCGCATCTAGCATAAGACAATGCTCCGGACAATAGCGTTTGTCCGACCTCTTTCCCCAATAGCGCGTACAAAATTATCACACAATCGTCGAAAAAACCAGCTTGACGGGCAAAGTTGTATGCATCTATGGTCCAGAACAGCTCGATTGTGTGAGCATACAAGTTCAAGCCACCCGCAAGCCGGCTTCATGCGAGACCGAGACATGCACCGCACGCAGCTCCTCGTTTCAATCCGCCGCCACTTCGGCTGCCTTCCGGACTCCGGCCGATGATCGCCGAACAAACACCTGTGGCCGCAACTCCCAAGCCCGGCGCCAATGCCGGCGGCCAGGGGTTCGTCGAATTCGTCGATGTCGAGAAATCCTATGACGGCCGCGCCTTCGCGGTGACGCGGTTAAACCTCAGCGTCGCCCGTGGCGAGTTCCTGACGTTGCTCGGGCCTTCCGGCTCCGGCAAGACGACGACACTCAACATGCTGGCCGGCTTCGAGCGGCCGACGCAGGGCAGCATCACGCTGGAGGGACAGTCGGTCGACCGGCTGCCGCCATACGAGCGCAATATCGGCATGGTGTTCCAGAACTATGCGCTGTTTCCGCATATGAGCGTCGAGGAAAACGTCGGCTTCCCGCTGTCGGTGCGCAAGATCAGCAAGGCCGACATCGCTTCGCGCGTGGCCCGGGCACTCGACATGGTGCGGCTGAAGCAGTTCGGCGACCGCAAGCCGGCGCAGCTTTCCGGTGGCCAGCAGCAGCGCGTGGCGCTTGCTCGCGCGCTGGTGTTCGAGCCCAGCCTGGTGCTGATGGACGAGCCGCTCGGCGCGCTCGACAAAAAACTGCGCGAGCACATGCAGCTCGAGATCAAGCAGATCCACACCATGCTCGGCGTCACCATCGTCTATGTCACGCACGACCAGAGCGAGGCGCTGACCATGTCGGACCGCGTCGCCGTGTTCAACAATGGCGCGATCGCCCAGCTCGGTTCGCCCGACGATCTCTACAACACGCCGCAAAGTTCGTTTGTCGCCAGCTTCATCGGCGAGAACAACACGCTCGAAGGCGTCGTCGACCGCATCTCCGGCACGGAATGCCGCGTCAAACTCAATGGCGGCGGCGAGATCACCGCGCTGGCTATCGATGTCGCACAAGGCGCTGCCTGTCACGTCGCCATCCGGCCGGAGCGGCTCAAAATTGGCCCGGCGGCAGCGGACGAAACCGCGCTGCCGGCGACGGTCGACGGCCGCATCTATCTCGGCGACCATTTGCGCCTGCTGGCCAGGCTCGCGAACGAACAGGTGCTGACCGTCAAGGTCGGCCCGGAAGCAACCATGGCGAACGGAGAAACCGTGACGGTTTCCTGCGCGCCCGGTGATTGCCGTGCCTTTCCGGCCGATGCCGGAACGGGCGGTTTCGTCTCAAAACAGGGGAAAACAACATGACGCCTATAAGAAAAAGCCTGCTCGCCTTCGCCGCCGCCACCGCCTGCATCACCATCGGCCATGCCGCCTTTGCCGACGAACTTTCGATCATGGCCAGCGGCGGCGCCTGGCAGGACGCTCAGCGCAAGGCGTGGTTCGAGCCGTTCACCAAGGACACCGGCGTCAAGATCGTCGAGCAGGAATATCTCGGCGATCTCGGCAAGGTCAAAGCCATGGTCGACACCGGCAACGTGCCGATCGATCTGGTGACGGTGGAGACGGCGACCGTGCTGCAGGGCTGCGACGCCGGCATCCTCGAGCGCCTCGACTATTCCAAGATCGGGCCGCGTGACAAGTTCATCGAGGGTTCGGCGCTCGACTGCGGCGTCGGCCTCGACGCCTATGGCGACATCCTGGCCTATGACCCGACTGTGCTGAAGGAAGCTCCGACCTCGGTGCTCGATCTGTTCGACACGACGAAGTTCCCGGGCAAGCGCGCGATGCGCAAATTCCCGGCGCAGAACCTCGAATGGGCGCTGATGGCCGACGGTGTCGCGCCGGCCGACGTCTACAAGGTGCTGGGCACGCCGGAAGGCGTCGACCGCGCCTTCAAGAAGCTCGATACCATCAAGAAGGACATCGTCTGGTGGGATGCCGGCGCGCAGCCGGCGCAGCTGCTCGCCTCCAAGGAAGTGGTGATGACCACGGCGTGGAACGGCCGCATCCAGAATGCCATCGATACCGACGGCAAGCCGTTCAAGATCATCTGGAACAACCAGATCCTCGAATATGACATGATCGCCATTCCGAAGGGGGCCAAGAACCCGGAGGCCGCCTACAAATACCTCGCCTATATCTCGACGCCGGAAAACAACGCCAAGCTCGCCAGCTACATCACCTACGGGCCGGTGCGCACCGATGCGGCGTCCTTCGTCGCCGCCGATGCCTTGCCAAAACTGCCGAACGCGCCCGATCATCTGAGCGGCGCCTATCTGGTCGCCGACACCGAGTTCTGGGGCGACTATGGCGAAGACCTGGTCAAGCGCTTCAACGCCTGGCTGGCGCAGTAGGTCAGGGATGTCGACGCTGCAGCCCAGCGAATTCGACCGGCCCGCGCTGGCCCGCGGCCGGTCAGCCGCCGATGCCGACTTCAAGTTGGCGTCGGCGGCGATCCGCCGCGCCGAATTCGGCGACCGGCTKCGCTCGCTGGCGCTGGCGGGGCCGCTGCTGGTGCTTTTGGCGCTCAGCTTCGGCATTCCGATCGTGCTGCTACTGTCGCGCGCGGTCTATGATCCGACCATCGCCAATGCCTTGCCGCAGACCAGCCAGGCGCTCGGCGATTGGAACGGCCTGGGGCTGCCAGCCGACGCCGCGTTCCTGGCGCTGGCGGCGGACCTCAGGGATAATCAGGCCAAGGGCACGGCCTATGAACTGGCCAAGAGCCTCAACGCCCGCCTGCCGGGCGCGCGCAGCCAAGTGCTGAAGACCGTGCGCCAGCTCGAGGGCGCCGGCGACAAGCCGCCGCTGGAGATCATGAAATCGGTGCCGTTCTGGTCAGCGCCGACGACGTGGCCGGCGATCGCCAACGCCACGCACAGCATCACCTCGTTCTACCTTTTGAGCGCGCTCGACCTGCGCTGGAATACCGACGGCAGCCTTGGCCGCGTGCCGCCCGAACAGGCGATCTTCCTGCAAGTGTTCCTGCGCACCTTCTTCGTCGCCGCCGCGGTGACGCTGGCGACCCTGGTGCTGGGGTTCCCACTGGCCTATCTCATCGCCAGCGTGCCGAAGGGGCTGGCCGCCGTGCTGATCGTCGCCGTGCTGTTGCCGTTCTGGACATCGATCCTGGTGCGCACCGCCGCCTGGACGGTGCTGTTGCAGAAATTCGGCCTGGTCAACGATCTCTTGCTGTGGCTCGGCATCGCCGACGACAGGCTCGACCTGATGTACAGCCGCATAGGCCTGATCATCGCCATGACGCATATCCAGCTGCCGTTCACGCTGCTGCCGATCTACAGCGTCATGCGCACCATCGCGCCGTCGCAGATGAAGGCGGCCTATTCGCTCGGCGCCAAGCCGTTCACGGCGTTTAGCCGCGTCTATCTTCCCCAGGTGTTTCCAGGCGTCATGGCGGGGTGTCTGCTAACCTTCATCCTGTGCCTCGGCTACTACATCACGCCGGCGCTCATCGGGGGCGCCAGCGACCAGCTGATCAGCAACTTCATCGCCAACTACGTCAATGTCGAACTGAACTGGGAGATGGCGGCGGCACTCAGCTTCATCCTGCTCGTCTTCACGCTGGCGCTGTTCGGTATCTTCGCCCGTATCCTCGGCCTCGACCGCCTGAAGCTGGTGTAGCCATGCTGCTGTCCCCTTACCCGACTGCCGGTGAACGAATTCGCATAACGCTGCTGTGGCTGTGGTGCGGGGCGGTGATCCTGTTCCTGCTGGTGCCGATCCTCATTCCGGTGCCACTGTCGTTCAACAGCGGTGCCTTCTTCATCTTTCCGCTCGAAGGGCTGTCGACGCGCTGGTACGCGGTGGTGCTCGGCACGCAGCGCTGGCAGTCGGCGATCGGCAACAGCCTGATCGTCGCCTTCGGCACGACGCTGATCGCCACCACGCTCGGCACGCTCACCGCAATCGCGCTATCCAACGAGAAATTTCCGGGCCGCCGCATGGTCATGCCGCTGCTTTTGTCGCCGCTGATCGTGCCGGTGGTGATCACCGCCGTCGGCTCGTATCTGTTCTACGCCCGCGTCGGCCTGGCCAGCACCTATGCCGGCATCATCCTGGCGCACACGGCACTGGCCAGTCCCTTCGTGGTGGTAACGGTCGGTGCGAGCCTGACCGGTTTCGACCGCAATCTGATGCGCGCTGCCGCGATCTCCGGGGCAAAGCCGCTAACCTCGTTCTTCCGGGTGATGCTGCCGCTGATCCTGCCCGGCGTGCTTTCGGGCGCCGCCTTCGCCTTCGTCACCTCGTTCGACGAGGTCGTCGTCGTGCAATTCCTGGCCAGCGCCAACCAGCGCACCATGCCGCTCGAAATGTTCATTGGGCTGCGCGAAAAGCTCTCGCCGGCGATCACCGCCGCCGCGACGCTGATGATGGCGCTGTCTATCGTGCTTCTGGTGGTGGCCAACCTGTTGGCGCGGCGCGGGCAGAAGCGGCATAAGTAGGTGCCTTCTCTAGGGTCAAATTGAAACGTTCGCCGAGGCGAACATCCGCCTTAACGGTGCTCGCGTACAAACTGACAGTCTTCTCTCGACCCAACCGGCTGTCATATGGTTCTACAATTCGCTATCGACTGGGGTTCCTGGAAGCCTTTCGAGGTTTCTGCCTTGCGCCTCCAGCAGAGTTGCATGCGCTTATGCAGGAAGTTGGCGGATCTGGATCTGCGGTGGTGCAAACTTGATTGAAGTGCTTATTGGGGGTTCGAGTCGGAAGAGGGCTACCGCCAATACAGCGCCGCAACCGAGTTCGTCTGTTGACCGGACTTCGCAAGCAGGCTCGACAGGCTCAGGCTCCTGTCCCCGCAACCAAATCCAAAAACGGCCCGCCTCAGGCGGGCCGTTTGCCGTTCGGAGCCGACGTCGCCAAACTCTGCCTCCGGGTCAGCGGTCCGTAGGCAGGTAAAGCCGAAGCGTTCCGATGTAAGCCTGCACTGACATTGCTAACTGTGTACCGCGTCACCCCTGACGTTGCCGCGGGCTCGCCTTCTCTCGGCAGCGGCGAGCAATTCGACGAAGGCGCGGACCTTGGCAGGCCGGAAGCGGGCCGGCGGGAACACCGCGTGAATGCCGCCGGTCGGCAAGGCCCACTGCGCGAATATCCGCACCAGCCGACCCGCGACGATATCCTCGTCGACCGCATAGTCGGGAAATATACCCAGACCGATACCTGCAAGCACGCAAGCATAGGCTGCCGGGCTTTTGTCGCAGACGACGACGGGATTGAGTTCGGTCAGTACCGTTTCGCCTTCTCTGGAAAACAGCCATTGGCCGACGCCGCGCAACTGCGCATTGCCGACCCAGGCCAGCGATCGTGCCTGGTTCGGGTTCGCATCCGCGGGCAGGCTTGCCGCGAAGGCCGGGCTCGCAACGACGATCTGCCGAATCGTGCCCAGTCGCCGTGCCTGGTTGGAGGAATCGGTAAGCCAGCCAACGCGGATGCCGAGATCGATCTGCTCATCAACCAGATTGCTCACCGCGTCGTCGAAGTTCGCTTCGACGCGCATTTGCGGATAGGCCTTCAGATATGCCGCCATCACCGGCGCCACCACTCTGGTGCCGTAGTCGAGCGGCGCGGTCAGCTTCAGCGTTCCGCTCGGCTCGACCGCGCCATGCGAGATTTCGCCATACGCCGCCTCCGCCTCACGCAGGATGATCATCGCGCGATCATAGAAGAGACGACCGTCTTCCGTTGGGGTAACGCGCCGTGTCGTGCGCCGCAGCAGCGTCGCGCCCAGTTCCTCCTCGAGCCTGCCGACTTGATGGCTGACCACGGCCTTGGCGACCCCAAGCCGGTCCGCTGCTGATGTGAACGAGCCGGTTTCCATCACGGTGGTGAAGTAGACAAGCCGATTGAGGTTGAGAAGGTCGGCCAAGGTGGTTGCTTTTGTCTTATCTGGTCAGACAGTTTGTATTATTGGGTGGCATTTATCGCAAGAGCTCCGTCTGCCACATACGGCGAAGACCTTTGGCGGCTCGTCAGCCGACAATCCGTATCAAGGATAGCAACGATCGTGAGCAATTCAGACGTGACTTACCTTTTCGATCCGCTCTGCGGCTGGTGTTACGGCGCCACGCCGATGCTGGATAGGCTCTTGGCCAGCGGCTCGCGCATCGAGCTGCTGCCGACCGGTCTGTTCTCCGGCGCCGGGGCGCGGCCGATGGATGAAGGCTTTGCCGCTCATGCCTGGGCGAATGACCAGCGCATCGAGCGTCTGACCGGACAGAAATTCACGCAGGCTTACCGAAACAATGTCCTCAATATTCGCGGCACCTTGCTCGACTCGCATGCCCCCACGTTAGGCATCAGTGCTGCCGGCCTCGAGGACCCCAACCGTCGGCTGCACGCTCTGAAGGCAATCCAGCGTGCGCGTTATGTCGATGGCAGGGATGTCGTGACTGTCGAAAGCGTGGCCGCCGTCCTCGCCGATGCCGGCATGGCCGATGCCGCAGCACTGTTGAAGGCGCCGACCGAAACGTTGCTGACGGCCCACGGCGAGCTGATTGGTCGAGGCCGCACGCTGTTCCAGCGTCTGCATGCCGATGGCGTGCCTTCCCTTGCAATTATCCGCAACGATGCACCGCGCCTCATCGGCTCCAACGCACTGTTCGGCAGCTTCGACAGTCTCCTCGCCCATATCGGGGCGGCGTGATCCTCCAACCGACCCCCAACAGGACTGGAAAATGACATGACAAAAGTCGCTCTCATCGGCGCATCCGGCGCCGTCGGTTCGCGCCTGCTCAAGGAACTCTCCGACCGTGGCCATACGGTCACCGGTATTGCCCGCAACCCCGAAAAGATTGCCGCCCTGCCCGGCGTGACTGCGAGGAAGGGCGATGTCTTCGACAGGCAAGGTCTTGCCGACCTGATCCGTGGCCATGATCTGGTGATCAGCTCCGTGCATTTCCTGGACAGCGATCCCGACACGCTGATTGCCGCGGTGCGTGCTTCCGGCGTGAAGCGCTACCTCATCGTCGGCGGCGCCGGCAGCCTTGAGGTCGCGCCCGGCAAAAGGCTGGTCGACACGCCTGAATTCCCTGCAATCTACAAGGCCGAGGCACAGAAGGGTGCCGAGTTCCTCGATAAGCTGAAGATGGTGGGCGACCTCGATTGGACGTTCCTGTCGCCCTCCGCCATGTTCGTCCCGGGGCAACGCACCGGCAAATTCCGCCTCGGCAAGGACACGCTACTGGCCTCCGACAAGGGCAGCAGCATCTCCTTCGAGGACTACGCCATCGTGATGGTCGACGAGATCGAGAAGCCGGCCCACATCAGGCAGCGTTTTACCGTCGGCTATTGATCGAGCGGCCGTGGCTCGATCGGGGCCGGCCGACGCCAGCTGCATCACGGCTTGCGCTTGTCAGTCGGCGTCCGGCCTGAACCGTTCAAGGCAGCCGACTTGCCTTGCGAGACTGCTTCCCCACCGGCGTCGCCATGGATAAGACTGTCGGCTTGGCGGAGGGCGGATCATGGACCAGAGCCGGCTGTCGAAGAAGGAGCGGCATGAGCTCATCCTGTCGGAAGTGCGCCGCTCGGCCTCGATCCGTGTTTCCAGGCTCGCTTTGCGCCTGGGTGTCGCCGGCGAAACGATCCGGCGCGACCTTATCGAGCTTGGCGCGACCAACGACAAGTTCGACCGAAACAGCCTCGAACGCATCTGCACGCTCGGCGCGCTTTCCGACATCGTCACGGATCGTGAGCCGCAACCGGCACTACGCGCGGTCATCGAAGCGGCCGGAACGGAACTTCACGTCTGTAGCGGCGACTGAACGGGTCGTCCGACTGGCTATGCGCCGCCGGCCATCGTCGCCCGCAACCACGCCGTGATGGCATCGAAGTCGATGGGCTTCGTCGTGTCGACGTCGAAGAGCGGTCCGCGCCGCAGCGGCTCGGCGCGCTTGGAGAGCTCGATCAGTTCGGGAATATAGGCGGCACCGGGATGGCCAGCGGGGCGCTGGTCGAGGCGGGCGCCGTAACGTTCGGCAAGGACCTCGCCGGGCGCGTGGCACCAGATTTCGAAAGTCCGCTCGACGCCGGCCTTTCGCAGATGATCCTCGAGAACCTCGCGCGGCTGGAAGCCGAACCAGGCATCGACGATGAATGTGGTGCCGGCGGGCGCTTCGCCGACCACCGACCAGATCGCCTGGTAGCTGGCGCGGCCGAGCGTGCGGTTGAACAAGCGGTCGCCGCCACCGAGCAACTCGAGAAAGGGGTTCTTGATCGTGTCAAGCGCCAGCTGCGGCCAGCCCATGCGATCGGCGATACCGCGCGAGACGGTGCTCTTGCCGCTTGCGGGGATGCCGTTTACGAGCACAGCGCGCCGCGGGCGGCTGGACTGGGCCGAGGGCGACGTGTGCAGTTCCCCCGCCAGAGCCTGGAGACCGGCGCCGGTCACCCCGGCGTCGTCGCCGAGTTGCGCGGGTTCGACCCGGCATTGATACCAGGGCGCCAGAGCCGGCGCGCGGCCGAGTGCTGCATGGGCCGCCCGGCCAAGCCCGCCGCCAAGCAGCACAACGTCGGGGGCGAGCATGGCAACGGCGGTATCGATGGCTGCCCGCAGTGGTTTCGCCCAGGCGTCCAGCACGCCGCGCGCCTGGATATCGCCGGCTGTATCGCGGGCAAAGAGTTGATCGACCGAAATGTCGGCGCCGAGACCGGCGCGCGCAATGTGACGGCCGAGCGCGGTGCCCGAACTGGTGGTTTCGACACAGCCGCGCCGGCCGCAGGCGCAGACCTCGCCATTGACGTCGACGGTGATGTGTCCGAGCTGACCCGCCGTTGCCGAACCTCGCGTGATCCGCCGATCTTGGGCGACGGCGCCGCCAATGCCGGTGCCGATAGTGAACATGACGATGTTGCCATGGCGGCGCCCGGCGCCGAGCGCCATCTCGGCGGCCAGCGCCATGTTGCAGTCATTGTCGATGACGACAGGCTTGCCTGTCATGTCTTCCAGGCGCTGGGCCAGCGCAACCGAGGCGAGGTTGACATAGCCGCCGGACAGCACCGTGCCGCGCCCCGCATCGACGCGGCCCGGAACGCCGACGCCGATGGCCTTGACATCCGGCGTATCGAGAAGGCGCACCATGTCGGCGATGCGGCCGAGCACCAGCCCCGGGTCGGGCGCGCTCTTTTCGGAAACGCGTTTGAGGATTTCACCGTTACCGGAAATGCGGGCGGCCCGCAGATTGGTGCCGCCGATATCTATTCCTATGCTCTGAGGCATGGCGTCCCGCATCTTTTTCGCGCAGTTCCGGACGCAAAGCCGCTTCGCACTTTCCGCTGGACCAGCTCTCGTCCAAGGCAACTGTCAAGCAGCGGCTTTCTGCCGGTAGTGCCCGATCACGGCCTGGATTTCACGCAATCGCGGCACAGCGATGGTCTTAAGCCTTTCGCGCTGAATGTCACGGTCGAGCGAGATGCAATCCTTCCACAGCGAGCGACCGGCGATGACGCCCGAGGCGCCATTCTGCATGGCGATCTCGACCTGGCCGAGAAAGGTCGCGTGGTTGACGCCGGCCGAAAGCACCGCCCAAGGCACGTCACCGGCCATTTTGGTGATGTTGGCGCAGGCTTCCGGCGTCCCCGGGTAGGGAAGCTTCAGCACCTTGGCGCCGCACTCCAGCGAGATCCTGGTGCCTTCCTCGACAAGCCATGGCGTCTTGGCCGCATAGTCCCCGGGGCTTTCCCCGTCGAGCTGGTAGGTCAGGAACTCGACGACCAGCAGCAGGTCTTCCTGCCCGAAATCGGCGACACACTGGCGCAGGATGGCGATGTTGTGGTCGTTGGCATCAGGCTTGTCGGCCCGCAGATACACCATGATCTTGCCGCCAGTGCCGCCGAGTGCGCGGACCCGGCGCGCGTCGATGCCGGGAACCAGGCGCGAAAGGCGGTAGCCTTCGGGAGAGATATCGAAACCGGAAGCGTCGAGGCCGATGAGCAACGCCGTATCGCGGTTCAAGACGCCTTCGTCGACGATGCGCGGCACCGCGCAGAGCGGGTCGAGCAGCACGCAGGACGCCGCACTGGCGAGGTAGCGCGTGATGTCTGCCTTGGTGTCGCCGAGCATGTCATTGGTGATCTTGGCCTGTTCGTCCGGGTCCGACGCCAGCAAGGTCCGCATGCCGCCGCGCTGGTCGCAGGCGATGGCCACCATGGCCCCGTCCTTGCCGCATATTTGCTGGTAGCCGCGCAGTTCCGCGGTGGTCATCTTGGTCATGGTCTCAATCCGATGTTGGCGCTCTCTCGACGAAGGGCGCGGATCCCGTGGAAACAACGATGTTCAGTTCTGGCCGCCTGCCGGCAGTAAGCCATGGCGCGCCATCGCCTTCGAAGAAGCGCCTTGCCGGGCTCGCGACCCGCCAGCCGCCGCACGTTGCGAGTTGGCTGGATTTGCGCGATAACTCCCGTCGGCTCATATGCGTGTAACACGTTGCTGAAAGGAATTGCAAGCTGTCTTCCCCTCCCATCCAGGATGCGACCGCATCGCGGACGATGCTGCACACGGTGGCCAAGCTGCATTATGTGGAGGAGATGTCGCAGGTCGATATCGCTCGCCGGCTCGGAGTCTCGACCGCGACGATTTCGCGCTTGCTGCAGCGGGCGCGGGCCGAGGGCATTGTCCGTATCGAGGTTCTCGACCTGGCAACGCCGGAGGACATCACCAGGCAGCTGATCGATGGCTTGAAATTGCGCGATGCCGCGGTGGTCGAGACGCCGGCGGCGGGGACGCTGGCGGCGCTCGCGGCGCCCCTTGGCGGGCTGCTCAGGCAGGCGCAACTGGTGGCGGGCTCGGTCGTCGCCATCGGCTGGGGGCGCGCCGTGCGGGAGGTCATCCGGGCCGGACTGCCGCGCATGCCCGGGGTGCTGACCGTGGCTGCCACCGGCGGCATGCAGCAGCAGGCGGCGCATTTTCAGGTCAACGAATTCGTGCGGCTCGCC
>NZ_PNOT02000045.1 GCF_002879535.1 Mesorhizobium intechi
GGCTCGAGAGCATGGCCGTGTTCGTCAAGGCGGTCGACCTTGGCTCGTTCGCGGCAGCGGCGGTAGCGCTCGACCTGTCCGGGCCGATGGTGGGCAAGCATGTCCGCTCTCTCGAAGAGCGGCTCGGCGTACGCCTCATCAACCGCACGACGCGCCGCCAGAGCCTGACCGATTTCGGCCGCGCCTATTATGAACGCTGCCGCATCGTGCTGGCCGAAGCGGAATCCGCCGATGCGCTGGCCGCCGACCAGTTTTCGGAACCGAGAGGCAGACTGCGCGTGACCATGCCGGCGCATTTCGGCCGCCACTGCGTTACCCCCGTGCTGCTGAAGCTGGCGCGGCACTATCCAATGCTCGAACTCGATCTGTCGCTCAGCGACCGCTTCGCCGATCTTGCCGAAGACGGCTTTGACCTTGCCATCCGCACCGGCGATCTGGACGACAAGGCGGGCATCATCGCGCGCCGCGTTGCGCGGCAAGGCATGGTCGTCTGCGCCTCGCCCGCCTACCTCGGACTTCATGGCGAGCCGCGGCGGATCGAAGACCTCGCCGATCATCAGGCGATCGTCTATCGCCGGCTCGGCCAGGTCGTTCAGCCCTGGCTGTTTGCGCGTGAAGGGCAGGCCGCACAGGAGATCATCCCAAGCGGCCGCCTGCGGCTCGACGATCTCGATGCCATCGCCGATGCGGCGGCCGAAGGCATGGGGCTGGCGTGGTTGCCATGGTGGCTGGTCCGTGAGCGCATAGAGGCCGGTGGGCTGGTGGCGTTGTTGCCGGACCGGCCGCACTATCTCTACGACTGCCATGCGCTCTGGCTGCGGACGCCGCATCTGCCGCTCAAGGTCAGGCTCGTCATCGATGCGCTGGCGGCCGCCCTGCCGAAACTGATGGGCTGATCGCCATCAGCGCAGGCTTGCGCCCTTTGAGGTACCGCTTTCCAATGCCATATGAAGGCGGAACGTGTGCATTGCAGGAGAGGCGGTTCATGACCAAAGGTTCGGATCTGTTCGTGGCGGCCCTCGAGAATGAAGGGGTCGACCGGATTTTCGGCATTCCGGGCGAGGAGAATCTCGACATCGTCGAATCGATCCGCCGCTCGTCGATCCAGCTGATCCTGACCCGACATGAGCAGGCCGCTGCTTTCATGGCCGCGACCTATGGCAGGCTCACCGGCAAGGCAGGCGTGTGCATCACCACGCTTGGCCCGGGCGCGCTCAATCTGACGACCGGCGCGGCCTATGCTCTGCTCGGCGCGATGCCGATGATCATGATCACGGGCCAGAAGGGCGTCTTGTCATCGCGGCAGGCGCGCTTCCAGATCGTCGACATCGTCGCGGCGATGAAGCCGCTGACCAAGCTGTCGCGCCAGATCGTCTCGCCCAAAATGATCCCCTCGCTGGTGCGCGAGGCCTTCCGCGTTGCCCAGGAAGAGCGGCCCGGCCCGGTGCATCTGGAACTGCCGGAAGACATTGCGGCGGCCGAGTGCGAGCCGGTGGCGCTGGTGCCGACACACCCGGTCGAACTGCCGCTGGCCAGCGCGGACGCGCTCGATCGCGCCGCCCGCATGATCTTGGAGGCCAAACGTCCGCTGCTGATGTTCGGCGCGGCGGCGTCGCGGCCGCGCGTGACCCCCGATGTCGCCCAGTTCGTGCTGCGCACGCAGATACCCTATTTCACCACCCAGATGGGCAAGGGCACGGTGCCCGGCGGCACAGAACTCTATATGGGAACGGCGGCACTGTCGGAGCGCGACTATGTGCACGAAGCCATCGAACAGGCCGATCTGATCATAACCATCGGCCACGACACGGTGGAGAAACCGCCCTTCATCATGGGCGCCAACGGACCGAAGGTGATCCATGTCGGCTATCACTCAGCCGATGTCGAACAGGTCTATTTCCCGCAGGCCGAGATCGTCGGCGATCTTGGCCCATCGCTGGCGCTGCTGGCGGACCGCATCGAGGGCAAGATCCCGAACGCGCAGGCCTTGCTGCCGCTCAGGGAAGGCATTCTGAGCCGCATCGCCGCGCGCGCCACCGAAGACCGCTTCACACCGCAGCGCATCGTGCATGACGTGCGCGCAGTGATGCCGGCGGACGGAATCCTCGCCCTCGACAACGGCATGTACAAGATCTGGTTCGCGCGCAACTACCGCACGCGCATGGCAAACACGCTGCTGCTCGACAATGCGCTGGCCACGATGGGCGCCGGCCTGCCGTCGGCGATGATGGCGTCACTGCTTTATCCCCGGCGCCGTGTCATGGCCATTTGCGGCGATGGGGGATTCATGATGAACAGCCAGGAACTGGAGACCGCCGTCAGGCTGAAGCTCGACCTTGTCGTCCTGCTGCTGGAGGACCATGCCTATGGCATGATCCGCTGGAAGCAGGCGGTCGACGAATTCCCGGATTTCGGCATGACCTTCGGCAATCCCGATTTCGTCAAATACGCCGAGGCCTATGGCGCCAAGGGAACCAGGGTTACGGAGATCGCTGATTTGCGGCCGGCGCTGGAACGGGCCTTCACCGGCGGCGGCGTGCATCTCGTCGTCGTGCCGGTCGACTATTCCGAAAACACCAGGGTGCTGGTCGACGAATTGCGCGAGCGGCTGCCGGCGCCGCGGACGCCCTGACGGCAGCGGCAAAGCCGCCGTCAGGGCCGCTTGGTGTAAGATCCTACACCTTGCAGTAAGGCGTGACCGGCGCGATGGTGCCGAAATCCTTGGCGATCTCGTAGCTGATGCCGTCCGGTGCCGCCTTGCCGACATAGGAATGGCAGAGCGTGTGGTTGTTGGAGGCATCGACGCGGATCTTGCCTTGCGGCGCGTCGAACTCGATGGTGGGCAATGCCTTGAGCACGTCGTCGTCCCTGAGCGACCCGGCCTTCTCGGCGGCCAGAGCGTAGAGATGCAGGCCGTTATAGCCGGCCTCGCCGATGCCGTTGACCATCTTCTCCTTGCCGAATTTTTCGCGGAAGCTCGCGATGAACTTCTTGTTGACCGGATTGTCGAGCGCCATCCAGTAGGGCTGCGGCGCATACGTGCCGGCGGCGACGCCGGGCGGCAGTGCGTCCTTGTTGAAAACTTCGTCGAGCGGCGCGATCAGCGGCTGCTTGATGTCGAAAGAACGATACTGCTTGAGCTGCGTGACGGCATCGTTGCCGACCACCATCGACCAGACGACATCGGGCTTCAGCGACTTGATTTTCTGGAAAGCCGGGCCGAAATCCGTGGTGCCGAATGGATAGTAGTCGGCGCCGATGATCTTGCCGCCGGTCTTCTCGTAAGCTGCCGTGATCGCCTCCGTCATCTTCTGCGGCCAGGCATAGTCGGAAGCCATGATGTAGATCGTCTTGCCGAGATTCTCCGCCACCCATGGCATCATCGGGTCGACCTGCTGCATCGGGATCGGCCCGGTCGCGACGAAGTAGCGGTTGCATTCGCCGCCCTCGAAATTGGTCGGGTAGAAGAACAGTTTCTTGGCCTTCGAGGTCACCGACAGCGTCGCGCTGCGCTCGGGCGAAATGATCGTGCCCATGATCACGTCGACCTTGTCTTCGTTGATGAGCTTGCGCGCCTTGTCGATCGAACCCTTGGTCGTGGTCTGGTTGTCCTCGATGAAGAGTTCGACCTGGCGGCCGCCAATGCCGTTGGCGGCATTGAGCTCGGCGGCGGCGAGCTTGTAGCAATTGAGCAGCGTCTCGCCGAGGATCGCCTGCAGCCCGGTGATCGGGATTGACAGGCCGACCTTGACGGTATCGGCGGCGCGCAGGATCGACGGCGCGCCGACCATGGCGAAGGCGGCGGCCGCGCCGCCGGATTTCAGGATCGTTCTTCTGCTTATCATTGTTATGTTCCCTTCCAGTCCGGGCGCGCCCCATGCACGCCTTACAAAGTCAGCAGGTCCAGGCGCGCTTCAGGTGCTCCTCATAGGGCCAACAGGTCCTTCAGCAGGCTCTCGTCGGCGAACGCCTCCGGCGTGCCCTCGTGCACGATCCTGCCCTTTTCCATCACCAGGCAGCGGTCCGCCGCCTTGAGAACGAGATCGAGATTCTGCTCGACCAGGACGATCGCGATGCCGCGTTCGCGGGCGATGCGCGGCACCAACTCGGCGATCGACTGCACGATGTTCGGCTGGATGCCTTCCGAGGGTTCGTCGAGCAGTAGCGCCGACGGCAGGCCGCACAGCGCGCGGCCGATCGCCAGCATCTGCTGCTGGCCGCCCGACAGCGTGCCGGCGATTTGCGCCTCGCGTTCGCGCAGGATCGGAAAATAGCCGAAGATGTCGTCAGGAATGCCGCCGTCGCCACGGTCCGTGGCTGCGCGCGTGCCGACCTCCAAATTCTGCCGCACGGTCAGCTGGTTGAAGATGCCGCGGCCCTGCGGCACATGCGCTATGCCCGCCCGGGCCCGGCGGAAGGCCGCGGCGTTGGTAAGGTCCTGATCGCCGAGAACCACGGCGCCGCCGCTCGCCTTCAGGCCGCCGGCGATGACGCGTAGCAGCGTCGTCTTGCCGGCGCCATTGCGGCCAAGCAGGCCGACGACTTCACCCGGTGCCACGCTGAGATCGATGCCGTTCAGCACAGGGAGCAGGCCGTAGCCGGCCGAGACCGCGAGTGTCCGCAGCATGGTCAGCGCCTCCCCAGATAGACGTCGCGGACCATTTCGTCGGTCTCGATGTCGTGGAAAGGACCACTGCGCAGCCGGCGTCCCTGATGCAGCACCAGCGTCTCGCAGTTCAGCGCCCGCACGAAGCGGATGTCGTGCTCGACCGCGACGATCGAGAACTCGCCCTTGAGCCGCAGCAGCATCTCGGCGGTCGCCAGCGTTTCCTGCGGCGTCATGCCGGCGGTAGGCTCGTCGAGTAGCAGCAGCCTCGGCTCGATTGCCAATGCCATGCCGATCTCCAGCCATTGCTTCTGACCGTGCGCCAGTTGGCCCGCCAGCGTGGTTGCGCGGCTGTCAAGCGCGACGAGTTCCAGCAGTTCGCCGACCGGACGCAGCGGGGACGACGCTCCCCACCGTGCGACCTTGAGATTGTCCTCGACCGAGAGGCTCGGAAAGACGGACGGGATCTGGAATTTGCGGGCGATGCCGAGCCGGGCGATGCGATGCAGCGGCAGGCCGGCAATGTCATGGCCGAGGAAGCGCACGCTGCCGCTGGTCGGACGCAGCGTGCCGGTCAGCACGTTGAGAAAGGTGCTCTTGCCAGCGCCGTTCGGCCCGATGATGCAGCAGAGCTCCTTGTCGCGCACCGTCAGGTTCAGCCCTTCCAGCGCCTGCAGACCGCCAAAGCGGATGCCGACATTTTCAGCCTGGAGCAGCACGTCGCTCATTGCGCCTGCCTCCGGCCCTTGAACAGGCCCTTAAGCCGCGCATAGATCGACAGAATGCCGTCCGGCAGCACGAAGACGATGATGACGAAGACGCAGCCGAGCAGCAGCGGCCACAGGCTCGGATTGAAGCTGCTGATGGTCTGCTGCGCGCGCTGGATGGCGATGGCGCCCAGCACCGGACCAAGCAATGTGCCACGCCCGCCGACCGCCACCCAGACGATGACTTCCGTCGACAGAAGCAGCCCGGAAAGGTCGGGCGCCACCAGTCCGGCCATGCAGACGTAGAGCGCGCCGGCGAGGCCGGCGATCGCGGCGGACAGGACGAAGGTCACGAGCAGTCGCAGCGGCGCATTGTGGCCAAGGGCGGCCGCCCGGACTTCATTGTCCTGGATGGCGGTGAGCACAGTGCCCCAGCGGCCACGGCTGATCGACCACAGCGCCAGCACGACCACCGCGACGATGGACGCGACGAATATGTAGCTTGGCAGATCCTGGCTGAGATCGACATGTATCCCGCCAACATCGAACGCGATCGGCGGGATGCCGATCAGCCCGCTGTCGCCGCCGGTGACCGAGCTCCAGGAGACCGCGGCCTGCTGGCAGATGACGCCCATGGCGAGCGTCACGATGGTGAAATAGCTGCCACGGATGCCGCCGAAGAACAGGAAGTAGCCGATGATGGCGGCGACGAGGGCAGCGCCGGCTACCGCGCCCACTATGCCTAGGAGGCTGCCAAATGGGATGGCGTCGTTGAGCGTGATGAGCGCCATGATGTAGCCGCCAATACCGAAGAAGGCGGCGTGGCCGAAGCACAGGATTCCGGTTCGGCCCCAGAAGAAGTCGAGGCTCGCCGCGAACATGCCGAAGATCAGCGCGTCGCGGATCACCGTCAGCTGGTAGCCGTCGGCGAAGAGCGGATACACGACGGCGAGTGCCGCGCAGGCGGCGAAGATCAGCAGCCAGTTGCGGTCGCGGGCGATCATCGCGACGCTCCGTTGAACAAGCCGTTGGGCCGCAGCCGAACGGCGACGATGGCCGCCAGCAGTACGATCGCCTGCGCCAAAGAGGGCGAGATCTGGTAGTTGAGCACGCTGGTCAGCCCGCCGACGAAGACACTTCCGGCGACGAGACCGCCGATCGAGCCGACGCCGCCGACGATGACGACGAAGAAGGCGTTGGCGAGGTAGTTTACCCCCATCTGCGGCAGCACGATCGCCAGCGGCGCGACCAGGCCGCCGGCAAGCCCGGCGATGGCGGCGCCGAAGGTGAAGGCGATGGCGTAGGTACGCCGCGTGTTGATGCCGACGCCTTCGGCCATTTCGCGGTTCTGGATGACGGTGCGGATATCGAGCCCGAAGGAGGTCCGGCTGATCAGCAGCACGACACCGACCAAGGTGAGCATGGCTATGGCGATCAGGATCAGCCGGTAGGCCGGATAGACTGTGAAGAACAGATCGAACGTGCCCTCTATCGGCGGCGTCACCGGTTTGGCGCCGAGGCCAAAGCTCAGTTCCAGCCCCTGCTGCAGGATCAAGCTGACGCCCCAGGTGGCAAGCACGGTCGAGACGGGCCGCGAATAGAGATGGCGGATGATGGCGAATTCCAGGATGCAGCCGACCACCGCGCCGGCGATCGGGGCGGCGGTCAGACCCAGCCAGAAGGAGCCACCGACACTCTGGACGAAATAGACCGCGAAGGCGCCGACGGTGACGAACTCGCCATGCGCCAGATTGGTCACGTTCATCAGGCCGAAGCTGATCGCCAGCCCAAGCCCGACCAGCATCAGGATGCTGATCAGCGTCAGCGCGTTGAGGAGCGTGGTGACGACAAAATCCATCGCTTCAGGCAGCACTTGCGAGGCGTTGGCGCAGGTCGGCGAGCAGGCCTTCGGCAGCGTCGATGACGGCCGCCTGATGCGGCTGCAAATCCTGCCCGGCCCATTCGTCGATATGGTCCGACAGCGGATCGATCACTTCGGTGCGGTGATTGGCAAGCGTCTCGATGACGGCATGGCCGCAGAACGGCACGTAGCCCTCGGAATAGCCGCCTTCATGGGTCATCATCAGCCGGCCCTTCGACGTCTCGGCGGCCAGCGCCACCATGCGCGCGGCAAGGCGGCGGAAGCATTCGCTGTTGAGCATCATGCGGCCGAGCGGATCGAAGCCCGACGCATCGAAGCCGGAAGCGACAATGACGAGATCCGGTTTGTAGGCGCGCAGTGCGGGGGCAACAATGCGGTCGAAGGTCGCTTCATAGGCGCCGGTGCCGCTGCCGGCCGGCAGCGGGATGTTGATATTATAGCCCTCGCCTTCGCCCTTGCCATTGTCGGCCAGGGCACCGCGCCCGGTCGGATAGAGATTGTCCTGGTGCAGGGAAATGGTCAGCACCGACGGATCGGAATAAAACACCGTCTCGGTGCCGTTGCCGTGATGCACGTCCCAGTCGACTATCGCCGCGCGGCCGAGCAGGCCTTCATGCTGCAGCCGGCGCACGGCAACGCCGATGTTGGAGAACAGGCAGTTGCCCATCGCCTGGTCGGGCTCGGCATGGTGCCCCGGAGGCCGCGCCAGCGCGTAGGCGTTGTCGACACGGCCGGTCAGCACCGCGCGCATCGCGGCATAGGTCGTGCCGACGGAGAGCAGGGCGATGTCGAAACTGTTGAGGCCGATCGGCGCCTGCGGGCCGGCGAAGCCCGAACCGCGTTCGCTGAGCACCCTGATGTCGTCGACATGGCGCTGCGTGTGGACGCGCAGCAGGTCCTCGACTGTCACCGGCTCGGCAAGGATCGGCACCAGATGGCGCGCCAGGCCGCTGACCTGGATGAGGTTGTTCAGCCGGCGCTTCGACCCCGGCGATTCCAGATGCCGGCCGGGTTCCACGAAACGGCCTGGAGGCATCATGTCGGCGCTTGGACCGGTGTCATGCCACATCAGCTGTTCGTGAAAAACGTAACCTGTCGCCATAAGCAGCGTCCTCTACAATCCGAAGGAGGCTAGCAGGCTAACAATGCCATGGCCCGACCCGAAAGAAGGGGCTGTGCCAGATGTCTATGCCCCTCCTTTCGGAGGGGGGCGGAGGTTTGCGGCCGCCTGCGCGGCACGCACGGCCTGGACGCGGTTCGAGACCGAGAGCTTGCCGAAAATGTTCTTCAAATGCCATTTCACCGTCGTTTCG
Source organism: Mesorhizobium intechi (assembly GCF_002879535.1). Lineage (GTDB taxonomy): Bacteria > Pseudomonadota > Alphaproteobacteria > Rhizobiales > Rhizobiaceae > Mesorhizobium > Mesorhizobium intechi. The sequence goes on from NZ_PNOT02000045.1 coordinate 8,509, forward strand.
CTCACCGACAGCGCGAACGCGATATCGCGGTTGGACATGCCTTCCGACAGGCAGCGCAGCAGCTCGGATTCGCGCTGGGTGAGCTGTTCTTTCTCAGCTGCAGGGGCGGCCAACTTTCGTGTCGTCACGGGTACGGTCTGCGCGGCATCGATTATGCGCGTCGCATAGGCCGAGAGGGACGGGTCGGTCTTTGCCTGCGCCGCGCGTAATCGCATCAACGCCTCGACCACAGGCCTGCCCTCGTCGACGAAGGAGCGGATGAAGCCGGAAGGCCGGGCAAGTCTCAGCGCTTCGAGGAGATGCCGGTCGGCCTCGCGCTGGTCATGGCCGGCGCTTTTTGCGCGCAGGATCAGCGCCAGTATGTGGCGGCGCAGGCGTCCGCTGCGTTTCGTTCGCTCCAGCAGCGCGTCGAAAAGTGTCGCGGCCGCGGCGAAGGATTTTTCGGCCGTCAGCAGCCTGCCTTCGGCGAAGAATTCGAATTCGTTGGCCACAGTAGGGGCGGTTTCAGCGCTTTCGCGGCGATGCTCGTCGAGCAGGGCGCGTGCCTCGGCGACAAGGTTCCGATCGATGAGAAGCCGGATGCGATCGTGCACCAGCACCGAAGCGAGGCGGCGATAGACCGAGCCACGCACGCGTTGGTAGACGCGATCCAGCATGTCGAGTGCAGCGTCTCCACGACCGGTCAACTGCAGGACACGGGCATAGGTCGGCACGCTGGCGAGGGGATAGACGATGACCGCGGCGCCCTCGATCAGCGGCCCGAGATTCTCGACCAGCGTCAGGGCCTCGCCCGACGCGTTGGTCTCGTAGGCAAGCTCGGCAAGCAGCGTTCCGGCGAGCGCCTCGGCATAGGAGTTCGCGCCGATCCGCGTCCTGGCCTCGATGATCGTGGCGCGCAGCAGCTTTTCAGCTGCGGGCAGGCGGCCGGCCGAGCGTTCGATGACCGCCATGTAGCAATTGGCGATGGTCACGCCGAGCAGGCTGCCGCTTCGCTCATGCGCCTTGCGTGCGGCGTCCGCCGCCGCCCGCGCGCCCTCGAGGTCGCCCAGCGCATAGAGATTGTAGCCGATGACATTGGCTGTCGCCCCTTCCATGAACCAGGCATCGGGCGCGATGATGCGCAGGGCGGCCAGTGCGGTGTCGCGCGCGTCCTCGAACCGCTCCAGCGTGCTGTGCACGGCGGCATCGAGGACGGCGATTTCGGCCTCGATCGTGGTGCCGGTCAGCGTGCCTGGATCCTTGCCGTCCGTCGGCCCGGTCTCGACAAGCTTGCGCGCATTGGCGAGCGTCTGCTGAGCGATCTCGGGTTGGCTGCTGTGCACCGCCAGCCACAGCGCCACGAGCTGCAGCCGGATGCGCTGGTCGACTAGTTTCCTCGGCAGCAGCGCCAGCAATTGGCGCACGTAAAGCAGTTGGCACTGGGCGATGAGTTCAAGCGCGTTGTTCTCGACGAACACGGCCGCGCGGGCCTGGTCGCCCGCGGCGAGCGCATGTCCGATCGCCTCCCTCAGCATCTTGCGTTCGCCGAACCATTCGGCGGCGGCCAGATGCAACGGTGCGATCATCTCCGGTTCGCGCCGTTCCATTTCACGGCTGAGGAAGTCGTGGAACAGGTGATGGTAGCGGAACCAGCGCCGCTCCTCGTCGAGTGGCACGAGGAAAAGATTGCGGGTCTCGATCTCGGTGATATCGGCCTCGGCATCCGCCGCCCGCAGGACCGCCCGGCACGCGTCGGCGCTGAAGCGCTCGAAGATCGAGCTGTGGCGCAGGAACCTCGCCAGGGCCGGCGGTAACCCCAGGAACACTTCGCCCATCAGGAAATCGGCGACGTTGCGGTTGGCGCCGGTGAAATTTCCGATGACTGTTTCGGGTGCGTGCGCGGCGCTGAGCGACAGCGAGGCGAGTTGCAGGCCGGCAGCCCAGCCCTCGGTCCGCGAGCACAGGGTCTCGACGGTACCGCTGCTGATGCTCAGGCCTAGCTTGTCGTTGAAGAAGGCTTCGGCTTCGGACGAGGCGAAGCGCAGGTCGTCCGGACCGATCTCGAAGACGTCGCCAAGCACCCTGAGCTTGCCGAGTTGAAGCTCGGGCAGGTTGCGCGAGCCGATGACGAAGACGACGTTGGCCGGCGCCTGCCGCGTCAGGCGCTCGATGAACCGCTTCACTGCCGGTGCTTCGATGACATGGTAGTCGTCGAAGAACAGGGTGACCTCAGCGTCGCGCGCCGCAAAACCCGCCACCAGTGCCGAAAGCACCACGTCGAGCTGCGGAATCGGGCTCGACTGGAAGGCGAGGTCGAGCTCGGCCGGATTGTGGACGAGGTGGCGCAGCGCCCCCACCAGATGCGACAGGAAGGCGCCTTCGTCATTGTCCGTCGCCTCGCAGGACAGCCATGCCGTCAACCGGCCGTGGCGCGCGATCTCAGCCGCCCACTGCGCCATCGTCGTCGACTTGCCGAAGCCGGCGGGCGCGGCGAACAGCACGATGCGCGTATCGACATGCCGCTCCAGCCTCGACAGGATGCTCTCGCGCCGCACCCACCGGCGATGGTGAGACGATGAAAGGCCCGCGGGTTGCGAAGACGATCTCATCTGGCGCCGGGCATCCATTCCGTTTCGATCAGCGGGATCTGCGGGGCGGCATCGCGCGGCAGGGTTCCCTTGGTCCGGGGATCGTCGGTGATTTCGAAACCGGCCGCATAGGGCTCAAACCCGCAAGCCCGGTAGAAACCGATGACGCTGTGATGGTCGATGCTGCTGGTGTGCAGCCAGATGCGGCCAGGGCCGAGACGCCATGCCTTGTCGAGCGCGCTGGCCATCAGCCGCTTGCCGAGACCACGGCCGGTCAAGCCTGGGAACAGGCCGAAATAGGTGATCTCGATCTCGTTGTCGCCGGCCAAGCGGAATTCGACCATTCCGACATGGCCGCCGCTGTCATCATGGCCGTAATAGAGATGCTGGCGCGGGTCGTCGAAATGCGCTGATATTTCGGCATCCGACATTTCAGCGGCACGATCCCACAGCCAGGGAGCGCCGATCTCAAGGAAGATCGCGCGGTAGGCGGCGCTGTCGGGCTCGGAGATCCGGGTCATTGCCAGGGGCTCGGCGAGACCCGGCATAGGCGCGCGCGCCTCCATCCAGGTCACCGCATTGACGATCTTGCCGGCCGGCACGCGCCGGTAGCCGGCCGTGAGATCGGTGACTTCATCCGGCAATGCGCCTTCGGTGACCAGCATCTGTCCTCGATCTCTGCCAAGCAGCTCCGCTGCCATGCAGCAAGCTGATGCCAACTCTGCGCCCGCCTGCCAAGAGCTTCCCGGGTTGGGCCATCGTTTTGGCCCGACCTGTCTCTTTGGCTTTCCCGGAAATGGCATATGAGATATGATACACCATTCACGAGAAAGCGGAATATCATGCCTGAGCGAATTGCCGACGAAGCCATTTTGCGCGCGGTCGATGACGGCTTCGCGAGGCAAGTCGCGTTCCTGGCCGACCTCGTGCGCTTTCCATCCCAGCGTGGCGAGGAGCATGCCGCGCAATCCTTCATGGCAGCCGCCTATGAGGCAGATGGCTATGCCGTCGACATGTGGCGTGTCGATGTCGACGCGATCCGCGACCTTCCGGGGTTTTCGCCGGTGGCGGTCTCCTACGACGATGCCTTCAATGTCGTCGCCACCCACACGCCCAGAAACGCCACCGGCCGTTCGCTGATCCTCAACGGTCATATCGACGTCGTGCCGACGGGGCCGCTCGACCGCTGGGTGCACGACCCCTACGATCCGGCGATCGAGAATGGCTGGATGCATGGCCGCGGCGCCGGCGACATGAAGGCCGGCCTGTCGGCCTGTCTCTACGCGCTGACCGCCTTGCGCAGCCTCGGCTACCAGCCGGCCGCCAATGTTTACCTCCAGTCGGTCGTCGAGGAGGAGTGCACCGGCAATGGCGCGCTCGCCTGCCTGCAACGCGGCTACCGCGCTGACGCCGCCTTCATTCCCGAGCCCTTGGAACCGCGCTTGATGCGGGCGCAGGTCGGGCCGATCTGGTTCAGGGTCGAGGTCGATGGCGATCCGCAGCACGCTTCCGGCGCTTTCTCGGCCGGCGCCAACGCCATCGAGAAGGCCTTTCTCATCATCCAGGCGCTGAAGCAGCTCGAAAGCGTCTGGAATGAGCGCAAGGTCGATGACAAGCATTTCTGCGATCACCCGCATCCGATCCGCTTCAACCTCGGTAAGATCGAAGGGGGCGAATGGACATCGAGCGTTCCGGCGCGCTGTGTCTTCGAGATGCGGGTCGCCACCTATCCCGGCCAGAAGCTCGAAGACGCCAGGGCCGAGCTCGAAACCTGCATCGCCGATGCGGCCCGTGCGGATCCCTTCCTGGCCAATCGCCCACCCAAGATGAGCTATAATGGCTTCATGGCCGAGGGCTATGTGCTGGAAGGTGCCGACGAGATGGAAGCCGTGCTGCGCCGCAGCCATGCCGCCGTCTGGGGCGAGCCGCTGACGGAGCACGTCACCTCGGCGACGACGGATGCGCGCTTCTTCGGCCTCTATGCCGACGCGCCGGCGATCGTCTACGGCCCGATCTGCCGCATGCCGCATGGCTATGACGAGGCCGTTGATCTGAATTCTGTGCGCAAGGTCACCCAGACCATTGCGCTGTTCATCGCCGACTGGTGCGGTCTCGAGCCGATCGATCCGGAGGTAAGCTCATGAATGCGGCCGTGCCAGACGGCTTTGGCGAAACGCTGGCCGAGGATGCGCCCGACGTCTCGATTGCCGACGCGCTTGCCATCTTGCGCCGGCACTACGGCCTCGCCGGCAGCGCGCGTCCGTTGCCCGGCGAACGCGACCACAATTTCCACATCCATGCTGAGGGCGAGGGCGAGTTCGTCCTCAAGATTTCCCATCCGGCGGAGGAGGCAGGCTTCACCGATTTCCAGAACAAGGCTCTCGACCACATCCTAAGGGTCGATCCGACCTTGCCGGTCCCTTCGGTCCGCAAGAGCCTCGAGGGCGAAGCGCAGTTCACGGTCAGTGTCGAGGGATCGGCGCCTCGCATCATCCGGCTGGTCACCTATCTGCCCGGCCAGTTGCTGTCGAGTTGCCCCCCGTCGGCGGCGCAGGATCGCAATCTCGGCATTTTCCTCGCCCGGCTTGGCCGGGCGCTGCGCGGCTTCTTCCATCCGGCCGCCGGCAGCGACCTGCTCTGGGACATCCGCAAGGTCGCCAAGACGCGGCCTATGCTGGCGTTTATCGCCGACGCCGGCCACCGCGCCATGGTCGAGCGCGTCATCGATGCCTTCGAGGAGCACGCGGCGGGGGTCATTCCGAGCCTGCGCGCCCAGATCGTCCACAACGACATGAACTCCTACAACGTGGTGATGGACGCCTCACGGCCGGAAATAGTGAGCGGCATCCTCGATTTCGGCGACATGATCCATTCGCCGCTGATCTGCGACCTCGCCATCGGCGCCGTCTACCGCTGGCCGGCTGAAGGCCATCCGCTGGCGCCGGCAGCGCGCTTCGTCGCCGGCTATCAATCCGTGCAGCCGCTAGAGGCCGAAGAGATCGGCATCCTTTTCGATCTGATCCGTGCTCGCCTCGCGCTCATCGCCAACATCGCCAGCTGGCAGGCGGAACGCTTCCCGGCCAAGCGCGACTATGTCCTGCGCCTCATCGCCGAGGTCTGGACCTCGCTCGAACGGCTCGAAGGGCTGTCATCCGATGAGGCCCGCCGTTATTTTCTCGACCATTCCAATCGGGAGTAGATGCCGTGTCCCAGTCGTCACCCACAAACGCCCTTGCCGACACCGACGCTTCGCCAGGCGATCGCGCACTGCTCGAACGCCGCGCCAGGCTGCTTGGGCCGACCTATCGCGCCTTCTACCGCAACCCGGTCCATCTGGTGCGCGGCAGCGGCGTCTGGCTCTACGATGCGAGAGGGCGCAAATTTCTCGACGCCTACAACAATGTCGCCTCGGTCGGGCACTGCCATCCGCGCGTCGTCGAGGCGCTGTCTGGGCAGGCCGCCACGCTCAACACCCATACGCGCTACTTGAGCGAGATCATCCTTGATTATGCGGAAAAACTGCTCGGCACGGTTCCCGCCCATCTCGGCCATGCCATGTTCACCTGCACCGGCAGTGAGGCCAACGACCTCGCCATCCGCATCGCCCAGCATTCGAGCGGCGGCACGGGCGTCATCATCACCGATTTCGCCTATCACGGCGCCACGATTGCTACCGCGCAGCTATCGCCGGCAGCGGTCGGCGCGAAGGGCGTGCCCCTGCACCACCGGACCGTGGCGGCGCCAGACACTTTCCGCGATCATGGCCGCGCTGCGCATGATTTCGCCAAGAATGTCGCGGCCGCCATCGAGGACATGCGCGCGCAAAATATCCGTCCGGCGGCGCTGCTGCTCGACTCGGCCTTTTCCAGCGACGGCATTTTCTTCCCCGACGCGGCGGTCATGCGCGAGGCGGCGGACCAAGTCAGGAAGGCCGGCGGCATCCTCATCGCCGATGAGGTCCAGTCCGGCTTCGGCCGCCTTGGCCAGGGCATGTGGGGGTTTGCCAATTATGGCCTCGAGCCCGACATCGTCACCATGGGCAAGCCGATCGGTGACGGCCATCCGATGGGCGCGGTGCTGGTGCGGCCGCAACTCGTTTCCTCCTTCGGCTCCAACACCGGTTACTTCAACACCTTCGGCGGCAATCCGGTCGCGGCCGCCGTCGGCATCGCCGTTCTCGAGGTGATCGAGGGAGAGGGGCTGATCGAGAACGCACGTATGGTCGGCGCTTATACGGCTGAGTTGCTGCGCAATTTGCAGACCCGGCGCCGCATGGTTGGTGACGTCAGGCACAACGGCCTCTATTTCGGCGTCGAACTGACGGCCGATGGCGACGAGGCGCTGGCCGCCAGCAAGACATCTTCCGTCGTTGAAGCCATGCGTGAGGACGGTGTGCTGATCTCGTCCTGCGGTCCGCGCGGCAATGTGCTGAAGATCAGGCCGCCTCTGCCGTTTGCCAGGGACAATGCCGAGCAACTGGCCGAGACACTCGACCGCGCTTTGTCGAACTGGTGATCGGGACGCATGCTGAAGCTGGAACATCAAACCCTGAACGATCGCGCCTATGGCGCGCTCAAGCAGGAATTGATTTCAGGCGGTTTCAGTCCAGGCCAGACGCTGGTCATCCGCAAGCTCGCCGAGACGTTCGGCATATCGACGACCCCGATCCGCGAGGCGCTGCAAAGGCTGGTCGCCGAACGGCTGCTCGAAATGCAGAACAACCGCTCTGTTATCGTGCCCTTGCTGTCGGCCCCGGCCTTCAAGGAACTCACCCATATCCGCATTGCCGTCGAGGGGTTGGCGGGAGAGATGGCGGCCACGCGGATGAGCGAAGGCGGGCTTGTCGAAATACAGGCGATGCTCGCCGGCATGCAGCGCGCCATCGAGGCCGGCGACGCCAGCGCCTATCTCGCACTGAACGAGGCTTTTCACTTCGCCATCTACCAGCATGCCGGCGCGCCGATCCTTTTGAACATGATCCGCGACCTCTGGGGCCGGGTCGGGCCTTATCTCAAGGTTCTGATGCAGGCCGGGCGATACATTCCACGGTCGAACGACGCTCATCGCAGGATTGTTGCCGCGTTGGAGCAGCGCGACGGCCCTGCTGTCCGGGTCTCCCTTGAACAGGACATCGCCCTGGCGGCCGCGGTCCTCTCTGAAAATCTTCGCATGACGGCCTGATCGGACGGCGGCTGAGTCGGGCCTATGCCGTCTCGTCCAACCGGTCGCGCAGCATACTCCAGCCAAGCAGCGCGTTGGGCGCATGCCGCAGCAGCGCATGGAAGGGGATGGGCGCCGGCGGCGCGAATGGCAGCGGCAAATCACGGGCATCGGTTCGGGCGGCCCAGTCGGCCAACACCTTGCCCATCGCCGTCGTCATGGCGATGCCGCGACCGTTGCAGGCGCGGCCGGCGATCAGCCCTGGCCCGAGATCCAGGAGGTGCGGCAGGAAATCCGGTTCGACCGCGGCCATTCCCGACCAGCCACGGGCAAGCGGCGGCAGGTCCGGCAGGTCGAGATGCCTGGCCAGCCGCCGCCAGATTGCCTGCGGCACACGTGTGTCGGCCCCGGCGCTCAGAATATGCATGCCGCCGCTGATCAGCCGGTTGTCGGCGTCGAAGCGGAAGGTGAAGAGATTGCGCCTGGTGTCGCCGACGCCTTGCCCGCCAGGAAGCAGACGCGCCCGTACCTCGCGCGGCAAAGGCTCTGTCGCGATCTGGAAAATCTTCAACGGAAAATAGCTTCGTTGCAGCAGCGGATTGAGCGACCCGCCATAGGCGTTGGTGGCGATCATCACCTTACCGGCACGCACCGAGCCCGATGGCGTTTTCAGCGACCAGCCATCGGCCATGCGATCGACCGAACTGACCGGCGTGCGCTCGAAGACCTTGGCGCCAGCCTTCTGCGCCGCATCGGCCAGTCCGTTCGCATAGGCGACCGGATTGAGCACGCCACCCGAGCGGTCCATCCAGCCGCCGACATAGCCCCGTGCGCCCGTCAGCGCCTCGACGTCCTGACGATCCAACGTTACCGCCGGCCGGTCGCGCCGTGCCCATTGGCTGGCGCGCGACTTGACCCTCTCGAAGGCGGCGGGTGAATGCGCCGGTTGGATCCATCCGTTCTGCACCGCGTCGCAGTCGACGCCGTGTCGTTTGATCAGGCCGAAGACGAGGTCCGCACTGCCGGCGGCAAAGTCGATCAGGCGTTCGCCGCGCTCAGGGCCGAGATGCGCAACAATGCTGTCCGGGTCCATCCTGGCGAAATTCGGCACGACGAAACCGGCATTCCGGCCAGTCGCGCCCCAGGCGATGATTTCAGCTTCTAGGACGGCGACCGAGAGGCCTTGTTCGGCGGCGTGCAGCGCGGTCGACAGGCCGGAAAATCCACCGCCGACGATGGCCAGATCGACATCCAGTTCGCCTTGCAGCGCCGGCCATTCCCGGCGATTTCGGCTGACGGCGTGCCAGAGTGAGGCGCCGTGCGTCTCGCGTCGAACCAGGGCATTCATGAACCGGAGCCGCTTTCGCCGGCAGCCACCTTCGCCCGCTTGTCCAGGCGCGGGCGACGCGGCCCGTCGCCGAACAGCCCGTTCGGCCGGATCAGCAGGATGACGCAGAGCATCACGCCGATGGCGACGATCTGCAGCGAGGCCGCACGCGCCTGCTGCTCGGGCGCAAAAAGAACGCTGGTCAGCGTTCCAGATCCGGCCCAGATTCCCCAGACCAGAATGCTGCCGATCACAGCGCCGGGATTGCTGCCGGATCCACCGACGATCAGCATCACCCAAACCTGAAAGGTCAGGATCGGCAAATAGTTGTCCGGCGCGATAAAGCCGGTGAAATGCGCTTGCAGTGCGCCGGCCAGCGCCATGATCGCGCCGCCGACGGCAAAGGCCTGGACGCGGTAGAAGCGCGCGCTCTTGCCCAGCGAGATCGCCGCCCGCTCATCCTCGCGCAAGGCCTTCAGCACGCGTCCCCAGGGGCTGCGCGACAGATGCTCCAGGGCGAGATAGGCGATCAGCGTGACCGCGCAGACGACGGCGAGGTTGGACAGGTTGAACAGCAGCGGCGTCTCGGCGAGGCCGCCGAACGGACGCGGGATGAAACCGATGCCGAACGGACCGCCCGTCAGCTTCTGCGCATTGAGCGCGACCAGTTGCACGACGACGGCGACGCCGAAAGTGGTGATCGCCAGATAGTCGGACCTGAGCCGCAGTGTCGCCATGCCGGTCAGGGCGGCGGCAATGCCGCCGACGACCATGGCGCCAAGCCAGCCGACAAGGATCGGCAGCCCGAAGCCGCCCAACCGCGCGGCATCTTCGGGTGTGGTCAGCAAGGCCGAAGTGTAGGCGCCGATGGCGACGAAGCCGGCGAGGCCGACATTGAACAGGCCGGTCAGGCCCCACTGCAGATTGAGCCCCAGCGTGACCAGCGAAAAGATCAGCGCGGTGGTCAGGAAGAAGGCGCCGTAGCCGATGAGATCGATCATCGTTCCCGAACTCCGAAAAGGCCGATCGGCCGTACGAACAACACCGCCATCAGGATAATGAAGGAGACGGCGGCGCGCCATTCGGCGCCGATCAGTTGCACCGCGCCGGCTTCGGCGAGCCCGATGATCAGGCCGCCGAGCACCGCGCCCGGTATGCTGCCGATGCCACCCAGGATGGCGGCCGCGAACATCGGCAACAGCATGTCGAAGCCCATGAACGGACGGATCTGCACCAGGATGCCGATCATCACGCCGGCGACGCAGGCAAGCGCGCCGCCGATGACCCAGGTGACGCGCACGACGCTGGCGACGTCGATGCCGACGATGCGGGCCAGCGCCGCGTTCTGGCTCAGTGCCTGCATGGCGCGGCCGGTCTGCGTGCGCGTCATCAGAAGATGCACACCGAGCACCAGCACGGCGGTCAAAAGCAAGAGCGCGATCTGATCGGGCGTGATGCGGATGCCGAAGCCGACGGGCATGGCGATCTGGATCGCCCGGCTGAAATAGGTCGGCCGCGAGGTGAAGGTGAATTCGAGCAGGCTCCTCAGCGCCATCGAGGCACCGAAGCTCGCCATCACCACGATGATGGCTTGGCCCTGCGAGCGCAGCCGCGAAAACAGCACCTTGTCAAGCAGCAGCGCCAGCAAGGCGGTGAAGGCCATGCCGACGACCAGGGCAACCAGGAGCGGCCAGCCGAAGGACAGCGGCGCGATGGGTGCGATCTTGCCAAAGGTGGCGCCAATGGCGCTGACGACGGCGAGCGTCGCATAGGTGCCCCACGCCATGAAGTCGCCGTGAGCAAAATTGGAGAAGCGCAGGATCGAATAGGTCAGCGTCACGCCGATGGCGCCGAGGCCGATCATCGAGCCGGTCAGCAATCCGTCGACGACAAATTGCAGGCTCATGCCGCGCCTCCCTTGCTGGCGCCAGAAGGACGTTGGCCGAGATAGAGTTCGGCGACGACCGGGTCGTTCCACAGCTCGGAAGCGGTGCCCTCGTGCCGGTCCTTGCCCTCGACCAGCACATAGGCGCGGTCGCCGATGGCCAGTGCTGCCTTGGCATTTTGTTCGACCAGGAGGATGGTGACGCCGGACTTGCGGATGCCGGCCAGCATCTCGAACACCATCGAAACGAATTTCGGCGACAGGCCGGCCGACGGTTCGTCGAGCACCAGCACCTTTGGATGGACGATCAGGGCGCGGGCGACCGCGAGCATCTGCCGCTGTCCGCCCGACAGATTGCCGGCGGCGGCACGGCGCTGCCGCACCAGGTCGGGAAAGGCGGCATACATTTCCTCCAGCCGGGAAGGAATCTCGCGCCGTTCGAGAACGCCGCAGGCGACTTTCAGATTGTCCTCGACCGACATCAGCGGAAAGATATTCTCGGTCTGCGGCACGAAGGCCAGGCCAAGCCGCATCATGGTATGGGCGGGCGCGGCGGTGATGTCCTTGCCGTCCAGAAACACGGTGCCGCCGGTGATCGGGACGAGGCCGGCGATCGCCTTGATGAAGCTGGATTTGCCGGCGCCGTTGGGGCCGAGGACGACGACGATCTCGCCCTTTCGGACAGTGATCGAGGCGCCGCGCACGATCGGCACGCCAGGCTCATAGCCGGCTTCGAGATCGCGGACATCGAGCACGGTCTCGCTCATGCCGTGCCTCCGAGATAGGCTTCGATGACGCGCGGGTCGCGGGCGACCTCATCCGCAGTGCCTTCACTCAACAGTTGGCCGCTCGCCATCACCAGGACGCGGTGGCAGAGCCGCGTCACCATGTCGATATTGTGTTCGATCAGCAGGAAGGTGATGCCGCGCGCATTGATGTCGCGGATGCGGTCGATGATGACTTCGAGCAGCGTTGCGTTGACGCCGGCCGCCGGCTCGTCGAGCAGGATGATCGCCGGGTCGGCCATCATGACACGGGCAAGTTCGAGCAGCTTGCGCTGGCCGCCGGACAGAACGCGCGCCGGCTCATGCGCCAGATGCGTCAGGGTCACCAGTTCCAACAGGTCGAGCGCCTTTGCCCTGGCCGCTTTTTCCTGTGCCGCAACCCGCCATGGCGTGACGAAGTTGGCCAGCAGCCTTTCGCCGGCCTGGTCCTGTGCCGCCAGCATGATGTTTTCGATCAGCGTCAGATTGGGCAGCGGCCGCGGGATCTGGAAGGTGCGGCCAAGGCCACGGCCGATGCGCAGATGCGCGGCTTCGCCGGAGACGCTCGCGCCGTTGATAAGGATGTCGCCGCTGGAAGGCAGAATACTGCCGGCCAGCAGGTCGAACATGGTCGTCTTGCCGGCACCGTTGGGTCCGATGAGGCCAAGGATTTCGCCAGCTTTGACGTCAAAGGAGACATCGTTGACGGCGACAAGGCCGCCGAACCGCCTGACGACATGCCTCGCCGTCAGAACCGGCGCACGGGTATCCTTCCCCTGCCGTTCGGTCGCCTCGCTCATCAAACCCTCTGGCTGAAGACGATTATCGCCGTCTCCCGATTTTTGATTTGTGATCACACTTGCTTTGATCACGCTATTCGGCTTTAATTTCATCCGCAAGCCGAAAACGGGGCAAAAGCCGGGAATGCATAAGGCTGCCATCGAGCGAACCAACGAAACAATCGCAGCCCAGCTTACGCCGGTCGGCCGCGAGACCGTGCAGGATCGCGTCTATTCTGAATTGCGCCGCGCTTTGATCGGCGGCCTGTTCGAGCCGAACCAGGTGCTGACCATCCGCGGCCTTGCCGATGCGCTGGTCACCTCGACCATGCCGGTGCGCGAAGCGCTCGGCCGGCTGATCACGGAAAAGGCGCTCGAGGCGCTGCCCAACCGCTCGGTGCGCGTGCCACCGATCACGCTGGAGCGCATCGATGACCTTCTGCGCGCCCGTTCACTCATCGAAGGCGAGGCGATCGCGCTTGCCGCCACGCGCATGAACCCGCGCCAGATCGCTTCGATTGAAGCCATGCTCGGCGAGTGGGACGAGATGCGGGCCCTGAAGCACAAGAAGGATATCGACCGCGAAGCGACGCTCAACCAGAGCTTCCATTTCGAGATCTACCGTTGCTGCGGCTCGGCCGTGCTGATCCCGATGATCGAAAGCCTGTGGCTGCAATCGGGTCCCTGCATCCGCGTTGCCATCTACGCCTTTTCCGACGCCGGTGAGGTCGACACCGCGCACTATCACCGCCGCATCGTCGCCGCGCTCGCCAAGCAGGATGCGCAAGCGGCGCGCGAGGCGCTGGTGGCCGATATCAGCCGGCCTTTCGCCTTCCTGCGCGACAAGCTTCAATCCGCCGCCGCGAAAGACCAGACATGAACAAGCCGGCCATCAGGATCACCGAACCGCGCTCGAAGCTTTCCGTGACGGCGCTGCTGCTGCCCGAAAAGGCGCCGCAAAACGCTGCCTTTCTCCAGGCATACCTCGCCGCGCCACGTGTCGTTCCCGGTATCCATGCGATGTGGACGGGACCGGAAATCTCGTGCCCGATCCCACCAGCTGATCTCGATGGCCAGGGTTATGCCACGCCCTTGCCGGCGGAGAACGCGACGCTGACGCCACAGCCCGGCGACATCGTGCTTTCCTACGTGCCGCCGCGCATGTGGGGCGGCAACCCCAATGCCATTTTCGACATCGGCCTCTACTACGGACAGGGTGCACGGCTTCTGTTCCCGATCGGCTGGCTGGCCGGCAGCGTGGTGGCGCAGGTTCGCGCTGACGAGCGCGACCAGTTCGCCGCCTCATGTGGGGTCATCCGCCGCAACGGCGCCTGCGACGTCACACTCAGCCTGGTGGAGGCCTGACATGGCCGACGACAGTTTCGAGCTCTTCGACCTTCGCGTCGAGGCGGTCATCCCCGAGGGCAAGCCGATTTATTGCGGCGCCAAGACCGGCGACTATTTCGAACTCAAGGGCGAGATGCTGTCGATGCCGGCGGGGCAGGGCTTTTCGATCTACTCGCTCGCCGCCGTGTTGCCGCTGCTGGCGGCAAAGCAGCGGCCGACCGACGCCAATGACTGGATGACATCGGACGCCGAGATCGCCTGTCCCGATCCCAATTGCGCCAGCCGGCTCAGGATCATCAGGACCGGCAAACGGCGGTTCAGCCATGGCGAGACCACGGCCGTGCCTCTGCCGAAGGAGAATGACAAGGGATGACCGCCAAGACTTTCGAACTCAGCCCCGGCTACACCATTTCGCGCGTCATTCGCGGGGGCTGGCAGCTTGCCGGCGGCCATGGCACCATCGACCGCAACCAGGCGGTGACCGACCTGATCGCAACTTTCGATGCCGGCATCTGGACCTATGATTGCGCCGACATCTACACAGGCGTCGAGGAACTGATCGGCGCCGCGCGCCTGCGCCTGGCCAGCGAACGTGGCCTCGACGTTGCCGTGAAAATGAAAGTGCACACAAAGCTGGTGCCCGACCTCGAACGGCTCGCCAGCATCAGCCGCGACTACATCAGGGGCATCGTCGAGCAGTCGCTGCGCAGGCTGAAGACCGAGCGGCTCGATCTCGTGCAGTTCCACTGGTGGGACTATGACCAGCCTCGCTATGTCGAGGCGATGGGCTGGCTCGACGAGCTTCGGCGCGAGGGCAAGGTGCGCAATCTCGGCACCACCAATTTCGACACGCCGCGGCTCGCCGAAATCCTCGCTGCCGGCATTCCGCTGGTCAGCCAGCAACTGCAATATTCTGTGCTCGATCAGCGGCCGGCACACAACCTCGCAGCGCTTGCCGCGAAAAACGGCGTCAGCTTCCTCTGCTATGGTTCGGTAGCCGGCGGCTTCCTCAGCGACAAATGGCTTGGGGTCGCCGAACCCACCACGCCGCTCGAGAACCGCTCGCTGGTCAAATACAAGCTGATCATCGACGATTTCGGCGGCTGGGACCTGTTCCAGCAGTTGCTCCAGGCATTGAAGGCCGTCGGCGACCGCCACGGCGTCGACATCGCCACCATCGCCAGCGCCTGGGTGCTGGAACAGCCGCGAGTCGCCGCCGTCATCGTCGGCGCCCGCAACCAGTCGCATGCGCTGGCCAATGCCGACATCATGGACGTCGCGCTCGACGCCGATGACCATGCGAAGATCGCGGCCGTGATCGCGCAAAGCCAAGGTCCCCAGGGCGACGTCTACACTCTGGAGCGCGACCGGCATGGCCGCCACGGCTCGATCATGCACTACAATTTGAATGCAGGCCGCACATGAGCGCCACAGGCACGGGGTTGTTTTCCAGAGCCAGTGCCGAGGTCGTCGGCCTGCATCGCTTCTTCGTCGACTGGTTCGTCGCCGCGCGCGCCGACACCGTGGACTTCACGCGCTTCGAACGCGTCATGGGAGATGGCTTGACCATGATCGCGCCGAGCGGCCAGATCCTCGACCGTGACGCTGTGATTGATCATGTCCGCTCAAGCCGCGCCACGTGCGACGACGGGTTTGCCATTTCGATCGAGGACATCAGGCCCGGTTGGCAAACCGAGGACTCCATCGTCGTGCTTTACATCGAGGCGCAGTTGCGCGGCGGCAAGCACAGCCGCCGTCAGTCGAGCGCAGTCTTCGCCACCAGTTCATCGGCGCCCAACGGCGTCGAATGGCGACATCTGCATGAAACCTGGCTGCAGGTGCCGGAACGCTGAACAGGCTCCAGAGATGGATTAGGGTCGAGTAACGAAAGGGGAACAACAATGAGAAAGATGATACTCCAACTTACCACGACGCTTGCTCTCGTCACGATGGCGAGCGCCGCGCAGGCCGCCGACTGCAAGATCACCGTCGGCCTCGTCATGGAATTGACCGGTCCGGCCGGCGAATACGGCCAGGCCGGCGCCAAGTCGGTGGAAATGGCTTTTCGCGACATCAACGAAGCCGGCGGCGTGCGCGGCTGCGATCTGGTGACCGATACGCGCGACAGCCAGAGCCAGGGCAACATCGCCGTCGACGCCGCGACCCAACTGGTCCAGGTCAAGAAGGTGCCGGTCATCATCGGCGGCATCATCTCGTCGGTGTCGATCCCGATCCTGACCTCTGTCACAGCACCTGCCAAGATCGTCCAGGTCTCGCCGGCGTCGTCCTCGCCGACGCTGACCGCGCTTGGCCGCGACGGCAAGACCAACGGCATCTTCTTCCGCACCATCACGTCCGATGCGCTGCAAGGCGTGGCTGCCGCCAAATACGCCATCGACAAGGGCTTCAAGAAACTGTCGATCATCCACGTCAACAACGATTTCGGCGTCAACATGGTGGCCGAATTTTCGCGCGCCTACAAAGCGCTCGGCGGCACCATCGTCTCCGACACGCCCTACAACGAGAAGCAGTCGAGCTATGCCTCGGAAGTCACGGCGGCGATGGCCGGCGAGCCCGACGGCCTCTATCTGGTCAGCACTCCGGTCGACGGCGCCACCGTCGCCCGCACCTGGATTTCGCAAGGCGGCGTGCAGAAATTCCTGCTCAATGACGGCATGAACAGCCCCGATTTCATTGAATCGGTTGGCGCCGACTATCTGAAGGATGCTTACGGCACGTCGTCGGGAACCAGCCCGACCGCATCGACCGAGTACTTCACCAAGAATTACAAGGCATTCTCCGGCATCGAACCCTCCAACCCGGCGGCCGATCGTTCCTATGACGCCGGCGCCATCGTCGGGTTGGCTATCGCCATTGCCGGCTCGGAGGATCCGGCCAGGATCAAGGACGCCATGTACAAGGCGGTCGATCCGGCCGGCACGCCGATCTTCGCCGGCAAGGAGGAGTTCGCCAAGGCGCTCGGCCTGATCAAGGAGGGCAAGCCGATCCGCTACGAAGGCGTCATCGGCCCGGTCGCCTTCGACAAGTTCGGCGACATCACCGGCCCGTTCCGGCTGTGGAAGATCATCGACGGCAAGGTGACCACCGATGGCGAAATGACCACCGACGATGTCAACGCGCTGCAGGCCAAGCTTCAGTAAACGGACACACTGGCGTCGGCATCAATCGCGTCTTGCCACGATTGATGCCGGTGTCGCCCAGGCCAGGCGATATCGCTTGCACGACAGGCGATCCCGAATAGGATCGGTCGGCTGCAATTGAAGGATGGGGAGCGTGTCGGACGGAAATACTCATCGGCCCATCCGGTCGCGGGAAGCAGGCACCGCGCTTCGCCATGTCGGCGCCTGAGTCCGATGTCACCTGAAACGCAACGGCTTCTCTCCGCCCTTGGCGATCGGCTGGGCGCGGGCGGCGTGCTTGCGGGCTCCGACGTCGACCAGCGCTATCGCGACGATCCCGACGGCAAGCTTGGCGTGCTGCCCGAAGTCGTGCTGCGTCCACGTGATACCATCGGGGTCGCGGCGGCGCTTGCTGGCTGCAACGCCGTCGGCCAGCCGGTCGTCGTCCAGGGCGGGCGCACCGGGCTGGCTGGCGGCACGCGCGTCCAGCCCGGCGAGATCGTGCTGTCGCTGGAACGCATGAGCGGCCTCGCCGCACCGGACACTCAGGCCGCCAGCATCGTCGCCGAAGCGGGCGCGACGCTGCAGGCGGTGCAGGAGGCGGCCGACGGCGCCGGGCTGATGTTTGGTGTCGATATCGGCGCTCGCGGCTCGGCGACGGTCGGCGGCAACGTCGCCACCAATGCCGGCGGCATCCGCGTGCTGCGTTATGGCATGTACCGGGCGCAGGTGCTTGGGCTGGAGGCCGTGCTGGCCGATGGCAGCGTGCTCTCCTCGCTCAAGGGCCTGCCCAAGGACAATTCCGGCTACGATCTCGGCCAGCTCTTCATCGGCGCGGAAGGGACGCTCGGCGTCGTCACCCGCGCCGCGCTAAGGCTGCACCCGAAGCCGGCCTCCGAGGTGAACGCCTTCTGCGCGCTCGCTTCGCTCGATGCAGCGATCGCCCTGCTCGGGCTGCTGCGGCAAAGGCTCGGCCCGTTATTGTCCGCCTATGAGGTGAATTTCGCGCCCCTCTATGATGTTATGGCTGCCAGCATGGCCATGCCGGCGCCGTTGCCTGTGGGCTCACCTGTCTATGTGCTGGCCGAAATCCAGGGCAGCGAGCCCGAGCGCGACGGCGAGCGCTTCGCCGAGGTCCTGATGCAGGCGGTCGAGGACGGCGTGGTCGACGATGTCGTCGTCTCGCAGTCGCCGCGTGAATTCCGGGCGCTCTGGGACGTGCGGGAGGACGCCAATCGCGTCTTGTTTTCGATCAAAGGCCTGATCGGCGTCGACATCAGCATCCCGCTGGCGCGCATGGGCGCGTTCCTGCAAGAAACCGACGCCGCCATCCGTGCCGTCGATCCCAGCGCCGACATCTATATCTTCGGCCATCTAGGCGACTGCAATCTGCACTACCAGATGCTGACGGCGGATCCGGCGGCCGCCTACGGCATCGTCTATCGCGGCGTGGCGGCGGCGGGAGGGGGCGTTTCGGCCGAACATGGCATCGGCCTCGACAAGAAACAGTGGCTGCATCTGGTGCGCAGCGACGCCGAAATCGCCACGATGCGGCGGCTGAAGACGGCGCTCGACCCGAAGAACATCCTCAATCGGGGGCGTGTCTTCGACCTCGATCCAACTGCCGTCCCGCGATGACAAGGGTCACCTTGTAAGCCGGCGTTCAGCTCCGTTCCGTCGCCATCTGCCTTGGGATCAGGAAACGCGCGGCGAGCACGCAGAGCAGCACGGTGAACATCAGGATCAGTGCCACCAGGGCATTGATGTCGGGCGAGAAGCCAAGCCGCATCATGGCCCACAGCCTGACCGGCAACGTGCTTTGCGTGCCGGTGACCAGGATGGTGATCATGGTTTCGTCGAACGACAGCGCGAACGCCAGGATTGCTGCGCCGACCATGGCGCTCGACAGGTTCGGCAGGATGATGCGCCAGAAGGTCTGCCAGCCGGTGGCGCCTAGATCATAGGACGCTTCGACCAGCGTGCGGCTCATCGACTGCAGCCGCATCAGCACGGTGCGATAGACGATCGCCAGCACGAAGACCGTATGGCCGATAACGACCGTCAGCAGCGAGCGTTCGAGGCCGATCTCGCGGAAGAAGATCAGCAGCGCCAGGCCGCTGATGATCGGCGGCATCAGGAACGGCAGGAAGATGATGAACTGCAGGATCGAGCGTCCCGAGCGGCGCCCGTGATAATAGAGCGCCAGCAGTGTTCCGCTGACCACCGAGAGCACGACGGTGCACAGGCCGACGATCAGCGTGGTACGCAAGGCGGTCAGGATGTCGTGGTTTTCGGCCAGCGCCCGATAGGTCGAGAGGGTCGGTGACGACCAGTCGACATCGCCGTGCGAGATGGTGAAGAAGGACGACACGATCGGCACGAATAGCGGGCTGTACAGCAGCACCGCGACCAACGTTGTGATCGCGGCCAGGAAGATGGTGGAGGGGCGGGGCAGGGCGTTCATACCGACGTCCCCCGGCTGCGCCCGAACCGTTCGCCGATGAGGATCGCGCAGATCACCACGATCGCCAGCGCTACCGACAGTGCTGCGCCGAACGGCCAGTTATAGGCCGTGCCGAACTGGCTGTAGAGGATGCGGCCGAAAGTGAAGCCGCTGGTTCCGCCGACCATCTGCGGTGTCAGGAAATCGCCGATCGCCAGCACGAAGACGAAGCTCGCCGCCGACGCGACGCCGGGCAGGCTGAGCGGCAAGGTGATGCGCAGGAACGTCTGCAAGCCGCTGGCGCCAAGATCGTCGGAGGCACGCAGCAAGGTCTGCGGTATCCGCTCCAGCGACAGGAAGATCGGCAGGATCGCGAAGGGGATCAAAAGCAGGCTCAGCGTCAACAGGATGGCGTTCATGTTGAACACAAAAAGCGTCGACGGCTGCTGCAGGATGCCGATTGCCACCAGCGCCTTGTTGAGGAAGCCGTTGAGGCCGAGGATGCTGCGGATCGCGTAGATCTTGATGACGTAGCTCATCAGCAGCGGCACCAGAAGCAGCATCAGCAAGGCATAGCGCCACCGCCCTCTCAGCGTCGTCAGGAAATAAGCGGCGGGATAGGCCAGCAGGATGCAGATGACGGCCACCGACACGCACAGCACGATGGTGTTCCAGAACACCGGCAGGAAGATCGGGTCCGTGAAGAACCTGACATAGTTGCCGAGCGTCGGCGCGTAGACGATCGTGCCCTGGTCGACACTGAAGAAACTGTAGACCAGGAAGATCGCCAGCGGCACCAGGACGAAGATCACCGGCGCAGCGAAGGCCAGCACGGTCACCAGCAGCGACGAACGCCTTTCCGCGAGCTGTGTCGTGACCACCGCGCTCATGCCAGCACCAGATGGCCTTCATGCGGCGCAAACGAAAGCGCGACCGTCTCGCCGGATCTCAGTGCGCTGCCGCCGATCCGGCTTGGGGTTCGCAGCCGCAGCCGCTGCGCGGCATTGTCCGCGCCTGCCTTAATCGTGGCGACGGTCGACGAGCCGGCAAAGGCCAGATCGGCAATGATGCCGGAAAAGCGGTTGTCGCCATCCGTGGCGTCCGCGAGATGCAAGGCCTCGGGCCGGAATGCCGCGAAGGCGCTCGCGCCCTCCGGTGCGGCTTTCAGATGCGGCTGGTCGGTGATCGAGCAGATCAGGCGCCCAAGTGCGGTCTCGATCGGCCGCTGCTCGCCCTGGACTGGCCCGAGCTTTCCCGCCACCAGATTGTTCTCGCCGAAGAAGCGCGCCACGAACTCGCAATTCGGCTTGTAGTAAAGCTCGTGCGGCGTGCCGAGCTGGCGGATGTGGCCGGCCTGCATGACGCAGATCCGGTCGGCCATGCCGATCGCTTCTTCCTGGTCATGCGTGACGAAAAGGAAGGTGGTCTTGATCTCGCGCTGGATGGATTTCAGGAACTCCTGCATCTGCCGGCGCAGTTCGAGGTCGAGCGCGGCGAGCGGCTCGTCAAGCAGGATCAGCCGCGGCCGGCAGATCAGCGCCCGGGCGAGCGCAACGCGCTGGCGCTGGCCACCGGAAAGCTGTGCCGGAAAGCGGTCGGCGAAACGCCCGAGCTGCACCAGTTCAAGGGCTTCGGCGACACGGCGCGCAATCTCCTTGCGCTGGACATGGCGCACCGAGAGACCATAGCCCACATTGCCGGAAACGGTCATATGCGGGAACAGCGCATAGTCCTGGAAAACGGTGTTGAACGGTCGCTTATTGATCGGCATGCGGCTGATGTCCTGGCCGTCGAGGCGGATGTCGCCAGTGGTCAGCGGCTCCAGCCCGCCGATCAGCCGCAGGACCGTGGTCTTGCCGGAGCCCGACGGCCCAAGGACGGTCAGGAACTCGCCATCCCGGATCGACAGGTCGATGTCGTGCAGAACGGCAACCGTGCCGTAGGATTTCGAGACGGACCGCAGCGTCAGCAGGTCGGGGTTCTGGTTCATGGTACAGTCTCGCATACGCTGCGGCGGTCCGGAACATCCGGACCGCCGGGTCCTTCTGGGTCGGGCTGCGGAAAGGATCAGGGCGTCGCCTTGATCTCGTTCCACATGTCCGACCGCTTCAGCGGGTCCTCGACATTGTTCAGCCAGACCAGCTTGTCGTTGCTGCCGGCGCTGCTCGACTCGACCACGGTGTTGCCGAAACCGGTGCGCTCGGAAAGTTCGCCGCTGACCTTCTTCGTCAGCATGAAGTCGATCCATTTCTCAGCCGCCGCATTGTCGCGCACGCCCTTGGAGATCACCCAATTGTCGAGCCAGGCCAGAGCGCCTTCACTCGGATTGACGTAAGCGACATGGGCGCCGATCTTCTGCAGTGCCTTGACCTGCTGCTGGCCATAATTGGCCCAGATCAGGGCAACGTCATTGTTCTGGTAGATCTGCTGCGCCTCGTCGGCGGTGGTGTAGAAACTCAGCACATTGCGCTTGAGCTCGACCAGCTTGGCCTTGACCGCCGCCATCTGCTCCGCATTGAGATTGAACGGATCCTTGTAGCCGAGCGTCAGCGCGGTGAACGAGAAATTGTGCTCGCCATTGTCGTAGGCCAGGACCTTACCCTTGTAGGCCGGGTCCCACAGCACCGACATCGAGGTCGGTGCCGGCTTGACCTTGTCGGTGTCGTAGATCAGCCCGATGGAATCGAAGCAGAACGGGATGCCGTACACCTTGCCATCCTTGGTGTCGCCGCTGACCTGGGACAGATCGCGAAAGCGCGACAGTACTTCCTTCTGGTTAGGCAGCTTGGTGATGTCGATCGGCGACACCAGATCGGCTTTGATGTAACGCTGCAACTGGGCGGTGTTGACGGCGAAGACGTCGAAATCCTGGCCTTCGCTGCCCTTGATCTTGGCCCAGATCTCGTCATCGCTGCCGATGAAGACGACATCGACGCCGATGCCGGTTGCCGCGGTGAAATCCTTCACCCAGTCCGGATCGGCATAGCCGTCCCAGGCCAACACCCGAAGGTTCGCGGCCAGGGCCGCCGATGTCATCAGGCCGATACCGAGCCCGATTGTCGCTAGTTTTAGAAACGCTTTCTTCAGTCCCATTTATAATCTCCCATTGTCGTTCTGGTGGACCGTAATTTGCGGGCCTCTGCCGTCACAGTTGGGTGACGGTGACCAGTCCCTCGTCCGGCACCGACACCATTCGGTTGCGCAGTGGCTTGCCGAATGCCTGTGCCTGGATTTCATACTCGTCGCCGGGGGCCGTCTTGATGCCGGAGGCGTAACTCATCACCGCCGCGCCGAAGAAATAGGCGTGCAGGTCGCCCGCCCTTCGATGCATCGGGTAGCGGAAATGGAAGTGCTCGAGATTGGCGATCGAGTGCGACATGTGCGCCTCGCCCGACAGGAACTCCTGTTCCCAGATAACAATGCCGTCGCGCAGGATACGGGAATGGCCCCGAACTTCTTCGGGCAGGTCGCCGACCAGCAGCTCGGGCCCGATCGAACAGGAGCGAAGCTTCGAATGCGCGAGGTACAGGTAGTTCTCGCCCTCTGTCACGTGGTCGGAATATTCGTTTCCGAGCGCATAGCCGATGCGATAGGGATGGCCGTCCGGCCCATTGAGATAAAGCCCGACGACCTCGGCTTCCTCTGCGCCGGCTTTCGCGAAAGCCGGCATCGGCAGCGGCGCGCCTGGCGGCACAACGCAGGTGCCGACGCCCTTGAAGAACCACTCGGGCTGGATGCCGATCTTGCCGGCGCCAGGCTTGCCTCCCTCCAGCCCCATGCGGAAGATTTTCAAGGAATCGGATTCCTCGGCACCGTCGCCATGGGTCAGAACATGCATCTGGTTGCGCGCGGCGGCGCTTCCGGTATGGGTCAGGCCGGTGCCGGTGACCAGGAAACGCGCTGGCTCGGGATGGTCGACAGGGGCTAGCACGCGGCCATCGCGCAACAGCTCGTCATAGTCGACCGTAGCCGTGCTCATCCGCGTCTCGGCCAGTGCCGCGATGGATGTGCCCTCGGCGATCGCCGCTTCGGCGAGCTCCAGCACGCTGCCGGTCTTGTCGAGCGGGTGCAGGTGATTGCCGTCTCCGGAGACGCGGCCGACCCGCCTGCTGCCGTCCGGCATTCTGTACTGAACAAGACGCATGAAATACCCTTCTTCCCTTGGAGCCGTATCGGTCACACCCAGCCCGCATCGACGATGAACTGCTGGCTCGTGCACATGCGGCTGTCGTCGGCGGCGAGGAACAGCGCCATGCGCGCGATATCGG
>NZ_PNOT02000033.1 GCF_002879535.1 Mesorhizobium intechi
ATCCGGGGCAATCGGTCAAGGATCGCGCCGGCCTTTTCATTATCCGTGACGCTGAACAGCGCGGCCTGTTGAAGCCAGGCGGCGTCATCGTGGAGGGCACGGCAGGCAATACGGGCATCGGGCTGACGCTGGTCGCCAAGGCACTGGGTTATCGAACCGTCATCGTCATTCCCGATACGCAGAGCCAGGAGAAGAAGGACACGATCCGGTTGCTCGGAGCCGAGCTGATAGAGGTGCCGGCCGTGCCCTACAAGAACCCCAACAATTACGTGAAACTGTCGGGACGGCTGGCCGAGCAGATGGCGAGGACCGAGCCGAACGGCGCCATTTGGGCCAACCAGTTCGACAATGTCGCCAACCGCGATGGGCATATCCGCACCACGGCGGAGGAAATCTGGGCCCAGACCGGCGGCAAGGTTGACGGTTTCGTCTCGGCGGTCGGTTCAGGCGGCACGCTGGCCGGCGTCGCTTTCGGACTGAGGGCCAAGAGCAAGGACGTGAAAATCGCGCTTGCCGACCCGCTTGGTGCCGCGCTCTACAGTTTCTACACCAGCGGCGAATTGAAGTCCGAGGGCAGTTCGATCACCGAAGGCATCGGGCAAGGGCGTATTACCGCCAATCTCGAAGGGTTCACGCCGGATTTCTCGTTCCAGATCAAGGACGAGGACGCACTGCCGATCGTCTTCGACCTGATCCAGGAAGAAGGCCTGTGCGTCGGCGGCTCGACCGGCATCAACATTGCCGGCGCTATCCGGCTCGCCAGGGAATTGGGCCCGGGCCACACCATCGTGACCATTCTTTGCGACTACGGCACACGCTACCAGTCGAAGCTGTTCAATCCGCAATTCCTGCGTGAGAAGAATCTCCCGGTGCCGGGCTGGATGGAACTGCACAGCACGATTTCGGTGCCTTTCGAAAAGGTCGCATGATGGCGCACAAGACGGAAGCGCTGTTTCGAGACGACGCCTATCTGCGTACGGCGGATGCGGCGGTTGCTGCCGTCAACGATCGTGGCGGCATCATCCTCGACCGGACGATCTTCTATGCCACCTCGGGCGGCCAGCCGGGCGATACCGGCTATCTCGAACGTGCCGATGGCAGCCGCATCGCCATCGCCGCCACCATCACGGGTGAGACCAAGGACGAGATCATCCACGTGCCGGCGCCGCAGCAGCCGGCCCTGGCGGTTGACGACAAGGTCAAACTCGCCATCGACTGGGAACGTCGGCATCTGTTGATGCGCATGCACGCGGCTTGCCATCTGCTTACCGTCGTTTGTCCGTTTCCAATCACCGGTGCGGCGGTTTCGGAGGACGACAGCCGGGTCGATTTCGACATTCCGGACGCCAGCTTCACCAGGGAAGAGGTCACCGCCAGCCTGATGGATCTGGTGCGCGCCGATCATCAGATATTCACCAGGCTGATCAGCGACGAGGAACTCGCCGCGAACCCCGGCCTGGTCAAGTCGAAGAACGTTCGGCCCCCTGTCGGTACCGGCAGGATCCGCCTGGTGTGCATTGGTGAGAATGGCGCGGTCGATAGCCAGCCCTGTGGTGGCACACATGTGAAAAGCACCGGCGAAATCGGTGAAATCCACATCGGCAAGATCGAAAAGAAGGGCCGTGAGAACAGGCGCTTCCGCATCCGCTTCGGCCCGATGCCGGCCGCCTGACACGCAACCTTGCCCTGCCCGGAACAGAGGGAACCAAAATGGCCGAAGACAGTCCTTTCACCGTCGACGCGGACTGGCTGCAGGCGCGCCTGGGCGAGCCCGGCCTGACCATCGTAGACGCGTCCTGGTATCTGCCGGCGCAAAAGCGCGACGCGCGCGCAGAATATAATACCGGCCATATTCCAGGCGCGCGCTTCCTGGATCAGGACGCGGTGTCGGATCCCGACGCCGCTTTGCCGCACACGCTGCCTTCGCCTCAGCATTTCGCGCAATATGTCGGTGCGATGGGCGTCTCCGCCGACGACACCATAGTCGTCTATGACGGCCCGGGTTTCTTCTCGGCACCGCGGGCATGGTGGATGTTCCGCATCATGGGCGTTTTCCAGACCTATATCCTGGATGGCGGTTTCGACGCTTGGAAGGCGGCCGGCTGGCCGGTAACGTCAGAGCCGACGAAGATCGCGCCAAGCGTGTTCCATGCCGATTTCGATGCCGGCCGCGTCGCCAGCCTCGCCGATATGCGCCGGATCGTCGAGACCGGCGCCAGCCAGATTGCCGATGCCCGTGGACCCGGCCGCTTCACCGGCGTCGAGCCCGAGCCGCGCGCGGGGATCCGCTCCGGCCATATGCCGGGCGCACGCAACGTGCCGTACTCCGCACTGTCGGAAAACGGCGCGCTGTTGTCGAAGGACCGTTTGCGCAAAGTGATCGAGGACGCCGGCATCGACCTGTCGAAGCCCGTCATCACGTCTTGCGGCTCCGGTGTCACCGCCGCGGTGGTTACGCTCGCGCTGGAGACGCTTGGCCACACCGACAACAGGCTTTATGACGGCTCATGGACGGAATGGGGCGGGCTCTCCGACACGCCTGTCGTGACCGGGCCCATGACGACTGGCCCCGCTAGGACCGGCCACGCCAAAACCGGCCCCACCAGAACCGGCCCCACCAGAACCGGCAAGGAATGAGCGCGATGGAAAACGGTGTGCTGCAGGACATTGAAGTCACGGTGACTTTTCTCGAAATGCATGCCCCTCCCGCGGTCTCCCCGCCAGTGCCCTACAACCGCCAGGTCGCACTGCTGAAGACCAGGGACATCCCCTTGCATTTCTACCGCTATTTGATGGACCGGGTCGGGCGCAAATGGCATTGGGTGAATGTTCTGAGGTTGGACGATGAGGAGCTTTCGGCCGGCATCCACCGTGAGGACCGCGACATCAGGGTGCTCTACCTCGACGGTGCGCCAGCCGGCTTCTTTGACCTCAAGCCGCATCTGCCTGATGAAGTCGAACTCGCCTATTTCGGCATGATGGAACATGCCACCGGGCAAGGCATCGGCCGCTGGTTCCTGGGCTCGGCGATTTCAGCCGCGTGGTCGCATGGGCCAAGACGGGTGACGGTGCAGACCTGCACGCTGGACCACCCCGCAGCTCTGCCGCTCTACCAGAAGCTCGGCTTCAAGCCGGTCGCGCAGAAGAAGGAGGTCGTGCACCCGCTGCCTTTCGCCGAGCGCTCGGCCAGCGTCATGCGCCCGTGACATCGGCCGGAACCTGAACCGGCCGTTCATCGGCGCTTCAGCCTGCCTTTGGCATCTTGCCCGCATCATCAATGCGGCTGAGGCCGAAGGAGAATAGATATGCTGACACGCCGTACACTCGTCGCCGCGCTGATCGCAGCGGTCGCAATGCCGAGCCTTGCCGCTCCCCAGGCGACGACGCCTTCGGCCGCGACGATCGAGCGCAAGCTCGAGGCGGCGCCCCGGGTGAAGCTGCGGCCGAACGAGCGTGTCACCATCCGCGAATTCAAGCGCCGGCCGGATTTGCGCCGCATGGCGCGCTCGATCGACATCCAGTCGATCAATTTCGCCTTCGGCTCGGCGGCTATTTCCAGTTCGCAATACGACAAGATCGAGAACATCGCCGACGCGCTTCAGCGCATCCTGCGCCGCGATCCCGGCGCCCGCGTGCTGATCGAAGGGCATACCGATGCCGTCGGTTCCTTCCACTCGAACCAGATCCTGTCCGAACAACGGGCCGCTTCCTTGAAACGCACGCTGGTGCGCGAATTCGGCGTGCCCGGCTATGCCCTGGAAACCGTGGGCTACGGCGAGGAGTTCCTGCTCGTGCCGACGCAGAACGAAAACTGGCAGAATCGCAGGGTGACATTGCGACGCTTCGACGATTTCATTCGGTGAACCAGGGTTCGATCGACTTTAATTAGCTGGCTTGTTGTGGTCGCTCGGCGCTATCGATGATGCTTTTTGTCCATGGAGGGACCGACATCGGATCGGTCCCTCCCTTTGGCAAGAATCGGGTGGGAAACATTGGCCTGGGCAAATAGTTTCGGTCGGCAAACCGGAGTTTTTCACCATGGCCATTCAGTTCAAAGCGCTCCCCAGAGAACAAGTAAGGAAGCTGCAACGCGGCGGTCCCGATGCTTACGGCCAGACGCCAGAGCAGAGGATTTCCGACGGCGACGGCATGCCTTGCCGGCACTGCCTGAAGAATATCGCCGCCGGCGATGCCTATCTCATCCTTGCCTACCGGCCCTTTCCGGAGCTTCAGCCCTATGCTGAAACCGGGCCGATTTTTCTGCATGCGGAAGAGTGTGAGCGCGCGGCCGAGACCGAATTGCTTCCCGAGGTGCTCGAAAGCCCGGACTACATCGTGCGCGGCTATGGCAACGATGATCGAATCGTCTACGGCAGTGGCGGGGTCATTCCTACCGACGCAATTGCAGCACGGGCCGAGACTTTGTTCGAGCGCGATGACATCGCCTACGTGCATGTCCGCTCGGCGCGTAACAACTGCTACCAGTGCCGGATCGAGCGGGCCTGAATTGTGGGCAGGAAGCCTGTCGTATTCTCGTCGCATAGACGCGATAGAACGTGAGTGTCGATTGATTGGCCGACCGCGGATGAACCG
>NZ_PNOT02000322.1 GCF_002879535.1 Mesorhizobium intechi
GACCACGCCTGCTGGGGAATAGGTTAACGGTAGACCCACGGACTCTGACTCCGTTAGTCCTGGTTCGAATCCAGGTTCCCCAGCCACTCTTCTTTTTTACAATGAAAACAACTGGTTAGAGGTCGCCTGAAAATGGCTACCGGAACACCTGTTCGGTGCGTAGAGTGGGAACATCGACCAAAAGCGGGATGACAGCCTATTTCTCGTCAATTGCAGGCTGCGATTGCGGCACAATCACTTGAACAGGATTTGCGGCGCATAAGTCCCTTTAAGGATTTCGATATCATCGATCGAAAGTCCAACGGACCTCCCGATTTCTCGAATGAGTTCGGCGACCAACGTCTCTCTTCGATCGATCATACGCGCGCGCGCAGCTTTATCTTCCGCCCGCCATTGAGGATCATTGGATAGATCCATCAAGCTCCGACGCCTTTTCATCACCTCTGCGTCGCGATTGAAGGGCACGGGTATCAAGTTCACTGCATTCACAAATTCCGTCGACAGCCCATGCCGACGCCACAATGCTAATGAGCGGAATACGTCGAAACGATTCTGATACCGCCGATCTCGGCTTTGATACCAAAGCGTAATCGCAACCGCGACTACTAGCTCAGAAAGGCCCGCCGCGCCTCCGCAGGCGGGCCAATGCGCCGAACTATGCGGGACGCGCCTAGTTGTCCGTCACCTTTGGCAGGGAAGATGAGTCATCGGGTCCGTCGATCTCGGTACCGGAACCTGCGCCAGTGCCGGAGTTCCCCGCTTTGTCATCACCCTGGTCGTCAGCAGATTCCGAGTCGCCATCATGGCCACTAGAGCTTCCGCTGCTGCTGTGGCTATTGCCGCCATCGTGCTCGCCACCGCCACCGCCGTTGCCGCCGTCGCCACCGCCGCTACCGCCACCGCCCTCGGATTCGGCGTGGGCAGCGGCCGGCACGAGCCTGGCAGCGCCATGAAGCGCCAATTGGTACGGTGCAATGGTGAGTATCAGCGCCGTCGATGCCCGCAGCGTAAGCCAGATGAGTCGGTTAAAGGGAAATTTGGTCAACTTATCCTCCTCGTAGGGTGCTGTTAGTGAACCAGTTCGGCCGAAGATGTCGCAGCCATGCAGCAGATGCCGGCAGCCAGAGCAGGTCCGGCGAACAAGCCCGCGAAGGCGGCTTGAATGAGCGTTCGATACATGAGGTCTCCATTCGGGTGGTTGAGGAAGTTGCAATGCGATCGGTATCTCGACCTGCAGGCCACAACGGCTTGCGACCGTCACTGGTACGGGATAGCGAATCCAACCTGACAACCGGCTGACAGCCAATTTCGGGCGCCGCCGGCTAACCTTTGGCTATCCGGCAACGACTTTTCGACCACACGCGTGCTCATTTCAGAAGCCCGAGACAGGTTTGCATTATTTCGGATTTGCACACGATCTCCTCGAAGGAGTTCGCCTAGGCGGCGCGATAGCCGCTGCCAAAGTATACAGGAACGGCTGGAGTTAAGCGGCGCATGAAATATCTGCTTCCGCGCAACGACTATGCTCGCCTCTACGGCTGACCAAGGCGACAAGCTGCCGTCAGACCTTGAGCGCTTGTCGTGCGGACACCCGCTGTCAGGAGGCGCAGGTGCCGGATGGTCGATGCCTCTCAACCTATCAGGACCGGATCTAGCGCATCACCGGGGCATTGACGGCGCGTAGAAATGCGGATTTGATGATACGTGGATACAAAAATACTTTTGAGGTTCCATGCCGGCGCACTTTCCAGATATGTCCGCCACTGCGGAGGAAGAGGCGTACAGGCACGTTCAACGGGCCCTTCGCCACGGCCGCTACAAACCGGGCGACAGGCTCATCCCCGAGGAGATTGCCGCCGAGATCGGCATGAGCCGCATGCCGGTGCGGGAAGCCTTTCGGCGCCTGGCCTCCGACGGGCTGGTGATCCTTCGTCCCAATCGGGGATGCGTGGTCGCGGGCCTGACTGTCGATGAGCTTTTCGAGATTTTCGAGATTCGCTCCGTTCTGGAGGGACTGGCCGTCAGGCTGGCGATGCCGCGGATCGACGAGGAGGCGTTCGAGGAGCTCGATCGCCTCCTCGTGCGCATGGAGCGCGCAGGCCAAAGCGGCAGCAGCGACTGGGTGGTCCGCCACCAGGAATTCCATGGCCGCATCTGTGCATTGAGCCAGAGGCCCAAGCTCATCCACCAGATATCGGCGCTGCATGTGGTCATAGAGCCTTACATGCGCATCTGGTTCGACGATTGTGACAAGCCGCATTCTGCGCGCGAGGAGCATGCCGCCGTCATCGCAGCCTTGCGCTCGGGCGACGAACATCTCGCGGAAAAAGTGATGCAGGAACATATTCTCAGCACAGCACCGATGCTGGCCGAGTTCGTGAGTCCGACCCGGTGACGGACGCCGGCCGGGCAGGAATGGCCTCGAACCGGCAATGCGGCCGGGCGCAGGAACAGTTCAATCAGCCTATCAAAAAAAGGGGAACCAGATGAAAGTCAGTCGTTTGGCCGCGGTTGCGGCAGCACTCAGCATGTTCGGCTTCATGCACACCGCCCTGGCCGAGGACGCACCCAAGTCCATTACCATCGCAACGGAGGGCGCCTACGCTCCTTGGAACTTCACCAATGCCGACGGCAAGCTCGATGGATTGGAGATCGAACTCGCCAACAATCTTTGCGAGCGGATGAAGGTCAAATGCACCATCATCGCTCAGGATTGGGACGGACTTATTCCTTCGCTGAAGGTCGGCAAGTTCGATGTGATCATGGCCAGCATGTTCATCACGCCCAAACGCCTCGAGACCATCGACTTCACCCAGCCTTATGCAATCGACCCGGGCGGTTTCGCAGCCGCCAAGGATAGCGACCTGGGGAAGCTCGGCGCTTCGGCCGAGAAATTCAAACTCGACGATGAAGCTGCTACCAAGGCCGCCATCGAGAAGCTGAAGCCCCTGCTGAAGGGCAAGGTGGTCGGCGTCCAGGCGGCGACGGCGATGCTCGAATTCGTCAAGAAGTACTTCGGGGACACGGTGGAGATCCGCGAGTACAAGACGACCGAGCAGCACGATCTCGATCTGGCCGCGGGCCGCATCGACGCGATCTTCGCTCAGAAGACGGCTCTCGCCGCGACGCTCGCAAAACCCGAATTCGCGGGCTTCACGGTAGCGGGGCCGGGCTTTGTCGGCGGCCTGTTCGGCGCCGGAACCGGTGCGGGCCTGAGGAAGGAAGACACCAAGCTCAAGCAGATGCTTAACGATGCCATCAGCGCCGCGATCGCCGACGGTACCATCAAGAGCATCTCGGAAAAATGGGTGAAAACGGACGTGACGCCGGTCAAGTAGCCAGCTGGGGATTTGTTCGGCCGGTCGGTGTCGACCGATCGGCCGGATGCCTTCTGATCGATCAGGTTTCACATGACCGATGCACTCCATATCCTGTCCCTCGGCAAGGGCGGCTGGGGCGGCGCGCTGCTCTTGGCGGCAGGCGTGACGTTTGCGCTGTCCGTCCTCGGCTTCCTATTCGGAGCCCTCTTCGGCGCAGTGGCGGCGGGTGGCCGGCTTTCGCCGAGAGCCTTACCGTCATGGGCCGCCAAGGGCTATGGTACGGTGTTCAGGGGCGTGCCCGATCTGTTGACTATCTACCTGCTTTACTATGGCGGCAGCATAGCCTTGACCGAGATCGGAAAAGTCTTCGGCAGCGCCGGCTTCGTCGGCCTGCCGACATTTGCAACGGGCGTCCTGGCAATCGGGATCATTTCAGGCGCCTACCAAGCCGAGGTCTATCGCGGAGCGTATCTCGCCGTCGACCCCGGCCAGTTCGAGGCTTGCAAGGCTCTGGGCCTATCCCGCTTCCAATCGCTGCGTCTCGTCATCATACCACAACTGATGCGGCACGCACTGCCGGGCCTCGGAAACGTCTGGCAGCTCGTGCTCAAGGATTCAGCCTTGATCTCCGTGATCGGTCTCGTGGAATTGATGCGGCAATCCCAGATCGGCGCAGGCTCGATGAGGGAGCCATTCGTCTTCTACCTAGCCGCCGCGGCGCTGTATTTCCTCATCGCCGCCGTGACCGGATCGGTCTTCCGCTACGGCGAGGCACGGGCGTGGCGTGGCATGGCCCACGCATGATCGACCTCGGCTTCTTTGTAGAGATCATCCCTACCCTTCTCTCCGGCTTGCCGTTGACCTTGCAACTTGCGGGGTTGTCGATCGCGATAGGCTTTGCCTTGGCCCTGTTGCTCGCATTGGCACAGCAGGGAAACCATCGAGTGCTGGTCTGGCCCATACGCTCCTTCGTCGCCGTCTTTCGCGGCACGCCATTGCTCGTCCAGATATTCCTCATCTATTACGGCCTCGGCCAGTTCCGCCCCACGCTTCAGGCAGTTGGGCTGTGGTGGCTGTTTCGCGAGCCCTATTGGTGCGCCATCATAGCACTCAGTCTCAATACCGCGGCCTATGGCAGCGAAATCCTGCGCGGTGCGATACAGGGCGTGTCGCGCGGCCTTGTCGAGGCCGCTTCCGCCTTGGGCATGACACGGCTCCAGACCCTGCGCCTGGTGGTTCTGCCTTTGGCGCTACGCCAAGCCATTCCGAGCTACAGCAACGAGATCATCCTCATGGTGAAGGGTACGTCGCTGGCATCGATCGTCACCCTGATGGAAGTGACGGGCATCGCCCAGGGGCTGATTTCTCAAACCTATCGCGCCGTGGAAGTTTTCGTGGCGGCAGGCGCGATCTATCTCACCATCAATTTCACGATCATCTCGGCACTGAGCGCGCTGGAAGCCTGGCTCACACCGTACCGGGCGCGAGCCTGAAACCCTTCATTGCGGCAATGACGAGGAGAATTAACGGAATGCGCAATTTCGAGAAGCCGACCCGGTCCGTTGCCGTGTCGCGACACGCGATGGCGGCGACTTCGCATCCCTCGGCCACCCTCACCGCCCTGCAGATCATGGAACTGGGCGGCAATGCCATGGATGCGGCGATTGCGGCCTGCGCGGTGCAGTGCGTCGTCGAACCGGGTTCGACAGGGATCGGCGGCGACTGTTTTGCGCTCTACGCGGCCAACGGCTCCGACACGATCATCGCCTATAATGGGTCGGGCCGCACTCCGTCGGCCCTCACTGCCGATTGGTTCAACGAGCGAGGTCTGACGGAGGTGCCACGCCAGTCGCCCTCGGCAGTAACGGTCCCTGGGGCGATCGACGCGTGGACACGCCTCCATGCCGATCACGGCAAGATCCCGTTTGCCGACGTGCTTGCGCCCGCGATCCGCTTTGCCGAGGAGGGCTATGCGGTCACTCCCCGCGTTCACCGCGACTGGTTCCTCCAAGAAGAACTGCTTGCGGCCGACGCCACGGCCGCGCGCATATTCCTCCCGGAAGGACGAGCGCCGAGGATCGGAGAGGTTCACCGCCAGCCGGAACTGGCGCTTACGCTGAGACGTATCGCTGCCGAGGGGCGTTGCGCATTCTACGAGGGGCCGGTCGCCGAGGACATGGTCTCATATCTAAATTCGCTCGACGGGCTTCACACTTTGGAAGATTTCTCGAATGCGCGCGGCGAGTATGTGACTCCGGTGACCACCGATTTTCGCGGCTATACGATCCATGAATGCCCCCCGAACGGCCAGGGTATCATCGCACTCTTGATCCTTAACATCTTAAGCCGCTTCGAAGCCAAGGGCGACCCGCAGGCGCCCGACCGGTTGCATGTCGAGATCGAAGCAACGCGTCTTGCCTATGCCGCCCGCGACGCCTGGATCGCCGATCCAGCCAAGGCTGACGTGCCGGTCGACCACCTGCTGTCCGACGAACTGGCCGACAGACTTGCGGGAATGATCGATCTGAGACGGGCGTTGACCGACCTGCCGCCCTTCGAAATGCCGCTGCATCGCGATACCGTCTATATTTCAGTGGTTGACGGAAATCGGAACTCGGTAAGCTTCATCAACTCCATCTTCGACAGTTTCGGCACCGGCCTCGTCTCACCTCGCTCGGGCGTCATCCTGCACAATCGCGGTCAAAGCTTCTCGCTCAAGCCGGGCCATCCGAACCGGATCGGACCATCGAAGCGGCCGCTTCACACAATCATCCCCGGCATGGTGACGCGCAACGGTAGGGTAGAAATGTCGTTCGGCGTCATGGGCGGCTACTATCAGGCGCTCGGGCATGCCCATTTCATCTCCAAGGTTCTGGACTACGGAATGGACGTCCAGGAAGCGATCGATCTCCCGCGTTTGATGCCGACCTCCGACGGAACGAGGGTAGAGGCAGAGCACACGATTGACGGCTCGACCAAAGCACAGCTCGAACACCGAGGCTTTACCTTCTCTCCTGCGGATGAGCCGATCGGCGGTGCCCAAGCGATCCGCATCGACTGGCAGAACGGTACTTTGACTGGGGCGTCGGAGCCAAGGAAGGACGGGATTGCTCTTGGGATCTAGATGCCAAGCCATTCAGTATTCGTGTCGCGAGTGGAACGCCGCCTGTAAATCGCTCCACACTTCGAGGCTTCGTAAGCAAACGAGGAAACAGAATTTGAGCACTCTGCTTCAGTGAGATAAATTACGTCGGCTAGGCAACTCGATCTCGCCAGAATTCGCCGTCCCGTGCCTTCGTTTGAACCAGAGCTTACCAGTATCCCACATTGACGCTTGGGTTAGGCGCCAAGACAATCCTCTAGTTCTCCGACGCCTTCGGCCAGTGCCAGCTTGCCATACGGCTGATTCCTGCATCCTGATAGCGGCATCGATCTTAGCTTGGCCGGGTGAGACACAGCTCCAAGCGCCCCGGCAACCAAGCATACCCATACGCGTTTTATCTCAGAATGCGACTGGCCGAACAACGTCGCTTTGGCGGCATAGCCGCCAAACGCTGGCGATGAAGTAGCAGCTTCAGTACATCGACCGCTTGTTCACGGCGTCGGCCGGAACCGCCTGGATGACATCCCAGTGCTCGGCAATCTTGCCATTCTCGACACGAAACATGTCGACGATTGCGGTTTCCGGCGTGGCGTCCGTTTTCGGCTGCACGACCTCCGTCATGACAAGATCGCCCTCGGCGATGACACGCTTGAATTCGACCTTCTGCTTCGGCCAATGGGTAATGCCCATTTTCTCCAGCAACTGGCGTACCGAGTCGCGTCCGTCGGTCATCGTCGGATTGTGCTGGATGTAATTCGCGGTCCAATAGCGGTCGAGCGCCGTCAGGTCATGGTCGCCGAACAACTCCTGATAGGCCTTGAGGACCAGCGCCTTGTTGGCCTGGGTGAGGTCGTGTTGTTTCAGGATTGCCTTCTTGTCCAGCTTCGAGCCATCAGCGGCTGCACTCGACGCCGCGAGCGCGGACGCGATAAAGGCCACGGTGATCGTCTTCATCTTCATCATAATCTCCTTCTCGGTTTTCTCGGTCGTCAGGAAAGGGCCTTCGCCACCATGACGGTGTCGACATACTGGGTCATACGCCGGATCTTGCTGTCCCGGACCTCGTAGAGATGAGCGAAGGCAGCCCGCATCGACTTGCCGGTTGCCTTGTAGGTGCCGGAGTAGACGCCAAAGGCGGCAACGCGGTCACCATCGGCGAGGTAGGTGTGAACTTCGGCGCGGTAGTCGATCCACTCGCTGCCAAGCCGCGCGAATACGCCCGCCAACAAAGCATCGACGCCGACATAGGTGCCGGCGTAGGGAAAACCTTCCGCCTCCGTCCACTCTACATCCGGATGAAGAACGGCCATGAGATTTCGGCCGTTCTGCTCGGATGAGCCTTCGTATGTCGCACGTATCAGGTCGAGATTGCTGGTCATGTCAGCCCCACTTCATCTCGCCCATGGCGACTTTGGAGCCGATATCGAGCGCGACGCCCATACCGAGGCCGGGGAAGCGCGCATCCATCGCGGCTTTCAGCGCAGCAGCATCCGCAGCCTTGTGCAGTTCCTCTTCGAAAGCAAGGAGATAGGCCCTCGTGTGAGCGATGGCGCTCGGATCGGTTGCCGCCTGCGGATCGAGGTGACCAGCTACGACGACCGATGGCTTCAGGGCGGCGATCTTGTCGAGATTGGCGACCCAGGCGGCGCGGGACTCCTTGCTCTGCGTGTCGGCCGTCCAGACATGGACGCCGGAGAAGATCAGCACGCCACCGAATATCGCATCGAGCGTCGCAACGCGCAGATAGCGCCGGTTAGCCAGCCCTTCCGCAGCGACGATCTCGACCAACTCGCCGTCAACCGTCAACGCCGGGCCGTCGAAGGCTTCAGGCAGCACGATATCGGCGAGCGTCTGCGGGCCATTCTCCTTCAGCTGCGGTCCCCAGACGGCGAGCTTTTTCTCGATATTGCCGTTGATGGCCGCAATCGTATCGGATGCGGCGATGACTTTTGCGTTCGGGAAGGCGTCATGCACTGGCATCAGGCCGAAATAGTAGTCAGGGTCGGACTGGCTGACGTAGATGGTTTTCAACGTCTTGCCCGTCGCCTTGATCGCTTCGGCCAGAGCGCGGCCATCCGGATAGCTGAAGCCGCCATCGATCAGCAGCGCTTCGGTCGGACCGGCCAGCAGCACAGGGGCGCGGAAAAAGCCGGTCTGGCCGGCAGGGAAATGCTTCCAGGTAAGCTTGGATGGATTGGTGGCCATATCGGTCTCCTTGATGTCAAACGTTACGTTGTTCTGTCGAATTCGGTGTGTGTCGCGTTCGCCGCGATCGTCAGGCCGCGCGCAACTGGTTGGCCAGCACGTCGAAGGCACCGAACAGGGCGCTGGCGCGCATCAGCCGTTGATCGCCATCGCGGTCGACGATCAGAGCTGGAACGCCCTCGGCGTTGAAGCGTGCCATGTCGGCGCGCGCCGCCGAAACCCGGCTACGATAGGCGTAGAGAAGCGCCTCATCCGGGCTCTGGAGGCGCCGAGCGGCTTCGGTGAAGCCAGCTTCTGCGAGAATTGCGGCAACCACATCGAGGTCGGAATTGTTGCGTCCATGTTGATAACGGGCGCGCTGCAGCACCTTCAATGCTTCGAGTTCGCGCGCCGGTTCCGCGACACCTATCGCGACCAGGCCGAGCGTGGCCGGCGCGGAGTCGAACATCCCGCCCGTCGAGCCGAGCACCTGCTCGCGATAGGCGTCGGAAAAGGGCTGGCCGGTAAGCCGCGCGATGCGTTGGTCGTTCTGCCAAGCGTAGGCGGCGAAATGGCTGTCCATCGGACGCGAAGCCTCGCCGGCGAACAGGCCGGTCGGCGCCAGGTTGAACGTCACGCCGTCGAGTTGCGACAGCTTTTCCACCACAGGACCGGCTCCATAGCACCAGCCGCACAGGGGGTCGAAAAGGTAAGTGATCCGCATATCCGTCGTCCCATAAATCTAACGGCAAGATACGCGATCGAGATTGCGCGCAATATACCGACTAACTACAAACACTGTGTGCTATTCGCTTACAATGGAGTCGCGGCATGGAGACGATCAATCTCAATCGACTCGCCTATTTCGTCGCCGTAGTGGACGCAGGCTCGTTCACGCGTGCCGCCGCTCGGCTCGGCATCACCAAGACCGTCGTAAGCCAGCAGGTGGCCCGGCTGGAGGCGGACCTGCGGACGAGCCTTCTCCTCCGGACGACCCGCCGTGTCGAGCCCACTGAAGCCGGCCGGTTGCTGCACGCGCGGTCGGTCATTATCCTACGCGAAGCCGAGGACGCCTTCGGCGAAGTTGCCCAGGTAACGACGAACCCGATCGGGACCTTGCGGATCGCCGCGCCGAACGACTTCGGTACATCGACGGTTGCACCGTTGCTGGCCAAATTCTGTCGGACCTATCCTGCATGCACGGTCGACCTCGTCTTGTCAGACGCCAAGATCGACCTGATCGCCCACCACATCGATGTCTCAATGCGGGTCGGCTGGCTTGACGATTCCAGCCAGCAGGCGCGCCGGATCGGCGCATTCCGGCAGTTGCTGGTCGCGGCGCCCGACTTAGCTCGGACGATTTCCGCCGATGTCCCCGACAATCTTGGCCAGCAGCCATTCATCGCCAATGGCGCGTTGCGTGAGCCGCTGGTTTGGCATTTCTCGCGCGCCGACTTCGACCGCCGCTCAGTCCGTATGCGGCCGGCGATGACAATCAACGCGACCCCGGGCGTACTTGCCGCGACACTGGCCGGAGGCGGCCTGTCGGTACTGCCGGATTTTCTGGTTGCTGATCCGTTGCAGACAGGCGCGCTTGTCCAGATTCTGCCCGACTGGTCCCTGCCGTCGGGCGGCATCCACGCGGTCTATCCCGCCGCCCGGTTTCGTCCGCCAAAAGTGACTGCCTTTGTCGCCATGTTGGAAGCCGAAGTGAAGCGGCCGTCGATCGCGCCACACTGATCGACGGCGCCCTGTCCGGACTAACTCTTGTCTCCACCGTCGGTGCTGTGCTCCGGTAAGCCGCAAGATGCTTTACCGTCGGACGCCGGACATCCCTACCGAACCCACGCTCGTTCCCGATCGCCTGCCGTCTGGATACCCTGAACTTCGTCTCGACACTTTCACTGATGGCCGGCGGCCGCCATCGACGGCAGATCGCTGCCTTCGTCGAAACGATCGTGTCCGGCCAGTGCCGTCGGCGGGTGATGGCGTCCATATGCCGCCGGTCGGATTCGCAATGAAATCCATGAAAAACTGTCGTGACTCAAGGATGCGGCCGGCGATCCGGCCTGGGTGTCTGCGCCGGCACGGCCGCAATCGGTTGGGCCTCGGTGAGGAAAGACAGCACGGCGGTGGGCACCGCCGCGGAATTGAGCGCATAGACGCCGCAGCGCGATATCAGACTTCTCTTGTCGACAAGTTTCCCCAGAAAGTGCCAAACGGTGCGGGTGGCGTAGGGGAGATTGTTGTTTCGCCACGATATCCCCATGGTGACGCCCCGCAGATAGCGCCGCTGGTACGTCTCGAACGGCATGAGGATCGTCTGTCCAAAGGTTGGTGCCTCGCCTCGCGTCAGCTCGGTCACAAAGATGCGCTGGTGCCGATACGCCACGAGCCCGGTGTAGCGTGAACGCTGCACGATGCCGTTTTCGGGATCTTCGATGCGCTCGAGGGTAGAAACCAGAATTTGTCCGCCGTTCTCGCGCAAGTGAGCGCAGGCACAGACGATCCGGCCCGGCCACGACAGCGATATGTGCCATGTGTGATAGAAGCCGAGGTATGGTTTGAGTGCATGCCCGTCGCCCGGAAAGGCGTTGGCCAGCGGCCCATGCAGCGCAGTTTGTCGGTGCTGCTCGCCCAATTTGCTGCGAAAGACGTCCGGGGAAAGGTCGAAATCGGCTGGTTCGAGGCCAAAAGCTGCCGCTATCGTCAGGAGATTATGAGCGGAAGGAAGGGTTCCTCCATGGAGGTAGCGGTTGAACTGCTGCCTGTTCAGGCCGATCGCGCGGCACAAATCGGATACGGATCTGCGGGTGCTGCACGCAAGCTTCAGGTTGTTGCTGAAATTGGCCCATGGCTTGCTCATTGAGACAGTATAAACTCGCTTAAAAATGCTTCAAGCGACGAAATTGCGCAGCCCCGGGCCCGGCCTAGTATCGGCCACAAGCTTCACTCCAAGGGGAACCCAATGAGCGCTTCCAACAGGCTACCGAGTCTCTCACGTCGTGATGTTCTTCGAGCGGGAGCCGCTCTGGGCCTGATCACAGCTGCCGGCTCGCTGGTGTCGCCGGCCGGGGCGCAAACGCCGGTGCGCGGCGGACACTTGCGCCTGGCACTCGATGGCGGCGCCTCCGCCGATACGCTCGACCCGGCCCTGGCGTCGGCCAGCGTCAATTTTGTGATCGCGCATTGCTGGGGCGATACGCTGGTCGAATCCGATCCCAAGACGGGCGCGGCGGTTCCCTCGCTGGCCGAATCCTGGTCCCCGTCGGCCGACGCCAAGGCGTGGACCTTCAAGATTCGAAAGGACGTCCGTTTCCACGACGGCAGGGGGTTTTCTGTGACCGATGCCGTTGAGACGTTGCGCCGCCACGCCGGAAAGAAATCGCAATCGGGCGCGTTGGGCCTGCTGTCCGGTATAGACCGTATCGAGGAGCGGGCGGGCGACATGGTGGTGACTCTGAAGGAGGCCAATGCGGACCTGCCGCTGATATTTACCGACTATCATCTTCAGATCCAGCCAGGCGGCGGCGTGGAAAAGCCGGCGGCAGCAATCGGCACAGGCCCCTACAAGCTGGTTGCGTTCGAGCCGGGCGTTCGGTCCGCTTTCGAAAAAAACACCGACGACTGGCGTCAAGACCGAGGCTACGTCGACAGCGTCCTTATTACCGTGTTGAACGATCTGACCGCCCGGGTCAGCGCCTTGCGCTCCGGTCAGGTCGATTTCATCAGCACCGTCGAACCCAAGGTCGTGCCGTTGCTGAAGCAGGTTCCGGGCGTCGAGATCCTGCGCACCTCCGGCAAGGGTTTCTATTCCTTCCTCATGCATTGCGACACCGCGCCCTTCGACAACAACGATCTGCGTCTGGCGCTCAAATATGCAGTCGACCGTGAGGCTATCCTCAAGCGGGTTCTGGGCGGTTTCGGCACCATTGGCAATGACTACCCGGTCAACGTCAACTATGCGCTCGCGCCTACCGATATAGAGCAGCGCAATTACGATCCCGACAAGGCTGCATTCCACTTCAAGAAGTCTGGCCTTCAGGATCCAATCCTGCTGCGCACTTCCGAGGCAGCGTTTCCCGGCGCGGTTGATGCTGCCCAGCTTTTCCAGTTGAGCGCGGAAAAGGCCGGCATCAAGATCAATGTGCAGCGCGAGCCGAGTGACGGCTACTGGTCGGAAGTCTGGAACGTCAAGCCGTTCTGCACCTCCTTTTGGGGTGGACGCCCGACCCAGGATGCACGCTATTCCACCTCCTACGTTTCCAATGCGGGATGGAACGACACCCGCTTCAAGCGGCCCGACTTCGACCAGATGGTGGTCAAGGCGCGCGGTGAATTGGACGAGGCCAAGCGGCGGGCACTCTACCGTGACATGGCCCTGATGGTGCGAGATGAGGGCGGCCTGATCCTGCCGGTATTCAACGACTTCATCAACGCCTGCACGAGCCATCTCAAGGGTTTTGTTCCCGATATTGGCAATGACTTTTCCAATGGCCGCATCGCCAGCCGGGTCTGGCTGGAGGCTTGAACCGGGAAATAATCGTACCTTTCCGGCGGCGCGCGGTGTGCTCGCCGCCGAGTGGAGCTTTCGTGGTTGATCGAATGACCAACAGGAATTTCCGTGTCATCGAAAATGAGTGGATCGTCCTTAAGGACGGCACCCGGCTCGCCGCCCGCATCTGGATGCCCGAACCGGCTCCCGGCGGGGTGCCGGCGGTGCTCGAATTCCTGCCTTATCGCAAACGCAACAGCACCGCCCCGCGTGATGAGTCCACCTATCCGGTGTTCGCGGCAGCCGGCATCGCGGGCGTGCGCGTCGACATTCGCGGCTGCGGCGAGTCCGACGGCGTGATCGACGGCGAATATACCGTGCGTGAGCTGGCCGATGCGGTCGAGGTTATCGAATGGATCGCAGCGCAGGATTGGTCGAATGGCAATGTCGGCATGATGGGGATCTCCTGGGGCGGGTTCAACGCGCTTCAGGTGGCGGCCCTCAAGCCGCCTGCCCTCAAGGCCGTGATCTCCCTGTCGTCCACTGTCGATCGCTATAATGACGACATTCATTACAAGAATGGCGCGCATCTATCGGCGCAACTGTCATGGGCGGCGACGATGAATGCCTTCCAGTCGCGGCCTCCCGATCCCGATCTCGTCGGAGAACGCTGGCGCGATATGTGGCTCGAGCGGCTGGAAGGCGAGCCGTTCTTCATGGAGGAATGGCTCTCCCACCAGCGCCGCGACGACTTCTGGCGCCACGGTTCGATCTGCGAGGATTTTGACGGTTTCTCCATTCCCGCACTGGTGATTGCCGGATGGGCCGACGGTTACCGCAACACGCCCTTGAAAGCGGTCGCCGGGATGCCGGAAATGGCCTGGGGCCTGATCGGCCCATGGATTCATAAGTATCCGCATTTCGCTGATCCCAAGCCACGCGCCGATTTCCATGCCGAGGCAATTTCATGGTGGCGCCATTGGCTGTGCGGGGAAGACAACAAAGCGGAGAATACGCCGAGGCTGCGTGCCTATATCTTGGACGGGCCGCGACCCGGCCGTCGGCGCGAGACCGATCCGGGCTATTGGGTTGCCATGGACAGATGGGACGTTCGCGACACACTCATTCTTGGCCTGGATGCCTCGGGCAGGCTCGCTCGATGCGATTCATCGCACGCTGAAGGAAACGCCCTCCTGCACTCGCCTCAGGATACGGGCACCGCTGCAGGAGAATTCTTCACGCGCAAGGCTGATTCGGACATGGCCGGCGACCAGCGTGTGGATGATGCTGGATCACTCACCTTCGACAGCGCCGTCCTTGCAGAAGAATGCATCATCCTTGGCCAACCACTCATAAAGCTGTCGCTCTCCAGCGATGCTGCCCTGGCCAACCTTGCAGTCAGGCTCGTCGACGTCCATCCCGATGGCGTGGCGACGCGCGTCAGCTACGGTGTGCTCAACCTGGCGCATCGGAACGGCAATTCCGAACCACAGCCCTTGAAGCCGGGTGAGACAGTCGAAATCGCGTTGGCACTCGATGCATGCGGCTACCGTTTTGCCCCCGGTCACCGTCTGCGTCTGTCATTGTCCAACGCCTATTGGCCGACGATCCTGCCGCCGCCCTGCGACGCGACGCTGACGATCGATCTTGCCAAGTTGCAATTGCAATTGCCGCTGCTTGGCGCGCATCGCCGGATCGAAATCCCGCAGCCATCCAACACAGATCCCCTGCCCCGCCACGAGGTCCTCACGGCAGGATCGTCCGGCCGCTCTGTTGAACGCGATGTGCAAAATGGCGTGACCCGATACCGGGTGCACGAGGATACAGGTCTTAGCCGCCATCCGGGCAACGGCTTGTGCATGCGCGAGACCCGGCAGGAGGTATGGTCGATTGCGCCTGATAACCCGCTGTCGCTGAATGCCGAGATCCGCTGGACATGCAGTGCCGAGCGCGAAGGCTGGCGCACGCAAAGCCGTTGCACCACCCTTCTCTCCTGCACCGCGACAGAGTGGGTGATTTCGGAGCGAACCGAGGCACTGGAGGACGGCCAAAAACTGTTCGAGCGCGAGCGTGGCGCCCGCATCCCGCGTGATCATATGTAGGGTGAGCACAAGAGCCGCTCACAATAGATAGGTTGGAAGGCTCCAGCTTCCTGTTGGCGCGAGGCATCCTGGGTTCGTCTGGCGGTGCAAGGCATGGATCGAGTCGCTATTGATCGATAACGACAATGGTGAGCCGGATCGCGTGAGGTACGGCCGACCGTGAATTGTAGAACCACAAATGACCGATTTAGAGCCGGCTGCAGAAGGCCGCTTCTGGCAAGATTGGCTGCACACTGACGAGACTCCGCACCAGCTCTGCTACCGGCGTGATGCATTTCCGACGGTTCGATGATCCAAAACTCCCTCGCCGCCGTAGAACCAGCAAAACCTGTCATTTAGCGGAGAAAGGGGCGATGCAAGGTTTAATCGCATTCCTGTGTGTCATGTTTCTGACATCGGCTGCACACGCCGATGCGTTCTCGGACAGCCGCGGCATATGGATGCGCGATGACGGCAATGCCAAGGTTTCGATTGCGCCGTGCGGACAGCAATTATGCGCCACCAATTTGTGGATCCGTGACACCAGCAAGGGAGAGCAAGCCGGCGACAAGCTGATCATGGCGCTAAAACCGGCGTCACGAGGAACGCTGGCAGGAAACGCCTACGACCCTAAACGAAACCGCACCTATTCGATGACACTGAAAGTAGTGAATGGCGCCCTCACCACGCGGGGTTGCATGGCCGCGGGTTTGATCTGCAGAAACGTGCGTTGGACGCCGGTCAAGTGATCGGCGAGACGCAATGACCCGAAAAGCAACAGCGCCGACCGTTGTGCTGTTTCGGCGCGACCTTCGCGTAGATGATAACGCCGCGCTCGCGGCGGCGGCCCATCGCGGCACTGCCGTCATGGCTCTCTATATCCTCGACGAAGAAACCAAGGATGTCCGGGCTATGGGAGCAGCCAGCCGCTGGTGGCTGCATCATTCGCTTGCAACTCTTGGCAAGCGGCTTGGCCATGCTGGCGCCAACCTCTACCTGGCGCGTGGCCGAACCGGGGAGGTCGTCGCCAAGGCGATTGCCGCCAGCGGTGCGGATTGCGTGTTCTGGAACAGGCGCTACGACCCATCCGAGGCGGCGGTCGATGCCAGCCTGAAGGCGGGCCTTCGCGAAAAAGGACTTACGGCGCGCAGCTTCGACGGCGCGCTGCTGCATGAACCTTCGCTGCTGAAGACGGGATCGGGCGGGTTCTACAAAGTCTACACGCCATTCCGGAAGGCAATGGCGGACAAGACCGATATCCGCGATCCGATCGATCCACCGGGATCGATTGATGGGTGGCGAGGTGAATTCGCCGGCTTGCGCCTGGACGATCTCGATCTGCT
This sequence comes from Mesorhizobium intechi, assembly GCF_002879535.1. Lineage (GTDB taxonomy): Bacteria > Pseudomonadota > Alphaproteobacteria > Rhizobiales > Rhizobiaceae > Mesorhizobium > Mesorhizobium intechi. The sequence goes on from NZ_PNOT02000322.1 coordinate 16,527, forward strand.
GCCGACCAAACCCGACTGGGCGCAAGGCCTGCGGGAAAGCTGGACACCCGGTGAGGAAGGCGGACAAGCCCGGCTTCATGGGTTCATCGAGAACGATCTGGCCGACTATGAGCGTCAGCGCGACATTCCGGGCGTGCAAGCGACATCAAGGCTGTCCCCACACCTCGCCTTCGGCGAGATCACGCCGTTCCAGATTTTCGCCTGCCTGCGCAAATCGAAAAGTGCGGGCGCTTCGAAGTTCCGCTCCGAGATCGGCTGGCGGGAATTTTCCTACCATCTTTTGTTTCACAACCCCGACCTTGCCGGGCGCAACTTCCGGCCGGAATTCGACGCAATGTCGTGGCGCGACGACCCGCGGGCCCTCCAGGCATGGCAGCGCGGGCTGACCGGCTACCCGATCGTCGATGCGGGCATGCGCGAATTGTGGCGAACCGGTTGGATGCACAACCGTGTGCGGATGATCGCGGCGTCCTTTCTGATCAAGGACCTGATGATCGACTGGCGCCATGGCGAGAAGTGGTTCTGGGACACGCTGGTCGACGCTGACGCCGCCAACAACCCGGCAAGCTGGCAGTGGGTGGCCGGGTCGGGAGCTGACGCCGCACCCTATTTCCGCATCTTCAATCCAGTCCTGCAGGGCGAGAAGTTCGATCCTCAGGGCGAGTACGTTCGGCGCCACATCCCAGAAATTGGCGCCTTGCCGGACCGCTACATTCACCGGCCATGGGAAGCGCCTGCTTCCTCGCTTGAGGGCAAGAACATCAAGCTCGGCAAGAGCTATCCGAGGCCGATCGTGGACCACGGCGCGGCTCGGGACAGGGCTTTGATCGTCTATCAATCCATAAAGGGTGAGAAGGCTTCATGATGCGCTACGCCGTGGCTTACGCGACGACCCTGATCGCCTTCCTGGCCATCGACGCCGTGTGGCTGATGACGATGTCGCAACGGCTCTATCGCCGCTACATCGGCGACATCCTGGTCGACAGCTTCAATCCGGCTCCGGCCGCGCTGTTCTACCTGAGCTATGTCGCGGGCATCGTTATCTTCGCGACCACACCGGCCTTCTCGAGCGGCAAGTGGACGACAGCCGCCGTCAACGGCGCGCTCTACGGTTTCTTTGCCTACGCGACCTACGACCTGACCAATCAGGCCACGATCCGCGGCTGGCCGACGATCATTACAGTGGCGGATATCTGCTGGGGTTCGCTGCTCAGCGCGGTGGCGGCGACCGTGGGCTTCCTGCTCACCCGCTATTTCTTCCGGGGCGCCTGATCGCCTCGCCCTTCTGAAGACGCGACGGCGCCGGACAGGAGCAGCCCGATGAAAACGACCAACGTCGCGGCGCTCAGGGCATTGAGGCCAACTATCGCGTTGTTGTCCGCGACGCTGTAGCTGGCCAGCGGCTGGCCGAAGAAGCGGACCGGAATGAAATAGGCGGCGGCGCTCAGCGCAACGAGAACGAGCCCGATTGGCCGCTCGAAAGGCCTGAATAGGGCGGCGCCGATCAAGGCGCAAGGGAGAAGGAAAATCCCCACGCCTGAACCGACGCCAAATGCCATGGTGCTCAAGATGCTGTTGCCGATCCCCGTCGTCGCCAACAGCACGCGCGCCGCAAGCGGATGCCGCCTCGCCACGGCCGGGACCGCGACGAAGAACGGCGTCGACAGGAAAGTAAGCAAGGACGGCGCGATCTTGTCGGCGCCGACGGCGGCCCAGAGATAAAGCGGATAGAAGGGCTGGTTCCAGGCCACGACCAGCGCGATCCAGTTGGCAGCGGCGGTCAGCGGGTCATTGTGCGCGGCATAGGCCGCGACGCGTCGCCAAAAGCGCGCAAGACCCTCCATCTCAGCCCGCCGGGCGCAGCAAATAGTGGCTGACGCCCCACTCCCGGCCCGCCGCATGGCCGAATAGGCCTTCGGTCGCGAGATAGAACAGCCGCCAGCGCCGGCGCCAAAGTGCGGCGTCCGCGCCATAGACATCCGCCAGGATTTCCCCGATGCGGTCACGGTTCCCGTCAAAGCGGGCCAGCCAGTGGCGCGCCGTGCGCGCATAGTGCGTCCCGTTCCAGCGCCAGTTGCTCTCGAGCGTGAAGCAGTCGGGAAAATGGCCGATCAGACCGTGGCTCGGCATGATGCCACCGGTGAAAAAGTGCTTGGCGATCCAGTCGGCGTCGTCGCGATGGTTGAAGCGGTAAGGACTGTGGCGGTGGCTGAAAACGTGGATGAACAGCCTGCCTTCCGGTTCGAGCCAGGTTCTGATGCGGGCCAGCAGGTCGCGCCAGTTGGACATGTGCTCGAACATTTCGACCGAGACGACGCGATCGAAGCGGCCTTGCGGCTCGAACGCATTCATGTCGGCGGTGATGACCTCGACATTCGTCAAGCCGCGCGCGGCTGCCTGGCCCTGAATATGCAGGCGCTGCGGTGTCGAGTTGGAGACCGCGACGATGCGCGCCGCCGGAAAGCGCTGCGCCATGAACAGCGTCAGCGAACCCCAGCCGCAACCGAGCTCCAAAATGGACTGCCCGTCGCGCAGCCCCGCATGCTCGACGGTCTGCTCCAGTGCCGCGATCTCAGCCTCGGCCAAACTCTCGTTGCCATTTGGATAGAGGCAGCAGGAGTATTTGCCGTTGGGGCCGAGCGTGAGCGCAAAGAATTCAGGCGGCAGTTCGTAATGTTGCTCGTTGGCGACCGCGGTATGCTCGGCGATGGAATAGCCCGCCATATCGCCGGCGAATCGCCTTTCGTCGACCGATCCAGTTGTCGCCAGCCGCCGGCGTGTCCTTCCGACGAGAACGCCTATGCCGTAGCGTGTCGCGCTGTCGGGAAGCGGCGCGCGCTCGACGGCGCGGATGGCTGACGAAATCAGGCTCATGTTCAACTCCCTTGATTGACGGCCGCGGCCTTGGGGGCGCCGGGCCAGAACGCGTTGACGCGCGCCTGGTAGCGGCGGAACCGATCGCCGCGCGAGCGCAGCATGTGCGCCTCGAGCGGTGGAATGCCGGAGACATGGACTAGCAGCCAATACATCAGCACCGGCCCAGCAAGTGCCGCGAAGCCCCAGGGATAGACCACGGGCGAGCCTATCGCGATCGCGACATAAGCAACCCAGCCCAGCCATTCGAAGAAGTAGTTGGGATGCCTGGACAGGCCCCAGAGACCCGCGTCGCAGACCTTGCGCTCGTTGCCGGGATCGGCGCGAAAGGCCTTCAGTTGCCCGTCGGCCAGCGCCTCGCCGCCCACCGCTGCCAGCATCAGCGCTATGCCGACCCAATCGCCAAGGCCGAAGGCCGGCGCCGGATTGTGGGCGGCCGCCATGATCGACAGCACAAGCAGAAACGCGGCCGCAGCCTGGATCTGGAGAAACCAGAACAGCCGGCTCGGAAAGTTCGACCCCCATTCCTGCTTCAACTGGCTGTAGCGCGGATCGTCGCGGCCGTCGCGGACGGTTCGCACCACGATATGGAGACCGAGCCGCAGCGACCAGGCGAGCGCCAGAACGGCGACCAGCCATTGACGCTGATGATTGTCACCGTCGACGGCAGGAATGAGCGCCGCGAAGGCACCGAAAACGCCGACGGCGAAGGACCAGATCGCATCGACCCATCCCGACCTGCCGCTGCGCACCGCGACCAGCCAGGCGAGCGCCATGGTCACGGCGAGACCGACCGCTGCGACGACGATGACAGGGACAATGCCCATCGGACAGCTATCCGATAAGAGGCTGGATCAACCGGCCGAAGAAGCCGCGCAGCTTCATCTGGCCTTCCAGCGCGGCAATGCAGATGCACTCGCCGTCCTTGTCGACGATCGGCTGATGCTGCACGTCGTCATCGGCCTCATCGAGGTCACCCGGTCCGTAGCGGCCGCGCGCGTCGGAGAACGAGCCCTGCAGCACGTGCGTGTATTCATGGCCCGCATGCGTATGCTCGGGCAGCCTGCGCCCGGCCCTGACCTTCAACAGCATGACGTTCGCATTGTCGTCGCCGGGCAGCGTGACCCGGCTCCAGCGCACGCCCGGCCCGATCCAGCGCCATGGTCCAATGCCGCACTCGTCCAGCACCTCGGGCAAGCGGATGCCCACCTCGGCGCGCGGCAGCCCTGGCCTTGCAGCGAGTGTGCGGCGGCCAGCCTCATCAGCCTCGATCATCGCCATGGCGCGATCGAGGGCGCCGGCTTCCAACTCGTCCGGCTCGATGTCGTGCAGCTGCGAACCGCCCACCGCTTCGAATTCGCCTATCCGCGAAGCGCAGACCTCGCAGCCGCCGACATGGACCGCCACCACAATACGCGGCCCGGGTTCCAGGCTGCCGGCGGCGTAGCGAAACAGCGTCTCATCGCTTGGATGATGCTTGATCATTTGAGGTCGTCCAGGATTTGGCGCAGGCGGCCGAGAGCCAGCCTGACGCGCGATTTGACGGTGCCGAGCGGAATGCCGAAGGCGCTCGCGATCTGAGATTGGGTTTCCTCGCCGAAGAAGGACATTTTCAGGATATCGGCCTGCTCGCGCGGCAAGAGCCCGAGCGCTGCCCGCACGCGCTCCTCGCGCTCCGCCGCGATCATCGCTTCTTCCCCCAAAACCGGCGGTTCCGGCTGATCGGAGGGGTCGAACGCCTCGGCGATAGCCGCCGGCCGGCCGTCGCGGCGCAACCGGTCTACCCGAGCATTGCGGGCGATGGTGAAGATCCAGGTCGACACGCCGGCCCGCGCCGGATCGAAATAGGACGCCTTCTTCCAGACGATGAGCATTGTCTCCTGGGCGACGTCCTCGGCGGCGGACGCCGTCATACCCGAGCGCTTCAGGAAGGCCTTCACGCGCGGCGCGTAGAACCCGAACAGCACCGCGAAGGCGGCGCGATCCCGATCGGCCGCGACCGCTGCGAGCAGACGGCTCGCTTCCAGCGCCGACAGGCCCTCGTCATCCCTGCGCATGGTCACCGCCAATCCGGTCTTCGCAGCATCGAAGGCGAGAAAGGCTTTGTCGGCAATGAAATGATGTCCCGATGCATTCATAAGCCCTGTTACGCGCGGCAATCCCTTTCGGATCACAAGCCACGCAACGATTGCCGCAGGCGGTGATCCGCAGCCCGCACCGCTGCGTAGAAGGTGAAACTAAGGGAGGAGGTGGCTTCCTTCCATAGCAAATCGGAGGAAGCGGACGATGAGCGGCGGCAGCCATTTCGAAGCGGAAAAGCCGTTGGACATCGCCGTCGTCGGCAGCGGTATTGCCGGCCTTTCGGCGGCGTGGCTGCTTTCGACGCGGCACCGGGTCTCGCTGTTCGAGGCGGACCGGCGCCTGGGCGGCCACAGCAACACAGTCGATGCCGGCGGCACCCCGGTCGACACCGGCTTCATCGTCTACAACGAAGTGACTTATCCGAATCTGACGGCGCTGTTCGCTCATCTGGGCGTGCGCACCAAGTCGTCCGACATGTCCTTCGCCGTATCGCTCGATGGCGGGCGGCTGGAATATTCCGGCACGGGGTTGCGCGGATTGCTGGCGCAACCGACGAATGTCGGACGTCTCCGTTTTTGGAGCATGCTCAAGGAGTTGCTGCGCTTCTATCGCGAAGCACCTTATGACATCGCCCGCATCGGCGAGATCAGCCTGGCCGAGTATCTCGACGCCAAGGGCTACGGCGCCGCTTTCCGCGAGGATCATCTCTATCCAATGGCCGCGGCGATCTGGTCGACGCCGGCGCTCGACGTCAGCAGTTATCCAGCGGCGGCCTTCATCCGCTTCTGCGAGAACCACGGGCTGTTGAAGCTCGCAGCACGGCCGATATGGCGCACCGTCGACGGCGGCAGCCGTAAATATGTCGAGCTGCTGGCGAAGGGCGTTGCAGGCCGCGCCTTTACCGGACGCTGCGTGCGCTCGATCGCCAGGCGTGGTGGAGCGGTCTGGCTCACGGATTGCGAGGGCTCTGAGCAACGCTTCGACCATGTGGTGGTCGCGACGCATGCGGACCAGGCGTTGCGCATACTCGCCGACCCGAGTAGCGAGGAAACAAGGCAACTCGGCAGCTTCGGCTACAGCCGCAACGAGGCCGTTTTGCATTCGGACCCTCGCCTTATGCCGCGTCGCAAGCGCGCTTGGTCGAGCTGGAACTATCTGACGGAGGGCCCAGGTGAAACCCGCCGGCTCTCCGTTACGTATTGGATGAACAGGCTGCAATCGCTGCCCGACGACCAGCAGCTCTTCGTCACGCTCAATCCGGTCGTCGAGCCGGAGGGAAACACCGTGCGGCACAGCGAGACCTATGAACATCCGGTATTCGATGCCGTCGCAATGCGCGCGCAGCGACAGCTGTGGTCACTGCAGGGCGGCCGTAACACCTGGTTCTGCGGCGCCTATTTCGGCGCCGGCTTCCACGAGGACGGCCTGCAGGCGGGGCTTGCCGTCGCCGAGGCGCTGGGCGGGGTGCGGCGGCCCTGGAATGTGCCCCACGAATCCGGCCGGATCCACATCGTCGATGCCGCGGCGCGGCGCAACCTCGCGGCGGCGTGATGCTGGAGCTGGAATCGGCCCTCTATGCCGGCAAGGTGATGCACCAGCGGCTGAAGCCGCGGCAGCACCGTCTCTCTTATCGCATGTTCTTCCTGCTGCTCGACCTCGACGAGGTCGAGGTGCTGAGCAAGCGGCTTCGCCTGTTGTCGCACAACCGTTTCAATCTGTTCGGCTTCTTCGACCGCGATCACGGGGACGGTTCGAGCGGATCGCTGAAAGCCTATATCGAAGGTCAGCTCATCATGGCGGGGATCGAGGCCGGCGGCCCGGTCCGGCTGCTGTCGATGCCCAGAATGATCGGCTATGCCTTCAACCCGCTCAGCATCTATTTCTGCCACAACCGTCAAGGCGACCTGACCGCGATCCTCTACGAGGTCAACAACACCTTCGGCCAGCGGCACAGCTATCTTATCCCCGTAAGCGATGCGCGCGAGGGCACCGTCCGGCAGCATTGCGACAAACGCCTCTATGTTTCGCCGTTCATGGCGATGGGAATGAACTACAGCTTCCGGATCGGTCTGCCCGGCGACAATGTGGCCATCCACATCACCGGCAGCGACGACCAGGGGCCGCTGATCGTCGCCAGCTTCTCCGGTAAGCGTCGGATGCTGACCGACGCAGCGCTGATGCGCGCCTTCTTCTCCTATCCGCTGATGACGCTGAAGGTGGTCGCCGGCATCCATTGGGAGGCGCTGCGGCTATGGGCAAAGGGCGTGCGGCTTCACAAACGCCCTGCCCCGCCGCGACGCCCCGTTACCCATGTCGCTTCGCCTAAACTTTCACAAGGGAAGACCGGGCCTGATGTCGTTGGATACTGAAAGCAGGGCGGAAGCCGATCTGTGGTCCGGCATCTTCGTCGGCCGGTGATCAAGCGGCTGCCTGGTTGTCTGAAAGTCGGCAAGATCACCGTGCGCACGCCGAACGGCGCGACACCCGACCACCAGGCCGGGACCTGAAGCGACGGTGGTGCTCTATCGCTGGCGCGCGTTGCGGCGCCTGCTCGCGGGCGGCGACATCGCTTTTGCCGAAGCTTACATGGACGGTGACTGGTCGAGCCCGGACCTTCCGGCGCTGCTCGAGCTTGCCGCCGTCCGCTCACCCGCCGGTCGTAGGCAGAAGACAAATCCTTTCGTCTCTCGAAGACGGAAGGATTTGGCGAACCTCCCTTGCCGGATACTGTCGTGGTTGCGCTCCGGCCGCCTCACCCCTTCCACATCGTCGATCGAAGAACAGCCTGCATATGCTCCGCGAGGTCGAGTTCGCCGCGCGCCTCAATCTCCAGAAGATATCGGCCCTTGGCCAGGCGATCCCCTTCCTCAACCGCGGCATAGCCGCAGATGGCGAGCAGCGCCATCTCCTCCTCCCGGCTGGCCCGGTCGGAGTCGCCGCCCAAGTCATGCAGCGCCTTGCCGAACGCCGCGTATGCCGCCCTGTGGGCCTCAATCAGCTCTCGCAGTCTATCGGACGGTTCCTGGTCTTGGCCTGGCGACCCTGTGCCGCGTGCGGTTGCCGCAACCGTTGAGGCGACGACTGCGCTGCCGGAGTGGAATAGCAAGGCGCGGCGGTTGATCCTGGACGTGGCGAACTCTCCCATTTGCTTCGATCGCTATGCGATCGGCGACATATCACCATCTGACTGTAACACGACGGTTTGCACAGTTTTGTCAGGATGAAGGGGCTCGAGGCCGCCGACAGCAAGCGCGACCGGGTGATGCGCGGCACCTGCACCAAGCTCCCCGCGCCCCTAGAACGCACGGCGCGTCACTTTTGGGCGGCTTGAGGAACGTGATATATCCCGAGTGAAAAAGATTGATGGTGGCAGGTGCGTTCCAATGGCTAAGCTGCCTGAAGTTCTGCACGAGGCCGGATAATGGTCACCGACACCGAGTTGATTCACGAAAGCATCAGCCAAGGCTGCGTTACGCTTGCCGATGGCGAATTCCTCATCGACCGGCTGGTGAAGTATGTCGGCAACGGAAGGATCCGTTGGCATGTCGAGTTTCGTGGGCATCGCGTCGAGTTCACGACCGGCCAGCTCAAGAAACAGCCTACTTTCCGGAGGAAGATACTCGAACAGGCCGGCGTATTGCCGCCCCAGCGTACCGGGGCCGATTACAGGCGATGGGCCATCGAGTTGAGGAAGAATGCCGTCGAACTGCCTTGGCGGGACAGGCCGGTCGATGCCGGTTTCTCCATCGACAGCCTTGTCCATCTTGGAGGCGATCGCTGGACGGTTGACTATCAAGGCAAGGTCATCAAGTTCACGACGACCAAACTGCGTAGACAAACCAGTTTCCGCAAACGCATGCTGGCCAAGGCCAAGGTGCTGCCGCCGCAACTGGATCCGGCCGCCTATCGGAAGTGGGTGGACTGGCTCATTCAGAACGCCACAGAGGCAGATCTTCAGGCCGGCGCTGCTTTGATGAGCGAGAAAAGTTGGCTCGACGACTTGCCGGAGCTGGCTGGCTGGCAAAACGAACCGCCCCACCACGGTACCAACTAGGGCAATTTCAGGAAGAGCGGATCGCCGTTTCCATGAAATGGTGAACCGCTCCAGCGGGGCGGCGGCACGGTCGGGCCAGCGCCAACGGTCAGCAGTCCGTTCCAACTCGCGCCGGTTTCTGCTTGAATACACTTGACGTCGCGCAATGGAGCATCGCCCAATCTCAAACGATCCCTTCGGTGCCTTGCAGCAACGTTTCCTTGTCCGGTGCAACGATCGGCTCGCGGAGCTGAAGGCCGCTCGTGAGCGTGGTTTCCTGGCTGGCAAAGAATCCGTCGATGTGCTGGTCGGGATCGCGCACTCGCTCGCGGGTGCGGCCGGAACGTTCGGCTTTCCGGATATCAGCGCGCGAGCCTCCGAGTTGGAGACGCTGCTGATCGAGCAGCCGCAGGCCGCTCCGACCGCGCTCGATACGCTTATCGCGGAGATCGAGCGCACTCTGAAATGATGCGGGCGGCCGGGCTTATTTCTTAACGCCGGTCAGGCCGGTTCTGGTCATCTCGCCCCATCCCTGGTTGCCGCGCAAATATTGCCACCATCCCTTCACGCGCCAGAAATTGTTGAGCTGGCGGTAGCCGAAATTCTCGATCACGGCGACGACCGTGAGCAGGGCAAGGTCCCTGGCGCGTGGAAAACGCTGCAGTTCGGCCTCTTCGAGAACCAGGGAACACACGCTGACGCAGACACCGTAGGTGAAGGTGAGCGAGGTGAAAGCCAGCAGATATTCGGTCGAAAGTATGCCGAGCAGCCAGAATGCCGGGATCAACACATAGCCCAGCACCTCGGCCACCGGTCCAAGCACATCGACAACCAGTATGTGACCGAAGCCGAGGAAGCCGACGCGGCCATAGCGCGGATTGAACAGCATGGAGCGGTAACGGAAGAAACATTCGAGCGCGCCGCGCTGCCAGCGCGTTCGCTGCCTGGCAAGCACGCTCAGCGTCTCCGGCGCTTCGGTCCAGCACACTGGCTCCGGAATGAACTGGATGCGGTATTTGCGCTGTGCATCCCGCATATGTCGGTGCAGCTTGATCACCAGATCCATGTCCTCGCCCATCGACCCCTTGGTGAAGCCGCCGACCGCCACCACTTCGGCGCGGCGGAACACGCCGAAGGCGCCGGACACCAGCATCAGCGTGTTGATACGGCTCCACGCCAGCCGCGCCATGAGGAAGGCGCGCAGATATTCGACCACCTGGAACAGCGCCAGCAGCCGGCCAGGCAGATGGATCTCGCGCACCCTGCCGGCCTCGACCCTCGATCCATTGGCGATACGGATCGTGCCGCCGACGGCGATGGTGCGCTCGGGATCGTCGATGAAGGGCTGGGCCGCGCGCATCAGCGCATCCGGCTCGAGGATGGAATCGCCGTCGATGACGCAAAAGAGCGGGGCGCGGCAGACATTGAGGCCGGCATTCTGGGCATCGGCCTTGCCGCCATTTTCCTTGTCGACCACGAAAAGCCGTTCGGTCATAGGCGAGGAATAGAGGCCGCGGATCGGCTTATGCGCCAGCGCCTCCTCGTAGGGCCGATGGAATTTCACCAGCCTGAAGGCGTCGATGAGGCTTTGCAGCGTCTGGTCCTTCGAGCCGTCATTGATGACGATCACCTCGAAATTCGGATATTCGAGCGCCAGCATCGAGTGGACGCTCTCGACCACGTTCACCTCTTCATTATAGGCGGGCACGAGCAAGGCGATTGGCGGCGCGACGTCGCCATAGCGGTGCCACAACAGTGCCGAACGGGCGACTGGCGGTCGCTTGGAAAGCGCGTAGGCGGCGATGATGAGCTGCAGCAGGTAAACCGCCGTCTGCGCCAGCCCCGCCCCGATGATGAACCAGGACAGGACGGTGGCGGCCAGAACGACCTCTCGGCTCCAGTCGAACATCAGGCGGCCGGTCCTTCAGCGAGAATGAGCGAAGCCGTGCGCTGACTGCGCGAAACCTCGCTCGCGGCGATCTCCCGCAGAATGCGCTCCCCCGGCTGGCCGAATGAGCGTAGCGCGTTGGCGGCGGCATAGCGCACGGTCCATGCCTCGTCGTCCAAAAGCCGCACAAGCGGCGCGGCGAGATCGGACAGGCCGAGGCGGCTGGCGGCGTTGGCCGCGTCGGCACGCACGTCCCAGTCGCCATTTCCCATAGCCTGGACCAGGATGGCCGGTGCGTTGGCATGCCCTGTCAGGCCAAGCGCCCGCAGCGCTGCGGCGGCAACCTCCGGGGAGGGATCACCGGCGGCGCGGGCGAAGAAATCGGCAAACCGGAACCCGCCGCTGCGCGCCAGCGCGTCGATCGCGGCCGCCCGTGTGAACGGCACCGCGTCCTGACGTCGCGCGTGATCCTCGAGTTCTTCGAACCGCTTTGGTGGAAAGCGCCTGAAAAGCTCGATCAGGCGCCGCGACCGCTGCCCCGCTACGCCGATCTTGCGCAGCGCAATACCGAGAGGAGGCAAAGCGCCAACATCGCAGAGCGCAATGGCGACGGCGATCCTGACCTCGCGCGAACGGTCGCGGTCGAGCGCACTCAGAAGGCTCACCACCGCATTTTCCGAACGCAGAGCAGCCAGCATCTCGGCCGCGTGAACGCGTTCGGCGCCGTTGCCTCGTTCCAGTTGCCTGGCGACCAGGGTCGGCAGCCCGCATTCATTGAAGGCGGCAACGACATCTTCATGCTCCTCGCCGCGCAGCAGGGAAATGAACTCGAAGCCGGCATCGATCGCCACGCTCGCCGGCACCGAGAGCAGCGCCGCCTTCAGCGCTTCACGATCCCGGTTTTCCGTAAAGGCAATCAGCGCCGTCAGAAGAAAGCGCCGTTGATCGGCCTCCGCTACTCCCCGGCGCTCCTGCAGCACCCGACGCACGATCAGGACCAGCATGATCGTCAGGGAAAGGGCCGAGAGCACTATGGACAGATCCCAGATGTACCACATGATCAGAACCGCGTGGTTAGGCCGAGCCCGAATATGGTTCGGTCGAATGTCGGGCGTTGCTCATGCGCTATACTGGCGCGCAGCGTCATCGGATCGTTGACGTCCCAGGAGACGCCGCCAAAGACGGTTCGCGTCGGCACCAGCGTGCCATCGGATATTTCGGGAGCGTCGGCATAGCCGCCGAACACGTTGAAACGCGGCGTCACCGCAAGATCGGCGCGCAGCACATAGCCATCCGCACGCGTGCCGATATCGTCGGCTGCGTGCACCCAGCGGGCCGAAAGCCCCAGCCGGCCATCAAGGGAATAAGCCTGTACCCATGGCGAGATGCTGATGATGTCGGCATTGGCAAAATCGTCGTAGCGGGTATCGATGTTGAACGACAACGGCCCGAATGCTTTTGCCGGTGCCACAGCCTGCCAGGAAGCGCCGGCGCCGACCGAATATCGCGCCAGGAAGTCGGCATCTGGCGTCGCTGCGGCCAGCACATAGAAGGACAACGAAGGCGAGAACACCTGATCGATGCGGCCTTCGATCTGGACGTCGGTGTGACCGTATCGTGTCGCAACCCGGGTGTGGCCCGAAATCGTCGTGCTTTGGGTCAGGCGATAGGCGAGCCCGACCGAGCTGTCCGTCCAATCGCCGAGTCCGTCGGTGAGATCGCTCACTTCGCTGCCAAGATCGAGCCGCCATTTGCGCGGCGATGGCACGGCCAGCCTTTGCTCGATATCGGTAGAGCCGGGCTCCATGGCGAGCGCCTGCCTGTAGGCCTGCCGCGCGCCGTCGTCATCGCCACGGGCGCGACGCACATCGCCAATCCCCACGAGCGCCTCGGCATTGCGCGGATCGATCGCGAGGACGCGTTCGAACGACCGCTCGGCCCGTGCGTGATCCGCCTCGAGCAGGGAGATCCTCGCGTCAAGGTTGAGGGCCTCGACATTGTTCGGGGCCGTTGCCAGTACGTCATCGACCAGGATCCGGGCGCGCGGCACGTCGCCCTGCCAGATTGCCAAGCGAACTTTGCCGAGGCGGGCGTCGAGAAGGCCGGGCTTCACGGCAAGCGCCTGGTCGAAGAAATGCCCCGCTTCGTCGAACCTCTGGCTGGAGCCCACGATCAACCCAAGGGCGACCAGGATGTCGGTGTTTCGCGGCGCCAGCGCAAGGGCGCGTCGAACGACCTTTTCCGCCTCGGGCAACTTGCCCGCCGCCCGCAACTGCCTGCCCTGCTCCGTCAGGCCGGCGACGGGATCGGGTCGCCGGTGGAACGGTCTCTTCTTAGACGACGCCGTGGCAGGGCCCTGCTTGCCCTTGTTGACGGCGGCCTGCCTGGCCTTGTGGATGTTGGCGGCGAGCGCGACAGCGTCGGCATTGTCGGGCTCGGCTTGCGCAACCTTCTCCGCCAGCGGCAGCGCGGCATCAAGATTGCCGGAGCGGTACTCGACCTCGGCCATGCCGAAGGTGGCGTCCAGATAGGTCGGGGCGAGCGAAAGCGCCCTTGAAAAGGCATCCCGCGCCGCCGGCAGATTGTTGCGGCCGAGCTCGGAGAAGCCAAGCTGCACCAGGGCGTCGGCATTGTCTGGCTTGAGCACCAGCGCACGCCGAAACAGGTCCGCCGCCTCGTCGAAATGCTGGGCTTGCCTGGCCTTGACGCCGGAAGCGTAGAGCTCGTCCACCGTCTGGGCCAGCGTCGCGCAGGGCGTTGCGGCAACTCCCAGGAACAGGCATGCGGCAAGGATGGCGCGCCGGCCGCGCCGCATTAGCGTTTCCCGTACCTGCGCGCGATCAGACGCGCGAGCCGGGCCAGCAGCTCCTCGGGAATGAACGGCTTCACGAGATAGTCGTCAGCCCCCTTTTCAAGGGCCGAGACGATGTCCCTTTCGGCCTTGCGGGCGGTCAGCATGACCACTGGGGTTTCGGACAGGACCGGGTCCGCCTTGATACGAGCCAGCACCTCAAGGCCATCAGCCTTGGGCATCATCGCGTCGAGCACGATGATGTCGGGCCCGTCCTGCTCCGCCTTTGCGAGTGCTTCGGCCCCGTCCACCGCCGTGATGACCTCGTATCCCTTGGCCCTCAGCCTGAATTCCATGAGTTCGAGCAACAAGGGGTCGTCATCGCAGATCAGAACTCTTGCTTTCGCTCCATTCACCTGTCCGGCTCCGGTTCACGCCTCGTGCCCCCCGGAGTGATCAACCCATGAACCGACATCCGCCAACGCGGTCCATGCAAACAAAACCCACGCGAATCATCGCGCCGCGCAATGCGCCCGATCATAGATAAACCCGACTCGCGACGGCCGCATTTCGATACAATCAGTAGATGAATATGGGTGCATGGTATAGGAGCCGTAAACAGCGGCGCAAAGTTTCCAAGCAGCCTGCCTGCCGTTCCTCCGTCCACTTCTCCTGGAATTGCCTAGGCCGGGCCGGCTCGCCGCGGCAGCAGGTTCTTGACCTCGGCGGCAAGCGCCATCGGATCAAAGGGTTTGGCAATCACCCCGACCGCTCCCATGACCAGATAGCGTTCGACCTGGTGCGTCTGGGTGCGCGCGGTGATGAACGCCACGGGGATCGACGCTGTCAGCGGCGAATCGGCAAGGCGCTTCAGCGTTTCCGGCCCATCCATGTCCGGCATCATCACGTCGAGCAGGATGAGGTGGGGTTGCCAATCGGCAGCATCGGTCAGTGCCTCGGCGCCCGATGAACTGCACCGCACCTCGAATTCCGGATCGAGCTCCAGTGACATCTGGGCGACTTCACGAATGTCGTCCTCGTCGTCCACATAGAGGATCCTTACCGGCATCGATGTCACTCCTTGGCACGGGCCGCGGGTTTCACGTCGATGCGGGACGAAGCCAACATACCTCTCACCAGCTTGGCGACATCGATCTCCGATGCCCTGGTCTTGGTCATGATCGCCTGCACCCGATCGCCGAGTTTCTGGTCCAGCTCCGCCGCCGAAAACACGATGACCCCGGTCTCGAGCGGCAGATCGGCGAGGAGATCAAGCCCCGACCCGTCGGGAAGCGCGATGTCCAGGATGACCAGGTCGAAGCGATGATGCGCGACCGCCTGCTGGGCATCCTTCAGGGTCTTTGCCGATGTGATCGAAACACCCGAGCCCAGTCCCTCCGACATCACGGCAAGCACGCCTTCGTCGTCCTCCACATGCAAGATCTTCGGCTTCTGTTCGTCGTCGCTGGCGACAATCTTGGCCAGAGCGGCGCGAAGGCGGCGCGGATCCACCGGCTTCTCCAGCCAGTCGACGATGCCGACGGCGGTGCCGTTCAGCGAACGCTTGGCCTCGTCGGCGACGGCGGAAATGACGATGACCGAAATGCCGGAATTCAGCGGCGACGCCCTGATGTCATGAAAGAGCTTGATACCGGATTCCCCTGCCAATCTGATGTCGAGCGTCAGAGCCACATAGTCACGGGAACGCAACAGCGCCTTCGCCGTGGCGATGTCAGGGGCGACGTCGCTGGAAAACCCTTCCGCGTCGAGAAGTGCCGCGATCACCACCGCGACGTCCGTTTCGTCCTCGCAGATGAGAACCCGCAGGCGGCCATCAACCTCGCGCGACGGGCGGACAGGCAAATCGGACTCCGCCTCCCGCCCGTGCACCTCGGGGAGATCGACGTGGAACGAGGTTCCCTTGCCCTCCTCGGTTTCGAAGGAAACGGCGCCGCCCAGCTTTTCCATGATGGTCTTGACGATGCTCAAGCCCAGGCCCGTGCCGCCTTTCCTGCGGGTGCTGGACGCGTCAGCCTGTTCGAACTTGCCGAATATGCGGTTGCGGAAAGCTTCAGGGATGCCTGCCCCCTGATCGATCACGGAGATGCGCAGCATGTCGCGATCGCGACGCAGGAGCCTTACCATAACGGTGCCGTCGGCCTCGGAGAACTTGATCGCATTCGACAGCAGGTTGGCCATGACCTGATGGAGGCGATCCGGGTCGATATTGGCCTGGGCGCGCGGAGCATCATCGACCAGGACGATGCGGATCCGGCTGTCGGCCATGTAGTTTGAGCTGGCGGCAATGGCCTGCTCGAGAACCGGGCGGACCGCCATCTGTTTGATCTTGAAGGCGATCACGCCCGACTCGATCTTCTCCATGTCGAGGATGTCGTTGATGAGAAGAACCAGCCTTTCGCTGTTGTTGTGAGCGATGTTGACGAGGTTGGCGGCCTTGGGTGGAAGTTCGCCCGCCACGCCGGCCGCGATCAGGCCGAGCGAGCCGCGGATGGATGTCAGCGGGGTGCGCAGTTCGTGGCTCACGGTCGAGATGAAATCGTTCTTGAGCTGGGCATTCCGCTTTTGCTCGGTGATGTCGCGATTGTAGGTGATGACACCGGTGATCTTGCCGGCCTCATCACGGAACGGCGCTTTCAACGTGTAGAGCCAGCCCTGCCTGCCGTCCGGGAAGACGGCCGGTTGGTCGATGCGCAGCGTCTGGCCTGCCTGCAGCGCGCCCATCTCATCCTGCCGGAAACCCTCGGCGACCTCCTTGGGATAGAAATCGAAATCGGTCTTGCCGATAAGCTGCTCGACCGAAGTGGCGCGCATCATTTCAGCGGTGGCGGGATTGGCGGCGATGAAACGACCGTCGACATCCTTGATGTTCAGACAATCCGGCAGCTCGCGGACCATCGCACGGTAGATCATGTTGGACATTGCGAGATCGCGCTGGCGCAGCTGCCGGTGGAGCAGGACGCCGATGATGACGGTGCTGAGGAAACGGAAGACGAGCGAAGGGAGCGTGCTCTGCTGCACGAGATCGGCGACGACTTGTGGGGGAATGACCAGAAGCGTGAGCAGCCCGGCGAAAGCCACCGACACGCCGAGGCCGAATATGTCGAAGATGGTGCGCGACCGGGCCGCTACAATGTGGTGCCAGGCAATACCGACGATCGCGGTGATGAGGATGCCGACGATGCCGATGCCCGCGCCCTGCCCGCCCAGGTGGATGCGATAGGCAATGGAGCCGGCCGTGGCGATGACCATTGCCGGCCATCCGCCGAAGAACGCGGCGGCAGCAATGAAGGCGGCGCGCAGGTCGACGACGAAGCCGGAGACGGACAGGGCCGTCGCCATGGAAATGATCGCGCCAAAGCACATGACCACCCCGAGAACCAGCGACTGGATGCGCTGTGGAAGGCGCCCGGTGAAGTCCGCCACAAGATCCCAGGCGACGACGAGGATGGAGACCAGGGCAAGATTGGCAAGGAGTGAGTGCCAGATCTCAGTCATGACTTTCCGGCTCCTTTCTTTCCGATAGATACCGGCTAAACCTATCCGATATCTAAAGACGCCGGCCCGGTCGCTGCCACCGGGTGGCAGCAGCTTGGTTGCCGCGCCTCCTGAGCATCAAGTCATGTCTGAGCCGCCGTTTCCTTCGGCCGCGTCGCAAGCAAGGCGCCTACGGCAAGGTTGATCAGAGTTGATGGAGTGGCCGCAAGACCAGCATGGTCTGAGGCGTGACGGTGACGCAGCGGTCTGCAAAACCGACGTAGTGGGTTCAATTCCCATTCAGACCTCCATTTTCAAAAGCCGTCCACCCTGACATAGGCCGGGCGGCATTCTTGTCAGAAACCCCAGCGCTAGAGTCGTAAACATCGGCAGTGGCACCATGGCGTTTGCAATGCCTGGAGCCACCCATTGATGGCCAAGGAATCCAGCCGCGGCTGACTCACCGTGGCAACGCGGCTCCTCGGCGAACTCGGAAATCGGGGCGACAATCGTTGGAAGCAGGCCAAACGGCCCTCCGAAACGCCCTTTAGTTGCGCCGTCGCAACATGCTTGGGGAAAGTGTGCGCTTCAACCATGCAATTGCAGGGGGATTCCTGTGATACCGATATATAAGGTGATACTGATATAAAGCTCGGGTCAGGCATGCGGGGAGAGGCTATGAAATACGTTTTGGCAGCAGCAATTTTGGGCGCGACTCTCACCTCGGCCATGGCGGCCGATGTTGTGAACGAGCTTCCCGTGGCTTCCACCTACGATTGGACAGGCGCCTATATCGGCGGCCAGATCGGTTACGGTTGGGGCAAGGACCGTATCCAGGACGAGAACATCGTCAGCGGCGATTCAGATTATTCGGATAGCTTCAGGCTCCGTGGGGTCACCGGCGGTGTTTTTGCCGGCTACAATATGCAATGGGGCAACATTGTCGGCGGCGTCGAAGGCGATATCGAGGCCTCCGGAATTGTCGGCCACAACCCGGACTGGCCGTTCGGAACCGACGACAATACCCATATCGACGCCCAGGGCTCGTTGCGCGGGCGCTTGGGTTATGCGTTCGACAACTGGCTGCCCTATGTCACCGGCGGTTTGGCGCTGGGAGACATTCACACGAAGTTCGAAGACGGGCCGGCAACGGATTCCAAGTCGACAATCAAGGCCGGCTGGACGGTCGGCGCGGGCCTCGCCTATGCTTTCAACAAGAACTGGGTCGGCCAGGCGGAATATCGCTACACCGATTTCGGCAAGGTTACGACTGCAACCGATAACGCCGACCCGGGTTGGGAAGAGCACGAACACCTCAAGACCAACGAGGTTCGCATCGGGATCGCCTATAAATTCTGATTTGCAGGTCGCGTTCCGAGGCTAGAGAGGTCTTGCTGCGGCATTCCATTGCCGGCGCGTGCCGTGTATATGGTGCCATTCGGCCGATGCCAGCCTGTGGGTGAAATAGCCAAATCGCGCGACGATTCGGATCGGGCCGAGGGTTGGAGGCAGTGAGCACAGCGACTGCGCTTGCCTGACGAAGGCGGTGAGTCAGACGAGCCGGGAAATGGACCACTTCAACCTTGGCACGTATCGCCGTCCCATCTCCACCCGCTCGACCGAGACCCAGCGCTGGTTCGATATCGGGCTCAATTGGTGCTACGGCTTCAACCACGAGGAAGGCATCAAGTGCTTTGAGAAGGCGCTCGAGACCGATCCCGGCTGCGCGATGGTGCATTGGGGCATCGCCTACGCCGCCGGGCCTTTCTACAATCTGACCTGGAAGGAACATGGCGAGGCCGAGGCCAACAGCGCGACCAGGCGCTGCTTCCAGCATGTCCGGCTGGCGCGTGCTCATGCGGGCGGCGCCAGCGAGATCGAACGGCGATTGATCGAGGCGCTGGCCTCTCGCTTCCAGAAGCCGCACGCGGTCAGCCCGCAGGAATTCGAACGATGGGATGATGCCTATGCCGCAGCGATGCGGCGGGTCTATGAAAAGTTTCCCGACGACCACGATGTGATGGCGCTGCTGGTCGAGGCGCTGATGATGCGCACGGTGCGGCGGCTGTGGGACCTCAAGACCGGTGAGCCGGCGCCGAATTCCGACGTGCTTGAAGCCCTGAAGGTTTGCGAGCGGTCGATCGGGCTTGCCGACGAGGCAGGCGCGGCACAACACCCGGCGATCCTGCATCTGCACATCCATCTCCTGGAAATGTCCACGATGCCGGAGCGCGGCCTCCGCTCGGCCGACCGGCTCGGCGAAATGTGCCCCGATGCTGGGCACATGAACCACATGCCGGGGCATATCTACGTGCTATGCGGCGACTACGAGAAAGCGAGGATCGCCAGCGAAAAGGCGGTCCGCGCCAATGACCTCTATCTCGCCTATGCGGACGAGCCGACCTATTACCTGCTCGGCTGCTGCCACGATCTGCACCTGATGATGTTCACCTGCATGTTCCTTGGCCAGTATCGGCCGGCGCTGTGGGCTGCCGACAAGGTGCGCGCACTGGTGACGCGAGACGTGGTCGCCATCCTGGACCGGCCCAAGCTGACGCAAACGGTTGAAGGCTATCATGCGATGAAATCGCACGTGCAGGTACGCTTCGGCCGTTGGCAAGAGATCATCGACGAACCGCCGGTCGAAGGGCCCGGCCTCTATGTGCTGACAGCGGCCATGCAGCACTACGCCAAGGGTGTCGCCCATGCGGCTCTGAGGCAATTCACGGAAGCCGAGCGCGAGCGCGACCGGTTCCACCGGCATTTGGAGACCATTCCGACCGAACGGCGTTTCCTCAGCAACCCGACCCGTGCCTCGCTCGCCGTCGGGGCCGCCTTGCTCGACGGCGAGCTTGCCTACCATCAGGGCCGGCACGAAAGGGCCTACGCCCATTTGCGCCAGGCGGTCGAGCTGGATGACAACCTCTCCTACACCGAGCCATGGGCGTGGATGCACCCTCCCCGCCATGCACTGGCGGCCTTGCTTCTCGACCAGGGTCACATGCAAGAGGCCGAGCAGGTCTATCGTGACGATCTCGGCATCAGCGGCAAGGTGCAGCGCTGCGCCCAGCACCCGGACAATGTCTGGGCGCTGCATGGGCTTGTCGAATGTTTGAGACGGCGTGGCGAGAGCGAGGAGCTGCCGGCCCTGCAGGCAAGGCTCGCCGCGGCGCTGGCCAGGGCGGACGTGGAGATCAGCTCGTCATGCCTGTGCCGGACGAGCGTACCGCGCGGTTGCTGTCACTGAGATTCCGAGGATGTTTCTTCCGAACCCGATCTTCAGGCTATGGAAGCCCGAGCCGCCACGGCAAGGACCGGACCTTTCAGGATTTACGGATCAGGCGAGGGAAACGGCCGATCAGGCCAGGCTCAAGGAACGGCTCTCCTCAATTAGCGCGGAGCAGTCGATCTCATCATGAAATTGGGCGCATGCATCAGGCGCAAGCCAGGAAGCGTAAGACCGAAGCCGTTTGAGCCTGGCTGTTTTCTCGAGCCGCGCCAGGCGCTCATCTTCGGCTGGTTGGGTACGACGCGGCCTTTTGTTCCTCTCGGCAGGATCATACATATCGACTCTCCTCGGTCGGAGCCAATAAAGAGGCCGCTCAATGAGGGAGTTTGCCCACTCACCGGAAGATGGACCTGTTGCTCCGGCGGTCCGCTCTCCACCTGGGCTCGATGCCACCACAGGCGCGGACGAAAGTCGCCATCCATTTTGATGACGCTGCCGCGAATTGCTGTCGGACGCGGCAGACCTGTCCTCATGCCCTCGTCGCCCCTTCTCCAGTTCGTCCTGTCTGTGCCGGACGAGCGTGCGATCCGACCGTAGCCGCCGTCGTTGAACTGGGCTGTTGCCCCCTTGCGAATGGCGCCGCCCGCTACGAGAATATCCGCGCCAGTTCGTCGATGCTTGCGCCTTCCTTGGCCTGGCGCAGCTCGACATAGCTGACCGCGGCGGCGATCGACAGCACCATGGAGACCACGGTCTGCACCAGCGCCGCGCCCAGCTGCGCCAGAATCCCGCCAAACAGAAAGAAAACCAGCAATACCCCCCACTGGATGATCATCGCGATGATCATCAATATGAGAAACAAGCCAAACAGCGACCAGCGGTTGCCCTTAGTCAGGGCACGGCTGCGCGACATCGAGCCGAAAACGCCCCGCCGCTCCTGAATCAGGACCGGTACCGACATCGACCATCCGAGCCACAGGATGATGCCGGGCACGATCAGGGCCAGCATGGCAAGGACCGAGCCAAAGGCGACGAGGAAGCCAATCGCCAGCGTCGGCAGCAGGAAGCGGATCGCAATCGGAATACAGTCGCCGAAGGAGGGCCGCCTGCCGTTCAGGTCCTCGATCGTCGCCCGGACCAGTGACGACTGCAGCAGCATGGTGAAAACGAAGGAAGCCAGCCCGGCGACAAGGCTGAGGTAGGAACTGCGGAACATCGCATGGGGATCCGCCATCGCGCCCGGATCGCCATGCAACATCGCGTCGACCTGCGGCTGGGTCCACAACCGGACCAGCAGCGTCGGCACGCCGGCGAACAGAGCGGCAAGGCCAAGGCAAAGCCCGATATTGCGGCCGATAACGGCAAAAGTGTTGTTGAACACCCTGCCGATCTCGAATCGGCCGGGTTGTACCAATGTCGCAGTGGTCATCATATCCCCCGAGCAGCCGCAACATCCAAACAACCCGCCTCGAAAGTAAATCTGCCAAGATTAAAAGGCTTCGTCCAGTGGACTTGCAATTGTCGAGGCGTGTTGCCAGTGTCGGCACCGAACCGCAGGGGCAGAGGGGCGAGCGGGTGACAGTCCTACAGCCGCAGGACGCCGAATGGCTGGCAAAGATACACAAGCAGTTGCTTGCGGACGATTCCATCCAGTTTGACCTGCCGACGCTGGTGCAGCCCGAGCCGCCGGAATGGCTGCGGCCTTTTCTGGAAGCATTGGCGAAGATCGGCCCTTACATGATCTACCTGTTCTGGGGCGCGGTGATCGTCGGCGTCGCGGTCATCGCGGTTCTCGTGGCCCTCGAAGCCAAGGGCGTGGCATGGCGCCCGCCTTGGCGGCGCGCGCGCAAGCAGGCAGAGGCGGAAGAGACATGGCACCCGGATGCCGGTGCGGCGCAGATCCTGCTGTCCGAGGCCGACGCGCTCGCGGCTCGCGGCGACTACGACGAGGCGGTGCATCTTCTGCTTCGCCGCAGCGTCGCCGACATTGCCGGGCGGCTGCCCGACTTTCTGCGCCCGTCGCTGACCTCGCGCGACATCGCCGCGCCACATCGTTGCCGGCGCGGGCACGCGGCGCCTTCAGCGAGATCGCGCGCATCGTCGAGGCAGCGCTGTTTGCCCGCCGGCCGGTCGGAGCCGAAGGCTGGCAGCAGGCGCGCGGCGCCTATGAACGCTTTGTCTTCAGGGATGCCTGGACATGAGCGCGCCAGCGGTCGAGGCCGCGCAGGAACCGTTCAGACGCAAAACCCTATTCTGGGGCATTTTTGCCAGCTTGCTGGCCGCGGCGGGATTTTTCCTGCTGTCGACCTACGCGCCGGACTTCCGCCAGCCGGAAGGCGGCGGCACGCCGCTCTCCAAGGGCGGCTCCGGCTATGCCGGGCTCGTCGAATGGCTGAAACTCACCAATGGACAGGCGCCACCCATGGCGCGCAGCGAGGAAGCGTTCAGTTCAGACGTGGCGTCCGAATTCCTGCTGATTGTCACCATAGCGCCAAACAGCGACCCGGCCGCGCTGGCAAGAATCATCAAGCTTCGCTCGGGCAAGGCCACGCTGTTCGTGCTGCCCAAATGGGTCACCTTGCCACTGCAGGACCATGAAGGCTGGGAAATGAAGCTTGAACGGCTGCCCGACACGGTCGTCAATGACTGGCTCGGGCGCATCACCAAGGCCAAGCTGGGCGAAGGCAAGAGTCCGGTCGGGCAGATCGACGTCGCAGGCCGCATGGTCACGACGCCGGAAGACCTGCAATGGGTCGCCGACAATCACCCCTTGATCGCTGCGGGCAATGGCAAGGCCGTTCTCACCGAGCTCGACGAAGAGCCGTTCTACGTCCTGACCGACCCCGATCTGATCAACAACGCCGCGCTGAAGGATCCGCAAAAGGCGGCGGCGGCACTTGACATCATCGCCATGCTGGAGCCGGCCAAGGGCCCGGTGATGTTCGACCTGACGCTGCATGGCGTCGGGCGGAAATACGATCTTGCCAAGCTTTTGGTCGAGCCGCCCTTCCTGGCGCTGACGCTGTCGGTGCTGGCGGCGGCGGCCCTTGCTTTCCTGCATGGGCTCGGCCGGTTCGGACCGCCGCGCACCGAGGCCCGGGCGATTGCCTTCGGCAAGCGGGCGCTGGTCGACAGCACGGCGATGCTCCTGAAGCGCGCCGGGCGGCTCGGCGCGCTCGGCGATCGGTATGCGGCGCTGATGCGTGCGCGTGCCGGCGCATTGCTCGGCGCGCCGCAAGGCCTGCCCGGCGAGGCGCTCGACCGCTGGCTCGATTCCCGCGACCGAAGCGAAACGCAAGGCTTCGGCCGTCGCTTCAAGGCGGCGGCTGAAGCTCGGAATCTGGTGCAAATGCATGAAGCAGCGGAAGCGCTGCATGACTGGACGACAAGGAGGCTCGGTGAACGTCGATGATGTGAAAGCCCTGGCGACCGCGATCAGGGAAGAAGTTGCGAAAGCGATCACCGGGCAGCGCGACACGGTCGATCTGATGCTGACGGCATTGTTCGCCGGCGGCCACATATTGCTAGAAGGCCCGCCGGGAACCGCCAAGACCATGACCGCGCGATGCTTCGCGCAAGCGCTTGGCGTCGCCTATGGCCGCATCCAGTTCACGCCCGACCTGATGCCTGGCGATATCGTCGGCTCCAACATCTACAATTTCCAAAGCGGGCAGTTCACGCTGACGCGCGGGCCAATCTTCTGCGACCTTCTGCTTGCCGATGAGATCAACCGCACGCCGCCGAAGACGCAGGCCGCCCTTCTGGAGGCCATGCAGGAACATGCCGTCACCTTCGACGGCACCACGCATGCGCTCAGCCAGAACTTCATGGTGGTGGCGACGCAGAACCCGATCGAGCATCAGGGTGTCTACCCCCTGCCCGAGGCACAGCTCGACCGCTTCCTGTTCAAGCACCGGGTGAGCTATCCGGATTTCAAGGAGGAACGGGCCATCATCGTGCACCACGGCGGCGGCACCGCCTCGCACGATATTGCGCAATACGGCATCAAGGCGCAGACGGATCGCAAGACGCTGGAAGCAGCCCTTGCCACGGTCGGTGACGTGACGCTGGTCGACGATGTCGTCGGCTATATCGCGGCTCTGGTGCGCCGCACGCGCGAAAGCCCGGACCTCGAGGTTGGCGCCAGCCCACGGGCGGGCGCCATGCTGGCGCGCGCGGCACGCGCCAGGGCGGCTCTCGACGGCCGCGCCTATGTCATTCCCGACGACGTCAAGGCGCTCGCCATACCAGCGCTGCGCCACCGCGTCATCCTGTCGCCCGCGGCGCAGATCGATGGGCGGCTGGTCGAGCAGATCGTTTCCGACCTCGTCGACCAGACGGAGGCGCCGCGTTGATCTACCCGACCGGCAGAGCGGTGTGGGCAGCGGCGGCGGGAGCGATCCCCGCCTTCCTCATCGCGCTCGCGCTGCCGCATGTCTGGTATCTGGGCCTGCTGTGGATCTGCGCGCTGCTTGCATTTCTCGCGGTCGACGCAGCGGCCGGGCGTGGGCGCGCCTCGCTCAGTGCCAGTCTCTCGGCGCCGGGGCAGGTCGGCGTCGGCGGGCGCTTTACCGTGCATGTCGCGGCCAGGCTCGGCCAGCGGGCGCGCATGTTGCAAGCGCGTGTCGGCCACGATCGGCGTGTGGAGCCGGTCAGTCGCACAGGCGGCGCGTTACCGGCGAACGGCGGCACGCTTGACCTCGAATTCACGGCGCGCAGGCGCGGCATTGCCAATTTCGACCGGCTCTGGCTGCGCTGGAACGGCCCGTTCGGGCTGACCTGGAACCAGGTCGTCCTGCCGATGGACCGCAAGGTGGCGGTGCTGCCCGACGTCAGCAGCGCGCGCGACGAGGCCATCACCTTGCTGCAACGCTCCGCGCTCGCCGACGGTCACGCACAGAGGCGGGCCGGCCAGGGCCGCGAGTTCGAGGCGCTGAAGGACTATCAGCCGGGCATGGGCCGGCGGATGATCGATTGGAAGCGCAGCGCCCGCCACGGCAAGCTTCTGGCGCGAGAGTTCAGGGTCGAGGAGAACAACAACATCGTGCTGGCGATCGACAGCGGCCGGCTGATGTGCGAGCCGGTCGACGGCGTGCCGAAAGTTGACCGGGCGGTAACGGCAGCACTTCTGTCGGCCTTCATTGCGCTCAAGGGCGGCGACCTTGTCAGCCTGTTCTCCTTCGATGCCACGCCTCGCGTCTCGAGCGGCGCGGTGCGCGGCTCGCCGAGTTTCACGATGATCCAGAAGCGCGCGGCCGAGATCGACTATTCCAGCGCGGAGACCAATTTCACGCTCGCGCTGACGACATTGGCGGCCAAGCTCGACCGTCGCTCGCTGGTCATCGTCTTCACCGATTTCGTCGATCCGATCAGCGCGGAACTGATGCTGCGCACCGTCGGCCGGCTGGCCGAGCGGCATCTGGTGCTGTTCGTGCTGATGAAGGATGTTGAACTGGAGACGCTGGCCGACATGCAGCCCACGAAACCCGAGGATGTGGCCCGCGCGGTCATCGCGGGCGGCCTGCTTCGGGAGCGGCAAGTGGTGATCGGGCGGCTGCGGCTGCTCGGCGCGCATGTGATCGAGGCCGACCATCAGCGGCTTGGTCCGGCGCTGGTCGAGCGTTATATCCAGATCAAGGAGGAGAACCTCCTATGACGCTGCCCGCCGGCACCGATGCCGTACGCCAGTCGCTGGCAAGCTTCCGCCAGGAGCGCGAGGCCGACTGGAAGGCGTTCGAGGCGCTGCTTTCGCGCGTCGAAAAACGCGCGCCGCGCACGCTTTCGGAAGACGAGTTGCTGTCGCTGCCCCTGCTCTACCGTTCGGCTCTGTCCTCGCTCTCGGTGGCCCGCGCGACGTCGCTCGACAGCGCGTTGATCGCCTATCTGGAGGCGCTCAGCCTGCGCGGCTATTTCTATCTCTATGGCACGCGACGAAGTCTGAGGCAGCGCGTCGGCGATTTCTTCCTGCGTGACTGGCCGGCGGCGATCCGCGACCTGTGGCGTGAGACCTGGGTGTCGGTCGGACTGACGGTGATCGGCGCCATTGCCGGCTACTGGCTGGTCGCCTCCGACAAACGCTGGTACGACGCCATCATCGCGCCCAGCCTTGCCGGCGGGCGCAACCCGGATTCGTCTGCCGAAGTCCTGCGCAGCGTGCTCTATGATGGCGGCAGCAGCCACTTCCTGTCCGGATTTGCCGCCTATCTGTTCACCCACAACACGCAGGTGGCGATCCTGGCCTTTGCTCTCGGCTTCGCCTTCGCGGTGCCGAGCGTGCTGATCATCCTGATGAACGGATGTATGCTGGGCGCGCTGTTCCAGGTCTATGCGGCCAATGGGTTGGGCTTGGAGCTCGGCGGCTGGCTGTCGATCCACGGCACGACCGAACTGTTCGCCATTGCGTTGGCGGGCGCGGCCGGCATGCGCATCGGCACGCGCATCGCCTTTCCCGGCGAACTGACCCGGATGGCCGCCGCCGCCCAGGCCGGGCGAGTGGCGGCGACCGTGATGGTCGGCGTGATGATGATGCTTCTGTCTGCCGGCCTGCTAGAAGGCATCGGCCGCCAGACAATCACCAGCGATGCGGCGCGCTACGCCATTGGCGGCGGCATGCTGGTCTTCTGGATCGCCTATTTCTACCTGTTCCGGCTGGTGCGGCATGGCAACGGCTAGGAACCCTGCCGAGCTGACAAGGCCGCTGATCACGCCGGAAGGTGTCGACCTCAGGATCAAGCTGGCGGACGCCGGTACGCGGGCTTCGGCCTTCCTGCTCGATGTGGTGATCATCGTCGCGGCCGCTATTGCGGTCACCCTCGTCGTCATCTTCGGCCTCGGCGGCCTTGGCGTGAAGGAGGCGGAGCCGCTCTTCATCGTCTGGATCATCTTCATCTTCCTGCTGCGCAACGTCTATTTCATCGCCTTCGAGGCGGGGCGGCGGGCCGCGAC
>NZ_PNOT02000269.1 GCF_002879535.1 Mesorhizobium intechi
AAATACTACATTCATATACAAACAGAATATTCATACGTACGTCAAGGCGAAATTTGTTTCCGTCGGCCGCATTCCTGCGTATATGAAGAGTTGAATTCACTGGAGAAATGCCTCATGGACGACAGCGAAGACGAGCGCTACCGCGCGCCGGCGCTCGACAAGGGGCTCGACATCCTTGAGCTGCTGGCCGGCGTCGACGGCGGCCTGACCCAGGCCGAAATCGCCAAGAAACTCGACCGCAGCCCGAACGAATTCTACCGCATGCTCGACCGGCTGGTGCGGCGCGGCTATGTCACGAGGCTCGACGGCGACCGTTATTCGTTGACCCTGAAACTATTCGGCCTGGCGCAACTGCACGCTCCGGTGCGGCGGCTGGTTTCCTACGCCACGCCGCTGATGCGCGAGCTGGCCGAGACTTCGCAGCAGGCCAACCAACTCGTTGTTTTTGATCGTGGTTCCGCCGTGGTCATCGCCCAGCAGGAGGCGCCGAACTACTGGGGCATCTCGATCCGGGTGGGCTCCCACATCAGCCTGTTCGACACCGGTTCGGGCCATGTACTGCTTGCCTTCCGCTCGCAGGAGGAGCGGCAGATGATGATCTCCGAACACGTCCGCAGCACCGACAAGACGGCGCAATCGACCGAGTTCTTCACCCGGCTCGACCAGATCCGTGACCGTGGCTACGAGATGATGGCCTCGATGCAGACCGCCGGCGTCTTCAACCTCTCGGCTCCGGTCCGCAGTTCCGACGGCAAGGCCATCGCCGCCCTGTCCATTCCCTACATTACCGTGGTCAATGCGCCGTCCGCGCCCGATATCACCAGGACGATCGAACTGTTGCTGGCGACGTGCGAGAAGCTATCGCATCTGGCCGGATCGGCTGTAGGATCTGCAGCATAGATTCTTATTTGAATGAAGAATTCCTCCGTGAGATAATTTGATAAAGCCAATTGGGGAGGAGCTCCAGTGATCATCGACACCCATCTGCATCTCATCGATCGCTCGGCCTTGCGCTATCCATGGCTTGCCGGCGTGCCGCCGCTCAACCGCGATTTCTCCTACGAGGACTATGCCACCGAGGCGCAGCGTGTCGGCGTCGAGCGCGTGCTGCACATGGAGGTCGATGTCGATCCGGCTGACATTGAAGCCGAGACCGCACGGGTGGAAGGTCTGTCGCGACAGGCCGGCAGCATGCTGGTCGGGGCGATCGCGTCCTGCCGCCCGGAAGACGCGGATTTCCCGGCCTATCTCGAAAGGCAGCGGGCAAATCCGTTCGTCAGGGGTTTCCGCCGCGTGCTCCATGTCATGCCCGACGATCTGTCTGAAGGCGCGGTGTTTCGCGACAACATCAAGCGGCTTGGCGGCCTCGGCCTGACTTTCGATCTTGTCGTGCTGCCGCACCAGATTCCGAAAGCAATAGCGCTGGCCGACCTCGCACCCGACGTCCGGTTCGTTCTCGACCATTGCGGCGTCCCCGACATCAAGGGCGGAGCCGAGCATCCCTGGCGTGAGCATATGAGCGAGATCGCAAGGCGTCCGAACGTCATGGCCAAGATTTCCGGTGTGGTCGCCTATGCCGATCCCGGCAGCTGGACGGTCGGGACGCTGCGGCCCTATGTCGAGCACACCATCGCCGTGTTCGGCTGGGACCGTGTCGTGTGGGGCAGCGACTGGCCGGTCTGCACGCTTGGTGGCGGCTTGTCGACCTGGGTGGCAGCGACCCACGCACTGCTTTCCGGTTGCAGCCTCGCGGAGCGCGACAGCTTGCTGTCGGGCAATGCCCGCAAGCTTTGGCGGTTGGAATAGTCGGTTTGCCTCGGCGTCTCGCCGGGGCGTGGTCCAGACGTTCTGCTCCGACCGGTCTCGTTCAGGCTCCCCCACCGGCAACGCCGGACGCATGCATCGCAGAACTCTCCCGGAACAGGCTGATGAGATCGGCGATGACCCGGGCTCCTTTGTGCCCGGAAGTCATGCCGGACAGGATGCGGTCGGACGCTGCCTGCTGGAACGCCATGTAGCCGTCATGGCGCGGCCGCACCCATGCGCCCTCCAGCGTCGCGCGCGTGCCGCGATAGAAATTGTCGGTCGCGGCATTGACGATCTGGTCTTCCCATGCGGCAGCATGGCCTGGCTGTCCGCCGGCGGCGGCGTAGGGACCGCGCTGGACATCGCCGCTGGCAACCCAATAGGCGAAATCCGTCGCCGCCTCCTTCGCCTTGGAAAAGGCTGACACCGCAATGCCCGTGCCACCGAGCGCCGAGCCGATTGGGCCGTTGGAGCCGACGGCCGGGATGTCGGTGAAGGCCAGCCGGTGTGCGCGAAACCCCGACATGGCGTAGGAAACGTAGCCATAGATGAGTGGAGCGCAGACAATGCGGGAACCGGCCTCCGCCATGCGTTCCGAAACCGCGATCGGATCCATCTCCAGACAGCCCGGTTCGACCAGCGCGGCGATCTCTCGCATCATTTCGAAGACCTCGCTGCCGGTCTCGCTATCGATGAGATCGCCGGAGGGATCGGTGGCGCAGGGATATCCGAGATTGCCGGCAAGCGTGTAAAACACCATCAGCGCATGCGGCGGCCGCAGCGGCAAAAGCACGCGGCCTTGCCGGGCGAGTTCGAGCACCTCGCTCCAGCGCGCCGGTGGTGCATCGAGCGCGTCCGGCCGCCATGCCTGGACCTGGCTGGCCGCATCGATCGGAAACGCCCATTGCCGCCCTTGCCAGGCATAGCTCGGATAGGACTGGCCGGCGCTGCCCGAGGCGAGCGCTGCGCGCTCGGCCTCGCGGCCGGCGACATCCAGCGGCGCGAGGCAGCGTTCCGCCGTGATCTGGCCGACATGCGGATGGTCGATGACGATCAGATCATAGGCGCGCGCCAGTTCCTCGACCGGGAAGGATTCGAAATCCTGCAGCGAGCGCTGGTCCCAGTGGATGGCGACGCCGGTCTTCTGCCGCCAAAGCGATGAGCAGGCGACCATCGGATCATAGCCGCGCGGATGGCTCCAGGTCATGCCCTTGAGCGTAGTCACAGGCCGAACTCCTCGCGGATCGCGGCACCGTGCTCGCCGATGCGCGGCGCGGCGCGATCGACCTTTGCCCTGACACCATCGACCCTGAGCGGCGAACTGGTGGTGAGGATCGAGACATCGTCCTCGCGCGTCACCGTTTGCAGCATGTCGAGCGACCGAAAGCCCTCGCTGGCCAGCATCTCCGGCCAGGTCAGCACCTTGGCGCACCAGATGTCGGCCGGCTCGAGAATATCAAGCCATTCGTCGATGGTTTTGCTGGCGATCCTTTGCGCGATGATCGCCTTGATCTCGTCGCGCGCGGTGAACCACGAAGCCGGTCTGTCGCGATAAGGCGCCAATTCATCGAGGGACAGCAGGTCGGCAAGTTTCGGGATCGGCGTCATGGCGATGGCGAGATAGCCGTCCTTGGCCGGGTAGACGCCGTAAGGCGCCGAGAGATAGGCGTGCGCGCTGCGAAAGCTGGAGCGCCTGGGCAAGCGGCGGCCGTCATTGAGATGTGTCGTCAGCACCTCGAACTGGAAGTCAACCAGCGCTTCCAGGAGGCTGGTTTCGATATGGCTGCCCTGGCCGGTGATGCCGCGCCGCACCAGCGCGGCCAGAATGCCTTGCGCGCAGGCGGCACCCGCCAGCATGTCGCCGATGGCCAGTCCGAAGGGCACGGGTCCCTGGTCCTCGTCGCCATTGAGCCACATCACGCCGGAGCGGGATTGCGCCAGCAAATCCTGCCCGGGCCGCTTGACCCATGGGCCGTCCTCGCCATAGCCGCTGATCGATGCGTAGACGAGCCTCGGGTTGATCTTGCTGACGGCTTCGTAGTCGAGGCCGAGCCGTTCGATGACGCCGGGCCTGAAATTCTGGATAAGCACGTCGGCCTTTGCCAGAAGCCCGCGCAGCGCCTCGAGATCGGTCTCGTTCTTGAGGTCGATGGCGAAGCTTTCCTTGGCGCGGTTGATGGCGTGGAAGATGGTGGAATCGCCGCCGATCTCCGTGTCGCTGAGATAGAGCCGGCGCGACAGGTCGCCGCCATCCGGGCGCTCGATCTTGATGACGCGCGCACCAAGATCGAGTAGCCGGAGCGAGCAATAGGGTCCGGACAGAAACTGGCTCATGTCGACGACGACGAGACCGGCGAGCGGCAAGTCGGCTGCTGCCGGCATTTTCATTTCTCCGTCTTGCCGACGAAATCGGCCGGGTTGCGGTACTTCACCGTCTGCAAGTGCTCGCAATAGAGGACCAACTCGCCTTCGCCCTTGAACACTTCGTAGCTGGCACGGATCAATCCCATCTTTTCGTAGCGCGGCTTCTTGTCGAGGTTGGAACGGATCGAATAGATCGTGTCACCGATAAAGACAGGCTTGATGAAACGGAGCTTGTCATAGCCATAGGAAAAGGCGTTGACGCAGTTGGTGGCGACCAGCCCCAGCCCCGCCGAAAAGACGAAAGCGCCGGCGATCAGCCGCTTGCCGAAAATGCCTTCGCTTTCGGCGAACATCTGGTCCTGCACATAAGGGTGGATGTCGAGCACCAGCGTGTTGAAGAGGTGGCTGTCGCCCTCCGCCATCGTGCGCCGCAAAGAGCGGATTTTCTGGCCGACCGGCCAGTCCTCGTAGAACCAGTTCTCGGCGTTCCACACTGGCAGCGCCGCGTGCGCCTCAGGCATGTTTTTGGGGTAGGTCGAGGCGATGCCGACGGTGGGCGCGAAGTCGTTCATGGCCGGCTCCGGCAGTCGCTCATGAGGCTTAGGCCAGCCATTTGAACACGCCTCAAAGCGCCGGACCGCATGACCTCTCCTCCGCCAATCTTCTTTTGTAAATAGTATTTTCACATATGGGGCGACGTTGCAAGCGAGGGCGGGCGAAATTTTGCCCAATCCCGCGCGGTCGGGCGCGGGCAGGGCAAGAAAGGAAATCATGAAAAGGGATTGCCTGATCCTTGCGGGTCGCCTGAACCGGGAGGTGCCTTTTTTCAGCGCGCAGGCCTGCTGACGGACACCGGCCCCACTATCGAGATCGGCACGCCGATGTGCGTCAGCATCGTGCGCCAGTGCGCCCGCGAAGACCCCGGTACAATGGTCGGGCTCAGGCCTGTTGTATTGCCGAGAGTTTCCAGTTGGAGCCATTCTGACGGGTGAATGTCCACAGCTCCGTCGTCTCCGTCGGATGGTCGTCGTCGCCCTCGACGACCTTGCCGCTGCCCCGTTCGCGCATCACGTCGCGGGACTCGTAGCGCAACGCGGCCGTGGCGTAGTCGCGGTCATCCTCGCGCCAGCTTTCCGCGATGTCGGCCTGCAGCAAGGTGATATCCGAGACCTCGTTCCTGAGACCTTTCTGGGCATTGTCGGCCAGCTCTTCCGAGAGATAGGACACCATCTCGGGCGTCGTCGCCCGCCGCAGGCCGGCATGGTCTTCGCGCCCGAATGCTTCCTGGACATCGGTCAACAGTTTCTGGAATGCGTCGAGGTCGCTCTGGGCCAGGGTGATCTCCTCGGGGACATCAGCCGGAGAGCTTCCGCCCGAACCACCACCAAAGCCGGGGATTGTGAATGAGCCGGCCGTTTGCTGCTGTGCAGGAGCGCGGTTCTCAAATCGCGGCGCCTGGGCATTGCCGGCACCGGCGAGCGCCGGGGCAGGGCCCTGCGCCGACTGCGAGCGGAAGAAGCGGATGGCCAGCATGATCGCGCCACCGATGAGCAGGGCCTGAAGCAGGAAGCCGAACATGCCGGCCAGACCGCCGAACCCTTGGCCGACGAGCAGGCCGATGAGGCCGCCGAGCAACAGGCCGCGCATCATCGTTCCGCCAAAACCGCTCATGAAGCCCGGCCGCTGTGGGCCGGCCTGCGGCTGCCGGGTGGCAGCGTTCACACCGGTGTTGGGTGTCATCGAACGCTCGACGGGAGCGGTCGGCGCCGGCGCGGTCCTGGTCGGCGGCGCCGACTGGAACGTGCGCGTGCCGCGACTGCCGAAACTGCCGCCGCGCCGAGCCTCGGCATGATCGATCGCGATCATGGAGAATGCAAGGAACAGTCCGGCAAACAGGGTTGCAAATCGGCTGGTGCGAGACATCATCGGAGATGAACCTTTATCGGTGTGGTTTTTTGGACATTCCAGCGGGCGCCGGGCGTCATGCCGTCAATCGAACAATTCTTCGAAGAAGGATTTCTTCCGCTTG
Organism: Mesorhizobium intechi; assembly: GCF_002879535.1. Lineage (GTDB taxonomy): Bacteria > Pseudomonadota > Alphaproteobacteria > Rhizobiales > Rhizobiaceae > Mesorhizobium > Mesorhizobium intechi. The sequence goes on from NZ_PNOT02000269.1 coordinate 6,200, forward strand.
GGATAGCGATGGCCATGCGAGCGCGAATAGTCGTCATCGCGGCCGTGTTGCGGCTGGGAGAAGGCTGCCGGCTGTGGTGGCGGCGCAGGCGACGCCTCCCTGCCGGAACGCTCGATGATCTTGTCGAGTTCGCCTCGATCAAGCCAGACGCCACGGCACTGCGGACAATAGTCGATCTCGATACCCTGGCGTTCGCTCATCACGAGCGCGACGCGGCAGGAGGGACAAACCAAACCAAGGAGGGAAGATGTCATACGGGGCTCCAGACCGAAAAGATTGAGCCCGTTTGACCGAAAAAGGTGGAAACGGGCCCGTTAAAGCGGTCCGACATCACAATCACCAGAAGCGATCGTCAGAGGGGCCCGGCCCGCACCAGACAATTAGGAATGCGGGGCCAGGCCTTCAAGGGTGATCTTGCCGGCTAGAATGATTTGTCCGCCGCTGCCGTCGCTCAAACCGTTACGGCGATCTTGCCGAACTGCTCGTTCGATTCGAGATAGCGGTGCGCCTCGACGATCTGGTCGAAAGCAAAGGTCCTGTCGATGATCGGCCTCAGCGCCCCCGTCTCCAGGCCTTCAAGGATGAACGCCTTGGCGATCTCCAGCTTCTCAGGGGCGCCGGTGATCTCGTGCACGAGATAACCACGCAACGTCAGCGTCTTGCCCAACACGGCAGCCAGGGGGAACGGCGTCGGCTCGGGGCTCAGCCCGCCATATTCGATGAGAATGCCGCCCTTTGACATTGCCGCTGCCAGCGGCTCGAAGATCGGACCGGCGATTGCATCGAGCACGACGCGCACGCCTTGCGCTCCCGCGATCTCGCTCAGCCGTTCGACGAGGTCTTCCTCGGCCAGGACCACAACATGCGTCGCGCCGGCATCGAGCAAGGCCTGCTTCTTTATCGATGTTCGCGTCACCGCGATCGCTGTCGCGCCAACCTTGTTGGCGATCTGGATCGCGGCAAGCCCGACGCTGCTGGAGGCCGCGGTGATGACGACAGCGTCTCCACTGCTCAGTCTGGCGATGTCGATCAGGGCGCCATAGGCGGTGAGATATTGCATCCAGACAGCCGCCGCTGTCTGCCAGTCGAGCGACGGTGGGTGCTTGACGATGAGCCCGGCGCGATAGGTGACCAACTCGCCGTAAGCCGGCCAGCGCGCCATCGATTGCGGCGGGATGACGCTGACGGCGTCGCCCGGGACGAAATCGTTCACGCCTTCGCCTACCGTTTCGACGACGCCCGCCGCCTCGAGACCAAGCCCGGACGGCAGGGCGGGCGTCTCGATATAGTTGCCCGCGCGCAGCAGTGCTTCGGCACGGTTGAGGCCGAGCGCCTTGACGCGAATTTGAACCTCACCGGGACCCGGTGGAGGAAGGTCGATATCCTCGATGCGCAGGACTTCGGGACCGCCATGCTGATAGAAGCGGACAACACGTGCCATTCGGGTTACTCCTAATTATCTGAACCGAATGAGCTATGCAGCCAAAGGTTTTATGGATAAATG
>NZ_PNOT02000220.1 GCF_002879535.1 Mesorhizobium intechi
ACATTGCGGATCATCGGGTCGCGCGAGGGCCGCAAGCCGCCATTGGAGACGTAGGTGACGGCGACGCCGAGGCGCTCGGCGACTTTCTCGACCTCGGCCTTGACCGGGCAGGCATCGGCGTCGACGTAGATGGCGGGTGCGGACATTGCTTCTCCGAAACGGGCAGGGGCCGGACGCGTGTCCGGCCCCTGCCTGAAGTCTTGCAGCGTTCAGGCCGGCAAGGCGCCAGACTTCTTTGCCGTCCAGGTGGCGATATAGTCCATCAGGCCGGGGTTGAGACAGTCATATGGTTCGAGTCCGATTGTCCTTAACTGCGCGCGAATACCATCCATCCGCTTTGGATCGACGCCGGATTCGATGATCGATGACACGAACGCGGCGAAGCCCGGGGGCGACCAGCCGCTCTCCTGGAATCGTTCCGGGTGAATGAAGGTCAGCCCCTTGAACGGATGGTCGCGCTCGACCGGCCCGTGCATGTGGACGCCGCAGCCGGTGCAGGCATGACGCTGGATCAGCGCCGAGGGGTCGACCACTTTCAGCTTGTCGCCGTTCTCGGTGACGGTGACGTCGCCAGTGCCGGCGACGGCAACCACCGAGAATATAGCACCTTCCGGCTTCCAGCATTTGGTGCAGCCGCAGGCGTGGTCGTGGGCGATCTGGCCCTTGACCTTCACCTTGACCGGCTTGCTGGTGCAGGCGCAAACCAGCGTGCCGCCGGCAAAGCTCGCGCTCTCCTTGGGCAGGCCATTGTCAATTTTCGGATGCAGTTTCTCCGCCATTCTTTTCTCCTCCCAGTTGTGAACCACAGAAGTCGCTGGCCGGTCGGCAGGCGGCGTGTGGCTTGGCTTAGTAAACGACGACGCTTCGAATCGACTTGCCCTCATGCATGAGGTCGAACCCCTTGTTGATGTCCTCGAGCTTCAGCGTGTGGGTGATCATCGGGTCGATCTGGATCTTGCCCTCCATGTACCAGTCGACGATGCGCGGCACGTCGGTGCGGCCGCGCGCGCCGCCGAAAGCGGTGCCCATCCAGGTGCGGCCGGTAACCAACTGGAACGGCCGGGTCGAGATCTCCTGGCCGGCGCCGGCGACGCCGATGATGACAGACTTGCCCCAGCCGCGGTGCGAAGCTTCCAGCGCCTGGCGCATCACCTTGGTGTTGCCGGTGCAGTCGAACGTGTAGTCGGCGCCGCCAATCTGGTCGGCGCCGCGCTTGGTCATGTTGACGAGGTGAGGGACGATGTCGCCGTCAATCTCCTTGGGATTGACGAAATGCGTCATGCCGAAGCGCTCGCCCCACTCCTTCTTGTCGTTGTTGAGGTCGACGCCGATGATCATGTCGGCGCCCGCAAGCTTCAGGCCCTGAATGACGTTGAGGCCGATACCGCCGAGGCCGAAGACCACCGCGGTCGCGCCTTGCTCGACCTTGGCGGTGTTGATGACGGCGCCGATGCCGGTGGTGACGCCGCAGCCGATGTAGCAGATCTTGTCAAAGGGGGCGTCCGGATTGACCTTGGCCACCGCGATCTCGGGCAGCACGGTAAAGTTCGAGAAGGTCGAGCAGCCCATATAGTGGAAGATCTTGTCCTTGCCGATCGAGAAGCGCGACGAGCCGTCCGGCATCAAGCCCTGGCCCTGCGTGGCGCGGATCGCCGTGCACAGATTGGTCTTTCTCGACAGGCAGGAGGGGCACTGCCGGCACTCCGGCGTATAGAGCGGAATGACATGGTCGCCCTTCTTGACCGAGGTGACGCCCTTGCCGACATCGACCACCACGCCGGCGCCCTCATGGCCGAGAATGGCTGGGAACAGGCCTTCGGGATCGGCGCCCGACAAAGTGAACTCGTCGGTGTGGCATATGCCGGTCGCCTTGATCTCGACCAGCACCTCGCCCTCGCGAGGGCCGTCGAGGTCGACCTCCATGATCTCCAGCGGCTTTCCGGCGGCGACAGCGACAGCGGCGCGGGTTTTCATAGGGCGTCCTCCAAATGCGAATTTTTTTCCAAGGTTTCAGGTTTTTTCGACACGATCAACTGGAAGCTGGCGCCGAGACTGGGCCACAGCGACGAATTGGAATCGCAAATCGATTGAAAGGCAGTGATTTGCATGGTCGGCTTGACCCCGCAAGCACAGGTCATAAAAGGAACGGCCGACCGGAGGGGAATGACCTCAACATGTTCACGAAAATCCTGATCGCCAATCGTGGCGAGATCGCCTGTCGCGTCATCAAGACGGCGCGCAAGATGGGGATTGCCACGGTCGCCGTCTATTCCGATGCCGATCGCGATGCCGTGCATGTCGAGATGGCCGACGAGGCGGTGCATATCGGGCCTTCGCCCGCCGCGCAGAGTTATCTTATCCCTGAAAAGATCATCGCCGCCTGCAAGGAAACCGAGGCTCAGGCTGTGCATCCTGGCTATGGCTTCCTGTCCGAGCGGGCCGCCTTCTGCGAAGCGCTGGAGAAAGAAGGCATCGTCTTCATCGGCCCGAAGCCCAAGGCGATCAGGGCTATGGGCGACAAGATCGAATCGAAGAAATTCGCCAATGCCGCCAAGGTTTCGACGGTTCCGGGCTGGCTCGGCGTCATCGAGAATGCCGACCATGCGCAAAAGATCGCCGGCGAGATCGGCTATCCCGTGATGATCAAGGCCTCGGCCGGCGGCGGCGGCAAGGGCATGCGCATTGCGTGGAACCAGTCGGAAGTGCGCGACGGTTTCGACCGGGCGCGCTCCGAAGCCAAGAGCTCGTTCGGCGACGACCGCGTGTTCATCGAAAAATTCGTCGTCGATCCGCGCCATATCGAGATCCAGGTGCTGGCCGACGCGCATGGCAATGCGCTCTATCTCGGCGAGCGCGAATGCTCGATCCAGCGCCGCAACCAGAAGGTGGCGGAAGAGGCGCCGTCGCCATTCCTCGACGCCAGGACGCGCAAGGCCATGGGCGAGCAGTCGGTGGCGCTGGCCAGGGCTGTCGACTACCAGAGCGCCGGTACGGTCGAGTTCATCGTCGACAAGGACAAGAACTTCTATTTCCTTGAAATGAATACACGATTGCAAGTCGAGCACCCCGTGACGGAGCTCGTCACCGGCGTCGATCTGGTCGAGCAGATGATCCGCGTCGCCGCCGGCGAGAAGCTCGCTTTGAAGCAAAGCGACATCAAGCTGAATGGCTGGGCGGTGGAAAGCCGGCTCTATGCCGAGGATCCCTATCGCAATTTCCTGCCGTCGATCGGCCGGCTGACGCGCTACCGACCGCCGGAGGAAGGGCAATTCGGCGATGTCGTCATCCGCAACGACACCGGCGTCACCGAGGGCTCCGAGATTTCGATGTTCTATGACCCGATGCTCGCCAAATTGTGCACCTGGGCGCCGACGCGCATCGAAGCGATCGACGCCATGTCGGAGGCGCTCGACAGTTTTGTGGTCGACGGTATCGAGCACAACATTCCGTTCCTGGCGGCGCTGATGCAGCATCCGCGCTGGCGGGAAGGGGCGATATCGACCGGCTTCATAGCAGAGGAGTATCCCGACGGTTTTGCGCCTGTTATCCCAAACAGCGAAGAAAAGGCGGTGCTGTCCTCGATCGTGACCGCGGTGGAACTGCTGCGACGCGACCGGCTCGACCGGCTGGGTGGGCGGCTGGCGCCGCATTCGGGCGTACTCAAGCGCGATTGGGTGGTGAAGCTTGGCGACGATTATCTCCAGGCGTCCATCCTCGAAGGCATGATCTCCATTCCGACGGAGATCGACCTGTCGATCGACGGTGGCAAGGCGCTGACCGTTTCATCCGACTGGCGGCCGGGCGACCTGATCTGGCGCGGCACGGTCGGCAAGCGTTCCGTTGTCGCCCAGATCCGGTCTGTCGCCAACGGTCTTCGCATCGCCTGGAAAGGCATGTCGGTGACCGCGCGCGCCATGCTGCCGCGCATCGCCGAACTGGAGCAGCTGATGCCGGAAAAGGCGGCGCCTGATACGTCGAAATTGCTGCTCTGCCCGATGCCTGGCCTCGTCGTGTCGATCGCTGTCACAGAGGGCCAGGAAGTCAAGGCCGGCGAGACCTTGGCCGTGGTCGAGGCGATGAAGATGGAAAACGTTCTGCGCGCCGAGCGCGATCTCATCGTGTCGAAGCTCAACGCCAAGCCCGGCGACAGTCTCGCCGTGGACGCAGTGATCATGGAATTCGCCTGACCAGGCTGGAAGCCTGTGGTCAGCGGTCGTTTGTGCTGGACTGGTATCGCCCGGTCCCGGACAATACATGTCCATCGACTCAAGGCCTTCGAGTGCGCGAGAAATCATGGCGGATGACAAACTTCCACGCGACCCCCTGAAGCGCGAAGCCGCCATTGCGGCCGCGCGGCCGCAGGTGCCGGCGCGGCCGTTCGTGCATCTGCGCGTGCATTCGGCCTATTCGCTGCTCGAGGGCGCGCTCCAACTCGGCAAGATCGTCGGCCATGCCCTGAAGGACGAAGCGCCGGCGATAGCCGTCACCGACACCAACAATCTGTTCGGCGCGCTCGAATTCGCGCAAAAGGCGGTGAAGGAGGGTATCCAGCCGATCATAGGCTGCCAGATCGCGCTCGCCTTTTCCGGCGAGAACAGCGACGGCCAGCGCGACCGCCGACGTCAAGGCCCAGAAATGCGGCCGGTCGTTCTGCTCGCCGCGACCGAAACCGGCTATTCCAACCTGGTCAGGCTGGTTAGCCGCGTCTACCTTGAAACGCCGCCCGGCGAGGCGGTGCATCTGACGACCGAGATGCTGGAGGCAAGGACCGACGGGCTGATCTGCCTCAGCGGCGGGCCGCGCGGCCCGATCGGCAACGCCTTGAAGGAGGATCGCCGCGATCTGGCCGAGGTGCGGCTTTTGACGCTCAAGACGTTGTTCGGCGACCGGCTCTATGTCGAGCTGGATCGGGTCGCGGGCTACGACCGGATCATCGAACATCAGACGATCGATCTCGCCTATGCGCACGAGCTTCCACTTGTCGCCACCAACGAAGCCTTCTTCTCCTCGCGCGACGATTATGAGGCGCATGACGCGCTGATTGCCATCGCCGAAGGCTCCGTCGTCGCCGTCGACACCCGCCGCCGGCTGTCGCCGGACAATTTCCTGCGCAGCCAGGCCGAAATGGCGCAATTGTTCGCCGACCTGCCGGAAGCGATCGACAACACGGTCGAGATCGCGCTGCGCTGTTCTTACTATCCAAAAACCCGCAGCCCGATCCTGCCGCGCTTCACCGGCGGCGATGCCTCCGACAAGGACGCGGCCGAAAAGGCCGAGGCCGCGGAGCTGGCGCGCCAGGCGCGCGAGGGGCTCGACGCGCGGCTTGCGCTGCACGGACCGACGCCAGGTTACACGGTCGAGCAATATCGCGAACGGCTGGAATTCGAACTCGGCATCATCGAGAAGATGAAATTTCCGGGCTACTTCCTGATCGTTGCGGACTTCATCAAATGGGCCAAGGCGCAAGGCATTCCGGTCGGACCGGGCCGCGGTTCGGGCGCCGGATCGCTGGTCGCCTATTCGACGACCATCACCGACATCGATCCGCTGCGCTTCTCCCTGCTGTTCGAGCGCTTCCTCAATCCCGACCGCGTGTCGATGCCCGACTTCGACATCGACTTCTGCCAGGACCGCCGCGAAGAGGTGATCCGCTACGTCCAGCAGAAATACGGCCGCGACCAGGTCGGCCAGATCATCACCTTCGGTACGCTGCAGGCGCGCGCGGTGCTGCGCGACGTCGGCCGTGTGCTGCAGATGCCCTACGGCCAGGTCGACAAGCTGTCCAAGATGGTGCCGCAGAACCCGGCCAATCCGGTCAAGCTCGCCGACGCCATCGCCAACGAACCACGCTTTGCCGAAGAGGCCGAGAAAGAGCCGATCGTCCAGACGCTGCTCGACATGGCGCAGAAGCTGGAAGGCCTTTACCGCCATGCTTCGACACACGCCGCCGGCATCGTCATCGGCGACCGGCCTTTGTCGGAACTGGTGCCGATGTACCGCGATCCGCGCTCGGACATGCCGGTCACCCAGTTCAACATGAAGTATGTCGAGCAGGCCGGGTTGGTGAAGTTCGACTTCCTCGGCCTGAAGACGCTGACCGTGCTGGAGACGGCGGTGAAGCTGATCCGCCGGCGCGGCATCGACATCGATCTGGCGACGATCCCGCTCGACGATGCCGAGACTTACGCCATGCTGTCGCGCGGCGAGGTGGTCGGCGTGTTCCAGGTGGAAAGTGCCGGCATGCGCAAGGCGCTGATCGGCATGCGGCCCGACTGCATCGAGGACATCATCGCGCTCGTCGCCCTCTACCGGCCGGGTCCGATGGAGAACATCCCGACCTACAACGCCAGGAAGCATGGCGAGGAGGAGATGGCGTCGATCCATCCGAAGATCGACCATCTGGTGAAGGAGACGCAAGGCGTTATCGTCTACCAGGAACAGGTGATGCAGATCGCGCAGGAGCTGTCCGGCTATTCGCTCGGCGAAGCCGACCTTCTGCGCCGCGCCATGGGCAAGAAGATCCGCGCCGAGATGGACAAGCAGCGCGAGCGCTTTGTCTCGGGTGCCGTCGAGCGCGGTGTCAGCAAGCCGCAAGCCGACTTCATTTTCGACCTGCTGGCCAAGTTCGCCGACTACGGTTTCAACAAGTCGCACGCCGCAGCCTACGCCGTGGTGTCGTACCAGACCGCCTACCTCAAGGCACATTATCCGGTCGAGTTCCTGGCCGCGTCGATGACGCTCGACATGGGCAACACCGACAAGCTCGCCGACTTCCGCCAGGACGCGCTGCGCCTCGGCATCGAGGTTCTGGCGCCGTCGGTAATGACCAGCTTCCGACCTTTCGAGGTCGGCGAGAACCGCATCTATTATTCGATGGCCGCGCTCAAGGGCGTCGGCGACGCGGCGGTCGAGCACATCGTTGCCGTGCGCGGCGAAAAGCCGTTCAAGAATCTCGCCGATTTCTGCGAGAGGGTCGATCCCAAGATCGTCGGCAAGCGCGTCTTCGAAAGCCTGATCATGGCCGGCGCGCTCGACTGCTTCGGCCATGACCGCGCCCAGATGATGGCTGGCGTCGAACGGATGATGGGATTGGCGTCACTTGCCCAGCAGAACGCCGTTTCCGGCCAGGCCGATATTTTCGGCGCCTCGCTCGGCGCACAGTCGCAGGCGCTGAACCTTCCGGCGACGGATCCATGGCTCGCCGCCGACCGGCTGCACCGCGAATTCCAGGTCGTCGGCTTCTATCTCTCGGCCCATCCGCTCGACGAATACAAGGCGGCTTTGCAGAAGATGCGGGTGCAGAACTGGGCGGAGTTCTCGGCCGCCGTCAAGCGCGGCGCTTCTGCCGGCCGCCTTGCAGGCACGGTGACCAGCAAACAGGAGCGCAAGACGCGCACCGGCAACAAGATGGGCGTTGTGGCCTTTTCCGATACTTCCGGCCAGTACGAGGCCGTGCTGTTTTCAGAAGCATTGGCGCAGTACCGTGACTTGCTGGAAGCCGGCCGCTCCGTCGTCATCACCGTCGCGGCCGAGGACCGGCCCGAGGGCGTCAATTTGCGCATCAACTCCGTGCAATCGCTGGAGGAGGAGGCAAGCCGCATTCAGAAGGCGCTGCGCATATTCGTCAGGAACGAAGGACCCGCCTCGACAATCCAATCCCAGCTCACCCAGCGCGGTGAAAGCCAGGTGAGCATCATCGTGATCAAGGAAGAGGCCCAGGGCGAGGTGGAAATCGCCTTGCAGGGCGGCTACCGCGTCTCGCCGCAGGTCGCCTCGGCGATGCGCGCCTTGCCCGGTGTGGTCGAAGTGGAGTTGGTGTGATCCCCGCCCTTCGCAGCCGTCGGCACATGCCGCCCGTGTCATCGCGATCGGCATGAAGGCCGCGGATAAGCGAGCGCCACAGGATCGTTCCACGATGGCGCGGCTGCGCGACACGTTGCGCAGGCTCTATCATGGGCGCACGCCCACCGCCTTCCGGTTTCAGGTTGCGGCAATCGCCATCGATCTGGCCATTATCGCCTTCTTCATCGCGACACCCGTCATCCAGCAATCGGCCTCGTTCCTGTGGCTGGATTATGCGGTGGCCGCTCTCGTCGGCGCCGATCTGGTCGCCCGGCTGCTGGCGTCAAACGACATGCTGCGCCTGATGAGACAACCGACTTCCTGGGTGGATGTCTTCATCCTGTTGACGCTGCTGATGCCGACGGCGCTCGCCAATCTCGGTTTTCTGCGCATCCTGCGACTATGGTCGCTGTCGCGCAGCGGTTCGATCTGGCGGCATTTCGAGATGCGTGGGCTGAGGCCCTGGCGCGAGGCAAGCAATGCGATCATCAACCTCTTGACGTTTCTGTTCGTCATCACCGGCTTCGTCTACACCTTCTTTTTCCGCAACGGCGCCGGGCTGGAAAACTACATCGACGCGCTTTATTTCACCGTCGCCACAGTGACGACGACCGGCTTCGGCGACATCGTGCTGCCCGGAATGGCCGGCAAGCTGACGGCGATCGTCACCATGATCATCGGCATTTCGCTGTTTGTCAGGCTGGCGCAGGCGATCTTCCGGCCGGCCAAGGTGTTCTTTCCGTGCCCGCAATGCGGGTTGCAGCGGCATGAACCGGACGCCGCGCACTGCAAGGCCTGCGGGCATGTCCTCAACATACCGAACGAAGGCGACTGACAGGCTGAACGCTACGATGCCGCCACTTCAGCCGGCTGCACCGGTTTGCGCTGCAGATTGAGCAGATTGCCCATCAGGATCAACAGCGCGCCACCGGCGGTGAAAGCATCGATCTGCTCGTGGTAGAGCAGCCAGCCGACCAGCGCCGACAAGGGCACCCGCAGGAAATCCATTGGCGAAATAACCGTGGCGTCGGCATAGGTGAGCGCCCGGGCCATGCAGAAATGTGACGACATGCCGGTGAAGGCGATCAGCAGGATCCACGGCCAGAGTTCAAGCGATGGGGTGCGCCACACGTAGAGGGCGGGGATCAGGCCGAGCACCGACTGGATGATCAGCATCCAGAAAATTATGCGCACGACGCTGTCGGTGCGCGTCAGCGATTTGACCAGTACCAGCGATATGCCGAAACAGACGGCGGCGCCGAGCACGACCAGATGTCCGGGATCAACGGCGTCGACGCCTGGCCGGACGATGACCACCACCCCGACCAGGCCGAGCACGACTGCCGCCAGTTTCGGCCGGCTCAGCCTTTCGCCGAGAAAAGTCACCGCCAGGATCGCCGTCCAGATCGGCGTGGTGAATTCGATCGAGATCAGCACCGCCAGCGGAATCAACGTCAAGGCGTATAGCCATGCCGCCTGGCCGCTATAGTGGACGACGTTGCGGGCGAGATGGGCAAGGGGACGCTGCGTGCGCATTGCCGCGAAGCCGCCGCCCGCCAGCACCAGCGGCAAGAGGATGAAGAAGCCGATCACCGAGCGCAGTTCCAGCACCTGGAAAACGTTGAGTTCGGCTGTCGTGGCGCGGCCGGCGACCGACATCGCCAGGAAAGAGCTGATCGACAGCGCCATCCAGAACGCGGCCTTGGGGATCGAGGGGGCAGGTGCCATGGCAGCTATCTCGCAGGCCGGGGCTTTTGCCGCAATCGCTAGTCGCTCCATTCTTCTGGGCCAGTTGCAATGGCGTGACGTTGCAAAACGGCCGTGTCGCGAGAGGAACCCGATGGGGGCAGCGGGCGTTGAATCCCGACAATCAGCCGAGCTTCGCAGGACGTCTTGCCTTCCAGCATCGACAAGGAGAATCTCGATGAGACCATATGCGCAATTTGCGCTTGCCGGCTGTCTCTTGGTGGCGGCGGCAGGCACGGCACATGCCGACGAGACCAAGTTTCTCCAGTCGTTCAAGGGTAATTTTGCCGGCAAGGGTACTGTCCAGGTGACCACGGATGTGCCGAACGTCAGTGTTTCCTGCAGCTTCAAGTCGAACGCGACCTCGACATCGCTCTCGCTGGATGGCAGTTGCCGCGGTCTCGTCTTGGTGACACGGGCCATCAGCGCCAAGTTGAACGTCACGGGTGCAAGATATAGCGGCGTCTATGTGGGGTCGCGTACAGGGCCGGCACAGCTGAACGGCAGCCGCTCGGGCAACGCGATCAATCTTGGCATCCGCTGGGCCAAGGACGTCAATGGCGATCGCAAGGCGCGGATGACGGTCGAGAAGCGAGGCGAGAATGGCATCCGGCTGACGGTCACCGACACCGATCAGACAACCGGCAAGAATGTGGTGACGAGCAGGATCGATCTGACACGCACCTGAGCGATGTATCGATATTCAGGTGATGCCGACGGCCTGACCCGAATCTCAACAGACCAGGCTCAGTCTTCCAGCGGCTCGGGCGGGTGGGCATCGCGGCCCCTGCCGAACGTATAGCCGGTTTCCACCGCCTTGCGGCCGAACTTGTCGCGCAGCGCATCGATGGCGCCTTCGGCCATGGCGCGCTTGCGCGACTGGACGTCGACCAGATCCGGCGGGTCGGCCTTGTCGTCGTCGGATAGGTCGCTGACGCCGATGCCGAGCAATCGAAATTTCGTTCCATCCGTTTCCTTGCGCAGAAGCTCCACCCCTGTCTGAAAGATACGGTCCGCGAGCCTGGTCGGATCGCCGAGCTGGCGGTTGCGCGTGCGCAGCTTGAAATCCTGGGTCTTCAGCTTCAGCACCACAGTGCGTCCGGCAATGCCTGACTTCTTCAGCCGCGCCGAGACCTTTTCCGAGAGCCCTCTCAGCACTGCGACCAACTCGTCCAGCGACGCGATGTCGGTGTCGAAGGTGGTTTCGGCCGATACGCTTTTGGCGTCCTGGTCGGGATCGACGCGGCGAACGTCCTCACCGCGCGAAAGCCGGTAGAGCCGGTCGCCCATCACGCCGTAGCGGCGCATCAGGTCGCCACGCTCCATCGTCTGAAGCTGGCCGATGGTGCGGATGCCGTCCCGTTCCAGCGTGGCGTTGAACGCCTTGCCGACGCCCCAGATCATGGTCACCGGCTGCGGCGCCAGGAAGCCGACCGCCTCGGCCTCGCCGATGACCGAAAAGCCGCGCGGCTTGCGGAAGTCCGACGCTATCTTGGCGAGGAACTTGCAATAGGACAGGCCGGCCGAAACGGTGATGCCGATCTCCTTCTCGACGGCCAGTGCGAAGCGGGCGAGCACCACGGCCGGCGGCAGGCCGTGCAACCGTTCGGTGCCGGCGAGGTCGAGAAAGGCCTCGTCGATCGACAGCGGCTCGACCAGCGGCGTCAGCGCCTGCATCATGGCGCGTACCTCGCGGCCGACACGTACATATTTTTCCATGTTGGGCGGGATCACGACCGCCTCGGGGCAGGCCTCGAGCGCCTTGAACATAGGCATGGCGGAACGCACGCCCCGGATGCGGGCGATATAGCAAGCGGTGGAGACCACCCCGCGCTTGCCGCCGCCGATGATCAGCGGCTTGTCCTTGAGTGCCGGGTTGTCGCGCTTTTCGATCGCCGCGTAGAAGGCGTCGCAATCGATATGGGCCAAATGCAGCCGGTAAAGCTCGGGATGACGGGCAAGGCGAGGGCTGCCGCAGCGCTGGCAGCGACTCGTTTCACCACGCTGAAACGTCAGGCAGTCACGGCAAAAACCGTGATCGGGATTGTTGACAGGGGCCGCCATCACTGCGAACATAAAGAGAACAGAGGCAATGGTACGACAGTGCAGGGTCAGCGACAAGCTTGGCCTGGGGAGAACCATATGAGCACGACGATAGTACCGCTGACGCCTGAGCTCTGGCCTGATTTCGAGGACCTTTTCGGCAAGCAGGGCGCCTGCTACGGCTGCTGGTGCACGCATTTCCGGCTGGCGCCGGCGGCGCGGCGCGAGAGCAGCCGCGAGCGCAACAAGGACCATATCAAGGCGCGCATCGAGGCCGGCCCGCCGCCCGGGCTGCTGGCCTTCGAGGACGGCAAGGCGGTTGGCTGGATGCAGATCGGACCGCGCGCCGACGTGCCCGAATGGAACAACAAGGGCAGGGGCTCGGCGCCGATCGATCCCGCCGACGCCTCCGACCCGGTCGTCTGGGCGATCTCCTGCTTCTTCGTCCGCGCCAAGGCGCGGGGTCGGGGCATCACGCATCGCCTCGTCGAAGGCGGCATTGATTTCGCCCGCAACAACGGCGCACGGCTGGTCGAGGCCTGCCCGATCGACCTGTCGCGCGATTCCCGCTCGATCGGCCTGTTCGTCGGCTCGTCGGGGGTGTTCCAGAAAGCCGGGTTCGAGAGGCTGGTGGAACGCAAGGCGGGCCGGCCGCTGATGCGGCTGGTGCTTTAGCCGGTTGCCTGACTGTCATCATCTTGCAGTTGTGATGGTATTTCCCTACCAGAAGCACGAAAACGATTTTTGCCTTTTCGATCAAACGGAGACTTGACGTGAACCGTATGTTGCCAATTGCCTTTGCCGGGCTTCTGCTCAGCGCGCCCGCCTTCGGCCAGACCGTCGACAGCAAGGGCGCGAAGCAATTGTCCGATGATCTGTCCCGCTATGTCGGCAAACAGGCGCTCGACAAGGGCATTCTGAAGGTTTCAGTCGAAGGCGACGCCTACAAGGTCGCGTTCGATCTCAAGGCGCTTGCCGCGGCGGTTCCCGAGCAGGGAAAGGTGAAACTCGACTTCGCGCCCTACGCCGTGCTGGTGAAGCCGCGCAGCGACGGGACCTGGGATGTCTCGATGGATTTTTCGCAAAGCGGATCCTTCGAGTTCAACGGGCCCGAGGGGCTGCAAAGCACGCAGTTTTCGATCAAGGACGGCAAGGGGTCCGGTGTCTATGATCCCAATCTGGCGGCCTTCATCAGCGGCTCCAGTTCGCTGGCTGGCATGACGATGGCCTCGAAGGACGCCAAGCAGCAGATGGAGGCCAGCACCGGTGCCGGCACCGCGACGGTCGCCGCCACCAAGGCCGCCAATGGCGGCGTCGACTTCACGATGTCGCAAAAGGTTTCGAATTTCGCCGAGGCGATCAAACTGAACGATCCCGAGAACGGGCTGAATTTCCCGGTCACCATCAAGTCCCCGGAATTGTCGGTGGAAGCCAGCGGCAGGGGCGTGCAGACGAGGCCGCTGCTCGACCTCGTGGCATTTGCCGTGGCCAATGAGGACGAGAAGACGCTGAAGGCAAACCAGGCGCAGCTCAAGTCGCTTCTGCGCGCAGCGCTTCCGGTGTGGGAGCGCATCGACGGCACCTATGGTTTCAAGGATTTCGCGGTCGACAGCCCGATCGGCACTTTCGGCGCAACCCAACTCAGCACCGCGTTCGGCAGCGACGGCGTTTCCCAGAGCGGCAAGGTCACCTACGGCATCAAGGCGTCGGGGCTGACCGTGCCGCAGCAGCTCTTGCCGAGTTGGAGCGTGGCGTTGCTGCCCACCGATATCGACCTGAACTTCGGCGGTGCCAATATCGATCTCGACAGCATGGCGAAGAAGGCGATCGAAGCCTTTGATCTCAATCAGGATCCGCCACTGTCGGCAGAGTTCGGCGACCAGCTCAAGGCTGACTTCCTGGCCAAGGCGCCGAAGGTCGTCATTGGCCACAGCGTTGTGAAGAATAAGGACATGGAGATCGCGCTGGAAGGCGAGATGACGAGCTTCGGCCAGAAACCGGACGCAAATCTCACCGTCGATGTCGCCGGCTTCGACAAGATCATGGCGCATCTGCAGGAAGCGGCAAAGGCGGAGCCCGAGGTCGGGCAGTACGTGCCTGTCGCTCTCATGGTCAAGGGTTTCGCCAAGACGCTGCCGGACGGTCGGCTGGAATGGGCGGTCAGCACCAGGGCCGACGGCTCGGTCACCGTCAACGGCGTCATGCTGAAGCCCGCCGATCCGGCCGTGGACGACAGCGTCGACGACGGTGACGGGGCGGACGACAGCAGCGGCGGCGACAATGGCGATGGCGCCAACAGTGGCGGCAGCGACAATGGCGGGGCCGGTGCGAAGCTGAATCCTTGAGGTTGGGCTTTCCAGAAATTCCAGGAAAATCGCATAGCGTTCTTCCCTTGCGAATTGCGTGTAACGTTTATAGCCCCAGCGCGCCGGCGATCTTCGGCGCGGCTTCGTGCCAGTCCTGGACGACGATGACATCGTCCGGGACCGGGGGCAGGAACGCACGCAACGAATTGTCGGCCATCAGGTGGAAAAGGCTGGCGTCGGTGACCGATACCCGCACCGATGCCAGATTGTGCGGCTGATCGTCGACGAAGGCCACCGGCCGGCCGCTCTTGCCGCGCAGCCTGGCCACTGCCGGTCCCTTGGCCATTTCGGTGGTGAGCAGCGGATAGTTCAGACCCAAGGCATCGAGATGCGCGCGGCGCACGGCACGATGCCGGTGCGGCATGGCGGTCAGCAGTATGATTTCCGCGCGGTCGCCAAGCCTTGCCAAGCTTTCCGCTGCGCCGCCGGTTATGCTTTGCCAATCGGCCTGCGCGTCGAAGAAATCGCCCAGAAGTGCAGTGACTTCCGGCTGTTCGATCAGCCTGCCGCTGGCCGTTTCGGCAATGTTGCCGGTCAGCCGGAAGGATGCCAGCGTCAGCCCATAGCCGCGCGACTTCAAGAAATGCGGGAAGGGGCGGATGAATTCGAGGACGACGTCATCGACGTCGAGCACCAGCAGGGGCCGGTCGTCCGCTGACAGTTCCTCGATCTGGCGCGCGGTCTCGGGATCGTCGCTCATATGGAGCGCTCGTGGTTGTCGTCGCCGAGCGGCAGC
>NZ_PNOT02000293.1 GCF_002879535.1 Mesorhizobium intechi
GTCGATACCGCGCTTCAAGTCCATCGGGTTCATGCCGGAAGCCACCGCCTTGGCGCCCTCCTTGACGATGGCCTGCGCCAGAACGGTCGCGGTCGTAGTGCCGTCGCCGGCGAGGTCATTGGTTTTGGAGGCCACTTCGCGCACCATCTGCGCGCCCATGTTTTCGAACTTGTCCTCAAGCTCGATTTCCTTGGCGACGGTGACGCCGTCCTTGGTGATGCGCGGCGCGCCGAACGACTTGTCGATGACGACGTTGCGGCCCTTGGGGCCGAGCGTCACCTTCACCGCATTGGCGAGGATATCGACGCCGCGCAGCATTTTCTCGCGCGCTTCGGCATGAAATTTCACCTCTTTGGCAGCCATTGGATCACTCCTTCATCTAGGCAGCATTCGTTGACTGGTTGGAATTCGAGGAAGCCGTCACGCGGCCTTCCTCACTTGGGCGACCTGTTCGATCACACCCATCACGTCGCTTTCCTTCATGATGAGCAGATCCTGGCCGTCGAGCCTGATCTCGGTACCGGACCATTTGCCGAACAGGATGCGGTCGCCGACCCTCACGTCGAGCTCGGTCAGCTTGCCGGTGTCGTCCCGCGCGCCGGGACCGACAGCAAGTACCTCGCCTTCCTGCGGTTTCTCCTTGGCGGTGTCGGGAATGATGATGCCGCCCGCGGTCTTTTCCTCGGCTTCGATGCGGCGGACCAGGATACGGTCATGCAATGGACGGAACGCCATGTCGTTCTCCTCTTTGGACAAACAGTTTTGCGGTTCCTCCGCGCCGGACCGGCAATATCGGGCCGGCGCGGGACGCTGCGACCCTTGGTCAGGCATCGCGCGTGCACATCGAGCTAGTTTTGCCTTTTTTGGGTTTCAAGAGCCCGCTCGAAAAAATTTTGGCACTCACACAACTGGAGTGCCAACAAACTGTTATCGTGAGCTTATTTCGATCCTGGTGCGAAACTGCCGCTTGAATTTCTGGCAGCGCTCCAACAAATTATTCGCAGGCGCCGCGACCTTGCGGCGCCGTCCCACCGAGCCATCGAGGAGTTGTTTGCAGACGGAGCACATCGATGAACCGACAGACCTTTTCACCGAGCCCTTGCGCCCCGACCGCCGAAACACCCGACCCCAAGCTTGACCGCCTGCTCCAGCCGGCCAGCCATTTCAGCCATCCCGACGACGTGCTGAGCGACGAAACGCTCGACCGTCAGGAAAAGCGCGCGATCCTGTCTTCCTGGGCGTCGGATGCCTGCGCGGTCGAGTCCATGCCTGCGCTTCGCCAGCCGCCGGGCGTCAAGCAGCCGGTGTCCTTCGACCAGATCATGGACGCGCTGTTCAAGCTCGACAGCTGTGCCGGGGCGCAAGGACTGCCGGCTGTCGAGTTCCATCACCTCTTCGACAGTGCCTGACATCCGACAGGAAAGGAGAAACGAATGGAGGCAAGCGTCAGCAGGGAATTTCGCCTTCAGATGCAAGGCTATGGCCTGACCACGGCACAGATCCATTATCACCTGCCGGACCATCCAAGCCTGCTTCAACTCTACATCTGGCAGGACTACGACCTCGCGCCGGACTTTCCCGAACTCAAGGAGTTCCTGTCCTATTGGCAGCGCGAGCTGCACGGCCCGCTGCACTCGGTTCGGGTCGCCCACCACCGGCTGATCCGGCCGTCGGAATGGCGAGCCGTGGACGGCATCATTGCGATCCAGTAAGCGCAATTGGCCGCACAGCTTGACGGCTGGCGCCTCGCCAGAGGCCGATGAGCGACGGCAGCATCGCAGCCGGGCCAACCGTCTCGCCGCAGGTCGGCCGAAACCCGCCCCGTCTCGTTGCATCGCGCTCATCGTCATCCAGGGTGTGCAGGGTGGCGCGGGCATTGCGCCATCCGATCCTGAAAGCGGGGCGCATCACGCCCTCACAGAGCCAGGCTCCCCTGCTCCGCCTCCTCGGCATTGGGGTCGCCGGGCGCGGTGGCCCAGGCGAGTTCGACCAGCGTCACGGTGCGCTTTCCCATGCCGTCGAGCTGGCACACGATCAGGCCCTGCTCCTCGATATAGGTCAGCAGGCGGCGGGCGCGGCGCAGCGAGTGCGAACCGTAGGCGCGCGCGATCGCGGCGTCGCTCGGGCACGGCCAGCCTTCCTTCGCCGCCCGCGCGATCATCATGAACACGCCCTGCATGTCGTCGGGCAGCAGCGAGGCGCGGACGGAAACGTCCCGCCACGCATCGTCCTGCGTCGTCTCGGAGCCGAGGCCGGCGCGGGCGCGTGTCAGCATGCGGCGGAATTCGGCGAGGTCCGGCACCACCGAGGCGAGGCCCTCGATGCGGCAGCGCACCACGAATTCCTGGTAGAGCACGCCGATGACGCGGAAACCCGCATCGGGCTGCGCCAGGATGGCGCGCAGCACGCGGTCGACCCTCTCGCGCCGCTCCGCCAGGTCCTCGGCGCTGATTTGCGGCTCCGCCGGTTCGGGACGGATCTCCAGCGCCGCCGATTTCGCCGCCATCAGCTGGTCGAGCAGGTCCGGCGACGCCACCCGGCGCGGCGCGCGCACCGTCTCGGGCGGCGGCGCCGCCAGGATGATCGCGCGCGCGTCCTCCAGCACCGCCTCCGGCATCGCCATCAGCCGCGGCGTGCCGTTGCGCGGGCTGGTGTCGGTCGGGCCGATGCGCAGGCCGAGCGGCCGCCGCGACAGCGCCGGTCCCAGCGCCATGAACTGCCCGCGCTCCAGATCGCGAAACGCTTCCGCCTGCCGACGCTCCATGCCGAGCAGGTCGGCGGCGCGCGCCATGTCGATGTCGAGGAAGGTGCGGCCCATGAGGAAATTGGAGGCTTCGGCCGCGACATTCTTGGCGAGCTTGGCCAGCCGCTGCGTGGCGATGATGCCGGCCAGCCCCCGCTTGCGGCCACGGCACATCAGGTTGGTCATGGCACCGAGCGAGAGTTTGCGCGCCTCGTCGGACACCTCGCCGGCCACCGCCGGCGCGAACAGCTGCGCCTCGTCCACCACCACCAGCATCGGATACCAGTGGTCGCGGGCGACCTCGAACAGCCCGCCGAGGAAGGCGGCGGCGCGCCGCATCTGGTTCTCGGCGTCGAGTCCTTCGAGGTTGAGCACTGTCGAGACGCGGTGGATGCGCGCCCGTTCGCCGGCCGCCTGCAGGCCGCGCTCGGTATGCTCCTCGGCATCGATCACCAGATGACCGTAACGCTCGCCGAGCGACACGAAGTCGCCCTCGGGATCGACAATGGTCTGCTGCACCCAGGGCGCGCTTTGTTCGAGCAGCCGGCGCAACAGATGCGACTTGCCGGAGCCGGAATTGCCCTGCACCAGAAGGCGGGTCGCCAGCAGTTCCTCGAGATCGAGGTTCGCTGGGGCGCCCGCGGTGGTGTGTCCCATCTCGATCGCAACGGTCATGTCTCGACTCAAAAAGGTCTCCTGCGCGGCATGGGGCTTAGCAACCCGGGCGCGGCCCGTCGAGCACCGATGGCCGGCGGCCCGGTGTTGCGCACAGTTGTGAGGAAAGAGCCGGCAGGAACGGCCGCCACCAGCCGCCCCTGTGGATAGTAACCACTCATTCACCATGGGCCGGCGTAGCGATTGCAGAGGCCGGCCATCCGTTTAGCCTGGCCCTGCATCGCGCCCCAACGGGATGCACCCAACGCCCCAAACGGCGGCCGGCGTCTTCAAGTTTCGTTTGCGTATGCGCCGGTCGTCAGTTTTGTCAGCTACAGCGCCGTACCTTGGCGCGGCACCGGTGCCAGGGGCGGTGCATCCAGCCCCTTGAACGGGTCGCGCCAGGCGTCGATGGCTTCGAGCCGGCGATACCAGCGGTCGAGCGCGGGATACTCGCCGAGCGGCAGGCCGGCGGCATCGTTGAAGGGCAGCAATGCCGCCATGCGAAAATCGGCATAGGAAAGCGACGTTCCGACCAGCCATTGCCGGTCGGCCAGTTCCGCCTCCAGGGTCGTGGCCCCCTTGTGGAACTCCTCCAGTCCCTCCCTGACCTTGTCCTCGTCGATCGGCCCGAGGCGATAGCGCTGCTTGGTGCCGCGCTCGAAATGCACGGTGTCGCAGGCACGCATGAAGTTCTCCTTGCCCCAACTCAGCCAGCGGATCATGTCGGGTTCGTCCTCGCCGGTGCGCCAGAAATCGGAACGCGCCGCGCGCGACAACCGGCAGGCTATGGCGTCGGCCTCCCACAGACTGCCGCCAGGCCATGCCAGGATGGGAATAGAGAGGTTGGGATTGAGCGGCCGGAATCGCTCCGCTTGCCCCGGCGCAAAGGGTGACGCGAATTCGAACGCCACCTCGGCCTTGAGATGGCGCGCCGTCGCGACCGCCAGGCGCGGGTTGGGATTGCGGCTGAAATACAGTGTCATTTCGCCCGGCTTCGGCTCGACCTTGTCATTCATGAGTGTCTCCTTGTCCTGGCGAACATTGCCAGACCAAGGACGCGTCCGGCAGGCGCAATCCGACTAAGTGTGGGTTGACCACCATCGATGGCGAGGCGACACTTCATCTCGCACCAAGGCAGGAGGAATTGCGATGGACGAGCCCGAACGGTGGCGCCACATGTCGACGGCACCCAAGGACGGCAGCCGGATCCTGGTCACGGTCCGTCCCTCCGAACAGGGGCCGGCGGAGGTCGACCTCGCCTACTGGTCGCGCGGCGACCAGTTCGCCGGTGAAGGCTGGCGGGCATCGGATTCCTCGCCCGGCCGCGTCGTCGAATATGCCGAACCGGAGCTGAAATGCTGGATGCCCATGCCCTCCGCCAACCTCAGCCGGGGCGGCTCGATGCCGGCCCCCTGGGAAGGCGACGACGCCCAGCAGCTGGATGGCTCGGGGATTTGACGCCGCCAGCGCGGCCGAAGTTGGCAATCTCCCCCTCGTGGGGAGATCGGCAGCTTCCCTGGAGGCTCTTTAGAACAAGAACGAAGCCGTCGCCGGGTCCGATCCGTTGCGACCGTCGGCCGAATCCATGCCCGCGATCGTCGCCAGGTCCTGCGCGTCCAGTTCGAAGTCGAAGACATCGAAATTGGCCACGATGCGGTCTTGGCGGACCGACTTGGGGATGACGATCAGTCCTTGCTGGAGATGCCAGCGGATGATCGTCTGCGCGACGGATTTGCCGTGCTTCCGGGCAATGCCCCCGATCGTCGGATCGCCGAGCAGCCTGCCGCTGCCGAGCGGGCTCCAGCTCTCCGTCTGGATGTCATGCCCGGCATGAAATTCCCTGAGCGCGCGCTGCTGGAAGCGCGGATGCAGCTCGATCTGGTTGGCCACCGGAACCACGCCGGTCTCGCCGATGATCCGCTCCAGATGGTCCCTGTTGAAATTCGAAACGCCGATCGACTTGATGCGGCCGGCCTGCTTCAGCTCGATGAGGGTCTTCCAGGCTTCGACATATTTGTCGCGGCTGGGCACCGGCCAATGGATCAGGAAGAGGTCGATCCGCTCAATGCCGAGTTTTTCCATCGTGTCGTCGAAAGCGCGCAGGGCCGCATCGCGCGCATGCGCGCCGTTGCGCAGCTTCGAGGTGATGTACAGCTCGCTCCTCGGCACATCGGCGGCGCGGATCGCCTCGCCGACGCCTTCCTCGTTATGGTAGCCCTCCGCGGTGTCGATCAGCCGGTAGCCGGCCTTGATCGCCCAGCCCACCACGTCAGCGGTGATCCCATGATCGACCTGCCACACGCCAAGGCCTAGCTGGGGAATGGCGGTGCCGTCGTTCAGCGTGATCAGTTCGGGCATGGTCGGGTCCTTTGCGAAGAATGTCCGGGCGGTCGCCCGACCCGGCCTATCTAGGCACCTGCCGGGACGACGACCAGTCGCCGGCGGATAAATTCGACGGCGACTTCGCAGACTTGATGTCCCCGCTGGGAGAACCGGCTCATTTCGGCCGGAGTACCGCCCGCACCACCGGGGTGGATGTGCTGCCGCAGAACAGGCGGTCGGCACCGTCGGATTCCAGCCCCGAGACGGTCATGCCGGCAGGCATGTCGAGCCGCTCCAGAAGCTTGCCGGTTTTCGGGTCGACGCGGCGCAGATCGCTCTCGTCGCCCTCCAGCGTGGCGTGCCACAATTCGCCATCCACCCAGGTCACACCGGTGACGAAGCGGCTGGATTCGATGGAGCGCAGGATCTTCCCGGTCTCGGGGTCGATCTGATGGATCTTGCGCTCACGGTACTGCCCCACCCAGAGCGTGCCTTCGGCCCAGGTGAGCCCGGAGTCGCGGCCGCCGCCGGGCGCCGGGATCGTGGCGAGCACCGCGCCGGTATCGGGATCGATCTTCTGGATGCGATCATTGGCGAGCTGGAAGAAATGCCGGCCGTCAAAGGCGGTGCCGGCATGTGCGGCGACATCGATCGAACGCAGCGTCTGCCCGCTTTGCGGATCGAAGGCGTTCAGCCTGTCGCCCGAGGCAAACCAGACGTTCTCGCCGTCATAGCTCACCCCATGGATCCGCTCCACGCCCGGAAAGGGTCCGTATTCGCGCAGGATTTCGGCTGGTGAATGCTTCATGTCTTGATCCTCGATTGTGTGGTCGTCATCCGCTGACCTTCGGTACGGGATTTGGGTGTCGAGATTCAGATCAGGCCGCGCCGTCGCAGGCCGGCCCCACCTGAATATCGACGCAACTTAGCCGTTCGGCAGCGGCGCCGGGAGTAACAAGGTGGTCGTGAATCCGGCCACCGGCGGCGTCATCCAGCGGCGCGCCCGGCCATGGCCGAAAGACTGCACCTTGCCGGCCTCGGCGAGCGGCTCAAGCGCCCGCTGCACGCTGCGCTGGCCGGTTCCGAGCGCCAGCGCAAGCGCCGAGCTCGACCACGCTTCGCCATCGGCGAGCAAGGCCAGCACGGCGGCGTGCCGTTCTTCGATCGGCCGCGCCAGCACCATCACCGCGCGCGCCAGGCGCGGCGCCAGCGTGAAACCGCGCTTGGTGGCGCTGATGTCGGCCAGCGCGGCAAGCTCGGCGCGCAGCCGGCCGATCTCGACGCGCAGCCGGGCACGGTGCGATTCATCGGCGTGCTTGCCGCCAAAGGCCCGCGCCACGAGTTCCTCTCGCGAGACATCCCCGGGCCAAGCTTCCGCGAGGGCGCGCGCCAGCGCGAACAACACCGGCCGGCTCGCCAGCGCGACGATTCGGTCCCCGGCGCGCACGGTGTAGCGAAAAGCATCGACGACCAGCGCCGGCGATGCCTGCAGCGCCTCGACCTCTTCGAGCAGCAACGGCCGCGCCGTGCCTTGGGTGATCAGCCGCGCCGCCGGCGTTTCCAGCGCCAGGGATGCGCTGTCGACTTCGGCCATGAGGCCTGGGATACCCGCCTGGCGGGCGGCGTTGCGTGCCCATTCCAGCGCCGCCCGCGCCGGCCGCGTCCGCAGGCGCCGCATGGCGATTCCGGCGACGGCGAGCTCATGCGCGGCCCGCCCTGCCGGCGGCAGTGGCGTCGGGTCGAGCCCGGCCAGCACATGCTCGGCCTCGTCGAGCCGGCCGATCAACAGCAGGCGCCGCACCTTGAGGTGGCCGGCATGCGCCGCGTTCAGCCGGTCGCCATGCTTCTCCAGCGTCGTGCGCGCCGCGTCGAGCGCCTTGGCCGGCCAGCCCAGGTCGCGCGAGACCAGTGCGATCTCGGCCTCGGCGACGACGCATCTGGCGCGCGCGACGGCCTCTTTCGGGCTGAAGGCGCGCGCCGCCCGCCGCAACAGAAGCTTGGCGCGATCAAAGTCGCCGAGTTGCGCCATGGCGATGCCGCGCAGCGCCAGCGCCGGCGCATCCTCGCGCAAGGCGACGCGGTCGAGCGCGCCGAGCGGATCGCCCGCCGCCAGCGCCAGCGCCGCCGCGGTGATCAGCGAGTCCATTCAAATCCCGTCACACTTGTAACTCCCACCGCGGCACGTTTGCGCCCTAGCTTAAATCACCACCGCCGGTCAGCAAGCCGCAACGGCGCGATGGAGACCCGGCCGTGTGGCCGGGGCCGCCATCGACACCGTTGACGCCAGTTCCGGCATTCGCCTGAGCATCTCAAATGTTAATCGTAAGCATCTCATTAGGGATAGTTGAAAATGCCTGCAACCGACAATCTCGAACACACCGCGCGGCCCCGCCACCCCTGCTGCGCCGGGCCCGACGATTCAAATCCCGTCGCGGATGTAACTCACCCCGCACCGCCTTGTCGCACTAGCCTGGATCCCAACACGATCGCGGGCCGCGACGGCACCATGACTGAAAAAGGAGAAGACCAATGACCAAGCACATGACGATGAAGACCCCGCCGGTCGTTTCGCGGCAGGAATGGGACGCCGCCCGCGAAAAGATGCTGGTGAAGGAGAAGGCGACGCTGCGCGCCAAGGACGCGCTCGCCGCCGAACGCCGGCGCATGCCGTGGATGGAGGTGGACAAGGCCTATGTGTTCGAAGGCCCCAACGGCAAGGCAAGCCTGCTCGACCTGTTCGAAGGCCGCCGCCAGCTGATCGTCTACCGCGCCTTCTTCGAGCCGGGCGTCTATGGCTGGCCCGATCATGCCTGCCGCGGCTGCTCGCTCGGCGCCGACCAGGTCGGCCACCTCGCCCATCTAAACGCCCGCAACACCACGCTGGCTTATGCCTCGCGCGCGCCGCAGGCCGACATTGTCAGGCTGAAGGCGCGGATGGGCTGGGAGATGCCCTGGTACACGATCACCGACAGCTTCGACAAGGATTTCGGCGTCGACGAATGGCACGGCCACAACGTCTTCATCCATGACGGCGACCGCGTCTTCCGCACCTATCTCATCAACAGCCGCGGCGACGAGCAGATGGGCACGGTCTGGAGCTATCTCGACGCGACCCCGCTCGGCCGCCAGGAGATCTGGGAGGATTCTCCCGAAGGCTATCCCCAGACCCCACTCTACAGCTGGTGGAACTGGCACGACAATTACGAAGCCGGGACCGACAAGAAATGGGCCGAAGTGGCGGCCGCCGGCGAAGCCGCCTTCAGGGATAAGGGCGAGTAGCAGGGACTGGACAGCCTGGATTCCTCCCCCCGTCAAAGGCGGGGGCGAGGAGCCCAAGTTCTGCAAGGTCGCAACCATCAAGGGATTTGGATCATGAGCGACACCCACATAGGCTCCGGCGGCGTGCCCCATGAAAACGCCGCCCTTGGCATCGCCGACTGGCTATGCCTCGCCGCGGCACCCACCTTCGCCCTGATGGCCCTGCTCTCCTGTCTTCAAGGCGGCGACGCGGCCATGTCGTGCATGGGTGGCTCGCCGGGGACCGGCCCGTCTTTAACCGGGATGCCGGCCATGTATCTCCTGATGAGCGCCTTCCACCTGGCACCCTGGCTGCGGGTGATTTCCGGCCGCCAGATCCGATAGCGCCTGCGCGCCGCCTGCATCAAACGTCCCACATTTCGGAGAAGGCAAATGAAGCTCGTCAGGCTGAGAGCGCCGGGTGGCTTGGACAGGCTCGACCTGGTCGAGGAAGATCCGCCCCAGCCGGGGCCTGGTGACGTGCTGGTCAGGATCCGCGCCTGCTCGTTGAACATGCGCGACGATTTCGCCGTGCGGGGCAAGACACCGCTGGCCGACCGCCGCGTGCCGCTGTCCGACGGTGCGGGTGACGTCATCGCCGTCGGCAGCAATGTCGATGCGCTCAAGCCCGGCGACAGCGTCGTCAGTGTCTTCTATCCCTGGTGGCTGGATGGCGAGATGACGCCTGCCACGAGGCGCGACATTCCGGGCGAAAGTTTTGACGGCTTCGCCAGCGAATATGTCTGCATGCCCGCGCAGGCCTTCACCAAAGCTCCCGCGGGCTATACGCACGTGCAAGCGGCGGCGCTCACCTGCACCGGCCTCACCGCCTGGCGAGGCGTGGTCGTGTGCGGCAAGGTCAAGCCCGGCGACACGGTACTGGTTCTCGGCACCGGCAGCGTGTCGCTGTTTGCGCTGCAATTCGCCAAGGCCGCCGGCGCCAGGGTCATCGCCACCTCGTCCGACGAAGAAAAGCTCGAGCGGCTAAGCCGCCTCGGTGCCGACGCCGTCATCAACTACAAGGCCGTGCCGGACTGGAGCCGCAAGGTTCGAGAGTTGACGGACGGACGCGGCGTCGATCACGTGATCGAAGTCGGCGGCCCCGCCACGCTGGCGCAATCCCTAGCCGCCTGCCGGACAGGCGGCCACATCGCGCTGATCGGCGTCCTGACCGGATTTGCCGCTGATGTCTCGATCCCGGCCATATTCTCGAACCAGATCCGCATAAGCGGCATCTCCATCGGCAGCCGGGCGGACCAGGAGGACATGATCCGCGCGATCGAGGTCAATCGCATCGAGCCCGTCATCGACCGCCGCTTCCCCCTGCGCGAGATAGCCGCCGCCTTCACGCACTACGCGGCCGGCAAGCATTTCGGCAAGGTCTGCCTGGAGGTTTAGGCCCTGCGTGACCACGGCCGCTGCGAAGCGGCTGCAACGTGCCCTCACCCATCGACCGCCTGGACCGCCAGTGCCCGCATGACCTCGGGTTCGAAGCCGCCGGGCATCTGGCCGGCCTCGGCCAGTTGCCTTGCGTGCCACGCGCGCGCCACGCGGCCATCGGCCAGGAGGACGGCGCGGTTGCACAGTCCCGGCACCGCTTCCACGACATGGGTGGAGATGATGACGGCATGGCGGCCACTGGAAGCCAGGGCCAGGATGATGCGCTTCACCTCGAAGGCGGCGAGCGGATCGAGGCCGTTCAGGGACTCATCGAGGATCAGCAGCGGTGGCGCGCCAAGCAGGGCCGCGGCAATGGCGATCTTGGCCCGCGTGCCGAGTGAATATTCGGCGATCGGCCGTTCGATCCAGCGCTTGAGGCCGAGCCGTTCGGCGAGATCGACGCCAGGCCAGTCGTCTTCGGCACAGCCGCGGATCGAGGCGACGAGCTGAAGATATTGCCGGCCGCTCAGCGCCGCCGGCAGGTCGGATGGATCCACGGCAAGGCCGAAGCCTGACTTGGCGCGTTGCGGTGCCGTGGCAAGGTCGGCGCCGTCGATCGCCACGGTCCCTCCGAGCGGCCGGACCTGGCCGGTGATCGCCCTGAGCAAGGTGGACTTGCCCGAGCCGTTGGCGCCGAGCAAGCCAAGGACGTCGCCCGTTTGCAGCGACAGATCGATGCCGCTGACGACCGCGCGACCACCATACCCGGCGCTGAGCCCGCGAACGGCGAGGATTTCGGCGGGATCGATGCTGCTAGCCATCGCGATATCTCCGTTGCGCCTGGTACCAAAGGAACACGACAAGAGCGGCAAAGCCGATCAGCACCGTGCGCCCATATTCGAGCGTCTCGTAGCTGGCGTAGGCGATGGCGCTGAGGAAGCTCAGCGCGGCGACGAACGGCGCGGTCATGAAATAGGCGGCAAACACCGCATAGGCGCCGTTCAGCGCCAGCAGCCAGAAGCCGCTGGCGAGCGGCATCGCCCAGGCCGACGGCTCCGCCGCCAGGGCGGCACCCGCCGGCAAGAGAAAGAAGGCGACGGACAATTGCAGGGGCAGCCGCGCCAGGCGCAGCCAGGCCCTGACGAAGCCGAGCGGAGCCGTGCGCAGCACCGGCGAGCCGAGCGGATGGAACCGTGCGCTCAGCATGAACACCAGGAGGCCGCCGGTCAGCCCGGCCATGGCCGCCGGCACGGCATCATGGCGGACAAGGCTGGTGGAGCCGGCAACGACCGCCGCAAGGCCGAACAGGATGGCTGCTCCCGCCAGCCGCCATGAAAACCTTACGCGCCCGGCAGTCAGGCCCCAGGCCCAGCTCGAGAGCCAGGCCGGCGTCGAACGATCGAAGGCGCCGAGCGAGGGGCCGCGCGCGCCCGGATCGCTCACCGGATCGGTATTGTCGGCGTGGACCAGGTCGCGAGCGCTGCGCAGGCGCAGCATCGCCACCGCGCCAAAGCCGGCGCCAAACAAAATCGCGGCACCGAGACCCCAGGCCGGCGCCAGCGGTTTGGCGATGACCAAACAGCCAAGGCCCACTGTCGCGGCGACGGTGAAGGCAAGGGGAACGCCCAGCGCACTTGCCGCCGCCGCCGCCATGCGCCGGCGCTCCATGAGTGAAAGCGGCAATGCTTTAAGGAACGGCGCGAAGGCACGCGACAGGCAAAGTCTTGCGATCGCGCTGCCGGCGAAGCCGCCAAGGCAAAGAAGTGCCCCCGGCAGGCCGACCGCCCACAGCATCCGCGCCTGCCGCAGCGTGGCGGACGTCGCCTGCAAAGCGATGACGATGTCGGCCATGGCGTAAGCGAGCAGCGCACCGCCGCCGGCGACGATCCATACAAGATCGCGTCGGCGCATCGAGCGCAGGCCAGCCGAGAGCTCGCGCCAAATCAGGGTCAGGACAAGCCTGTCGTGCCGCATTGTTCCATCTTCGCGATCGCCAGCCGGTTGCACATCGACATAGGTCGGCGACGATTGTGCCGCCAGTAGGGCCGTCGTGGCTCAGCCTCCCGCAGCGGGCCTGGCGTTGACATTCTTCAGCGCGGTCAGGAGATAATCCTGCATCGTTGCCTGGAGGCTGGTCGTAGCGCTGCGCACTGCCGCCATCGCATCCTTCACCGCCGCTTCATCAAAGGGTTTGGCGGCTTGTGCCGCCGCCAGATTGGCGCGAGCACTGCGCAGGTTGCGCAGCGCCTGGAAGGTGCGCGGGCGGTTGTCGCGCAAGATGCCACGGAACTCCTTCCTCACTTCGGGCGGATAGCTGGTGGCAATTTCCGATAGCAGCACGCGCGCCGCCGCGCCCTGCCGCAGCCCATGCATGGCATAACCGACCAGGAAGAAGTTGACGGCGAGCGAAAGGGCGAGCAGCGCCAGCGTCACCGTCCATATCCAGGAACGCTTCAAAGCGAGCCCTCCCCTTGCGCATCCGCCGCGACACCGCCGCCATCGGCCAGCGATGAACCGGACGCCAGCGCCAGAAGTTCCGCATCGGACGGATCATCCTGCAGCCGCGCCACCTGGTAGCCTGCCAGCGTCGCCGCCACCAGCACGGCAGCGGCGCAGGCCGCGAACCCGGCCGGACTGAAGAACAGGTGCGGCACGAAAGAGGCCCGTGCCGGACCCGCTTCGACACGGGCCAGCACCTTGCGCGCCAGCGCCTGGTCGTCCCCATCGGTCAGCGCCGCCTCGAGCACGAGACGATCGAGCGCGGCATCCGGGTCGTCCCTGCGCTCCGCCGCCAGCAGCGCCAGCGCCTGCTGACGGAAAGGCGCCGGCCATGCCTCGACCATGTCGCCGAAGCGGCGCCTGTATCGTTCGAATTCGTCCCGTGTCATGAGGACTCCCTTTCACGGCCCACGGCCGCCATTGCCAAATGATCCCTGAGTGCGCGCCGTCCGCGCACCAGCAATTGCTCGGCCGAGCCGACGCTGCCGCCCATCACCTCGGCGATCGCCGCGATGTCGAGGTCGCCGACGGCTCTCAGCAGCACCGCCATGCGCTGCCGTTCCGGCAGGCGCGAGAGCCCGTCGCGGACGATCGCCAGTTCTTGGCGCGCCGCGGTCGTCGCCTCGGCGTCCGCCTCCGGCGCGGCGACCTCGTCCCTTACGTCGTTCAGCCCGATGAAGCTGCGTAGCGCCCTGCGTCGACGCTGGTCAATGCACCGGTTGGCGGTGATCCTGTAGAGCCATGTCGAAGCCCGCCCTTTGGCCGGATCAAACCGCGCGGCCTGTTTCCAGACGGTCACGAACACCTCCTGCACCACATCCTCGGCGTCGCCGGCATTGCCGAGATAACGCGCCGCGAATATTCGCAACCCGCGGCCATGGCGCACGATCAGCTCGGACAGCGCGCTTTGGCTGCCCGCGGCGATGGCGGCCAGAAGCTCGTCGTCGCCTCGGGCCTGGTCATGCCGCACGGTTGCGGTCACCGGTTGGCAAGGCGTCGATGGCGAAAGCGAACCTCACATCGATCCGGATCGGCGCAGAAGCGAATTTCGGGCACAAATCCACCACCAGATGTCAGCGGCGCCAGCGACGGAAGCCGTGGAGCGTGTTGCCGTTCGGACCGGTGAAGCTGCCTGCCGAACGGCCTCGAAACGGCCCGGCCGCCGATACACGCTTGCCGGAGAAGGTCTGCCCATTCGGGCCGGTGCCAGAATAGCTTCTGGCGCAGCGGTCAACAACGCCTCCAATGCATTTGGAGCTCGATGTGTAGGTGCCGCCATTGGCGCCGGTGCGGGTGGTCGAGCCGGTATAGACATTGCCGTCCCGGGTCACGCTGCGGCTGATCTCGCCGCCATGCGCGGTCGGACGCCGCCACTCCTCGGCCGAGGCAGGCGAAGCGGCCGACCAGGCAAGCATCGCGCCTAGACAGAGAGCCGGAATCCTTACTGAAGATAACATGTCGTACTCCTTGTTTTGTAAAGGGAATGATCGCCGCCGATCAGTTGGCCCGCTCGGCTATCAGCTTGCGGATGGTTGCGATCTCGTCCGCCGAAAGCCTGCCGTCCCCGTTGCGATCAACGAGGTCGAACAAAGGCATGCTGCTGTCGAATTCCTGTTCCGACACCTTGCCGTCGCCATTCGTGTCGAGGCGGCGCCAGCGATTGCCGAGCCGGGCCTGCGCCGCCTCGGCGCGATCCTCGATCGCCTGGCGGGCGCTGTCGATCTCCTTCTCGTCGATGACGCCGTCGCCATTGCGGTCAAGCCGCTTGAACAGGCGCTCGCGGGCGGCCCTCATCTCATCCTTGGAGATGGCGCCGTCGCCATTGGTATCGATCCGTTGCATGATGCGCTGGCCCGGCCTGTCTTGTGCATGCGCTGCGGGAAGCGGCACGAGCCCGACAAGCAAGGCCGCAATGAGTGCTGAGCGTTTCATGAGGATGGTCCTTTCGTGATGGGTCGCGGGGGGCGACTGCCGACCAATACGCAGCACCGGGCCGGACCCTACGCTCGACGCGGGAGATTCTTTTCGAACGCGCCAATCTGCGTCGCGGCACGGCTCGGCAGTTGCGCCCCGCGGCATCTCGAGAAAAATCTCGTCATCGCGCGTAGGAGCACAAAAGGCCCTGCGTACAAGGCTCTGCAAGGACGGTCCGCGGCGGACCATCCGACCCAATGCGGAGACAAGCATGAACAAGATCGTCGTAGCCCTTGCCGGCCTGCTGCTTGGCGCTGGCAGCGCCTATGCGGCGGACGGCAGCGGCGCCAGGGAACTCTTCCGGCGCCTCGATACCAACGGCGACCGAAAGCTGGAGTTCAGCGAGATCAAGGCCGCGCGGGCGCAGATGTTCGACCGGATCGATGCCAATCACAATGAACTGCTCGACGCGGACGAAATGCGCGCTGCCGCCGAGCAGGTGAAGTCGAAGCGCGACTTCCAGGCCGCGCAATTCGCCGACTTCCGGGCACAGGCCAGCCGCATGGACCGCAATGGCGATGGCAGGATTTCGCGCGACGAGTTTGCCGCCTTCATTCCCGACCGGCTGCTGCGGGCGGACACGAATGGCGACGGTGGGCTTTCCATCTCCGAACTGCGAGCGCTCCGGCGCCAGTGATCCCCTGGACAACCCATCCCACAGGAGAGACATGATGAAACGTACATTTGCGGCATTTTGCGGTTTGATGATTCACGCCTCGGTGCTGACCTCGCCGGCCCAGGCCCTGCCAATCATGCCAGCCTCTGCCCCGGCATCGGCCGCCACCACGCCCACGTCGGTGTGGTTCCGGCGCGGCTTCTACGTGGTCGGCGGCGGCTACTACTATAATGGCTATCGCGGCTATGTCCGCGTGCGGCCGGGCTACCGCTACTACAACGGCTACTGGTTCCCCGCCGCGGCCTTTGCCGCCGGTGTCGCGACGGCGACCGTCGCGCCATTGCCGCGTCCCGCGGTGCGTCTGGAAGCGGCGCACATACGCTGGTGCTACGAGCGCTACGTTTCCTACCGGGCCTGGGACAACAGCTATCAGCCTTATAGCGGGCCGCGCCAGCAGTGCTGGTCGCCCTACAGTTGACGTGGAGAGATCCGTCGTGATCGCCCCTGCGCGGAACCCATGGAGAAAGACATGATCGCCAACCGCTCGATGCCCACGAGCGCGGTCATACCCGTGCTGTCTTATCCCGACGTCGAGGCGGCCAGCCGCTGGCTCTGCCACGTCTTCGGGTTCGAACAGAGGCTGATCATCGGCAACCACCGCCACCAGCTCGGCTTCGGCGACGGAGCGGTGGTTGTCACCGGATCGAAGAAGGGCGAACCGATACCGGAGCAGGCCGGCTCGTCGTTGGCGGTGATGGTGCGCGTCACGGATGTCGATGCCCATCACAAGCGCGCTGCGCGCCACGGTGCCGTGATCCTGAGCCCGCCGGACACCTTCCAGTATGGCGAGCGCCAATATTCCTGTCGCGACTTCGCCGGCCACCACTGGACGTGCTCTCAGTCGATCGCCGACGTCGCGCCCGAGGATTGGGGTGGCGTCGCGGTCGGCAATCGAGCAGTCTCGCAATAGCGTCATCCCCGCCTCGGTCGCGATATCGTCGACCGGCAGCAATGGATTCCAGTTCATGACGCCGAGCACGGGTAGAACACACGTCACAACGTTCGCAACGGCGATCCGTCGGTGACCCGGCTTCCCGGCCATTCCATCAGCAACAGCTAATTGACAGTCCGCGGGAAACGGCGCTCACTGGCCCGTACAGGTGGATCGCAGCATCAGGCGGGCGATATCGACCGCCGGCGTCACCCTGGGGAGGATGCCATGCCAACCGTAGTCGGCCATCACAACATCTCGAAAGACAGCAAGCACTGGCTCAGTTCACCCAAGCGCAAGGAGCTTTTCGGCTCGCTTGGGATCACCAACATCCGCACCTTCGTCGATCCGCAGAACCCCAAACGGGTGGCCGTGATGATGGATGTGCCGGATATGGATAAGATGGCCGCGCTGATGCAGAGCAAGGCAGCTGCCGACGCCATGGCGCACGATGGCGTGGTGCCGGAATCGCTGGTGATCCTCGTCGAAGCGAAAGCGTAGCCGCGCCGGATCAGGCAGTTCGGGTCGCGATATCGTTCACCGGCAGCAAGGGCCTGGGGAGGTCAGCCCTCGCCAGCCCCGCGCGCTGCCCGAGCTCGATATCGCGGCGGATCTGCGAGGGATAGGAACGTCTTTGGCGTTGCCTTCGAACGGGTTGGCGTTGCTCTCGCCGACCTGGTCGACAGACATGTAGGCCCAGCCCAGCAGCGTGCTGAACGGGATCGTCAGCCAGATGCCGAACGTGCCGAGCACCAGCGCGACAGACCATGGCACCGAGAACCCGGGAATGCCCGCAAGACGGTGGGCCGCGACGGCCAGTCCGCCATCACCAACATGTTGATGACGTCGCGCCGCGACCGCGGCGCGAAATCGATCAGTTTGCAGGAACGGCCACGTCGGCGCGGGATCTCTCCCGCGCCCACGCAATCACCTCAATTGCATTTCGGCTTGGCGCTGTTGCAGGCGTCGACGAGCTCGGCCGGCGGGTCCTTGTGGAAGACCGTCTTGAAGGATTCCAGCACGTTGGACTGCACCACCGGCAGCGACTGCACGCCGACCCAAGCGGGCGTGGGTTGCCCGATCAGTGCCTTCATCATCGCCATCGCCTCGGCGACGCCCTGGTCATAGGGACGCTGCGAGCCGGTTGCCTTGAGCGGTCCGCCCTTGGCGATTTCGATCGCCGACTGCAGGCCAAGATCGACCGTGGTGATCGGAATGTCGATGCCTTGCGCGCGCATCGAGGACAGCGTGTCGAGCGCCGGCTGATCCCAGACGGCAAATAGGCCTTTCACATCCGGATTGCCGGTGAGGAAATCGCCGGAGATCTGCGAAACCTTCGAGGGATCGGTGAAGTCGACCTGCTTCATGACGATGTCGGGCCGGTTCTTTTTCATCCACTCGGCGACGCCCTTGGTGCGCTCATTGGTGCTGAAATAGTCGACGCCGAAATTGATCAGGCCGATCGTGCCGCCCTTGGGCATGCAGGAGGCCAGGATCTGCGCCGCGATCTGCCCATTGCCCTGGCTGTCGGCCGAGATCATCGAGGCAAAATCCTTTGGCGATGAGAGGCCAACCGGAATGCTGTCCATGAACACCAGCTTGATGCCAGCCTCGCCCACCTTCTTGTAGGTCGGCGCCGTCGCGGTGAAGTCGACGGGGATGGAGATAATGCCGTCCGGATGCTGCTGGATGGTGTTCTCGATATCGGCGATCTGCTTGTCGACCTGATATTCGGCCGACGCCACGCCGGTGACGGTGACGCCATATTTGGCCAGCGTTTCGCTGATGCCCTGCACCTGCAATTGCGACCAGTCGAGATTCACCGTCTGCATGGAAATGCCGACCTTGAACTTGCCGGCCTTGACCTTGGCGGCCTCTTCGTCGGTCAATTTCAACTCGTCGGGCGAGGCTGCCTTCTCACCATGCGGGCCCTGGCCGACGATGCCCTTCGGACCGAGCGTGGCCATGTCGACGCCGGTGACGCAAGTGTCCGGCGTCTGCGCCAAACTCATGGACGTCGACAGCACGCAGGCGCTGGCGGCGAGGCTCAATGTGCAGAAAAGCGAGTGAACCGATTTCATGACTTCCTCCGTTGATTGTGATATTTGTCTTGCCGTTTGGAGCCGGCGGTTTGTGCTGATTCCGCGTGCGCCTTACCTCCTCGTGAACGCGACCGCGGCGACGATGATTGCCCCCTTGATGACGAGTTGCAGCGACGAGCTGACGCCGAGCAGCACCAGCCCGTTGTTGAGCGTGCCGATGATCAGGCTGCCGAGCAGCGTGCCGAGCACGAAGCCGCGGCCTCCGAACAGGCTGCAGCCGCCAAGGATGACCGAGGCGATGACATCGAGCTCCATCCCCTGCACCACATCGGGCCGCGCCGCGTGCGAGCGTGCCGACAGGATCAGCGACGCCAGCCCGGCGAGTGTGCCGGTCAGCACGAAGGCGAGCGTCGTGACCTGCTTGATATGGACACCGGAATAGAGCGCGGCCGTCGGGTTGCCGCCCGCCGCGTAAACCCGCCGCCCATAGACGCTGTAGTGCAGCAGCAAGATGCCGGCGATTGTAACGCCGAGCGTCCACAGGATCGGCGCCGGGATGCCGAGCACCGAGCCCTCGCCGAAGATTGCGAAATAATATTCGTTGGTGATGATGACGGGCTTGGTGTTGGTGACCATCAGCGCCAGGCCGCGCGCGCCGCTCAGCGTGCCCAGCGTCACCAGGAAGGACGGGATTTCGAGACGCGTGGTCAGGACGCCGTTGAGCAGCCCGATCAGTGCCCCGGTGCCCAGCCCCGCCACTGCACCGACGACCCAGTTGTTGGCGACAAAGGCCATGGCCAGTGACGCGCTCATGCCCGAAAGCGCCAGCGTCGAGGCGACCGAGAGGTCGATCTGCCTGGAGATGATGACGAATGTCATGCCCACCGCAATGATCGAGACCAGCGTCGTCTGACGGCCGATGTTGAGAAAATTGTCGATCGACAGGAACCAGGGCGACGCCAGGCTGAACACGATCAGCATGATGGCGAAGGCGACGTAGAGCATGTAGGGACGCTCGCCCTTGAGCAGATGCTGGAGCGCCGAGCGCCCGCTCGATTGGCTGGCGACAGCTTTTGCCGGGCTTTGTGTGTCGGTCATGCCGCGTGCTCTTCCGATGGCTGCGAAAGTTGAATGAGGTGATGAAGGTCCTCGGCGCCGCCGAATTCCGGCCGCGCGATCGTCCTGGTGATCCGGCCATCGACGACGATGGAGATGCGGTCGCAAAGCTGCAGCAGTTCGGAAAGGTCCGAAGACACCAGCAGCACCCCACTGCCGGCCGCCGCCGCGGCGCGAATGACGCCGTAAATCTCCTCGCGCGCGCCGACATCGACACCGACCGTCGGCTCGTCGAGCAACAGCACGCGCGGACGCGGCTCGTTCCATTTGCCGAACACGACCTTCTGCTGGTTGCCGCCCGACAGGTTCTTCACCAGCGTCGACGCGCTTGGCGCCTTCACCGCCAGCCTGCGCATCGCGGCATTGGCATGCTCGCCCGCCGGCCGGCGCTGCAGCCAGCCGAGGCGCGAGAAATAAGGCAAGCGCGGCAAGGTCAAATTGCGCTCGATCGAATGTTCGAGGACGAGTCCCTGCACGTGCCGGTCCTCCGGCACCAGTGCGATGCCCAGCCCGATCGCCGCCGCCGGGTCTGTTCCCTTCAGCGATCCGCCGTCCAGCTTGGCCTCGCCCGACTGGATGGGCCGCAGGCCGAAGATGGTCTGCAGGATTTCGGTGCGTCCGCTGCCGATCAGCCCGGCAAGGCCGTGGATTTCGCCGGCGCGCAACTGGAGACTGGCCCGGTCGAGCCGGTCATTGCCGACGCCTTTCAATTCGAGCACGGGACTTTCAATTGAACCGGCCGGTTGCGCCATGCCTTGTCCAGATGCCGTGCCATCTGTTTTCAGCACGGCGTGATCCGGCCCGACGATCGCACCGACCAATTGCCGCATGGTGGATTGCGCCGTGACGAAAGTCCCGGCGTTCTGCCCGTCGCGAAAGACGGTGACCCGGTTCGAGATCCGGAACACTTCGTTGAGGCGGTGGGTGACGTAGATCACCCCGACGCCCCGCGCGGCGACCTCGCGGATCGCCTCGAACAGGATTTTTTCCTCATCGTCGGTCAGCGCCGAGGTCGGCTCGTCCAGGATGAGCAGACGGACATCGCCCATCAACGCCTTGGCGATCTCGGTCATCTGGCGATAGGCGAAGGGCAGCGAGCCGACCATGGCGCGGGCATCCAGCGGAATGTTCTGCGATTTGAGGAACGCCTCGGCCTGCGCCACCAGCTGGCGTTTCCTGAGGAAGCCGAGCCGCGTCTTCGGTTCCCGTCCCAAAAGCAGGTTGTCGGCGACCGAGAGCGACTCGACCAGGCTCAGATCCTGGTAGACGACCGCCACGCCGGCATCGCGCGACTGAGCGGGCGAAGAAAACGAGACAGGCTTGCCCTCGATTTCGATCGAGCCGCCATCATGCACATGCACGCCGCTCAGGATCTTGATCAGCGTCGACTTGCCGGCGCCGTTTTCGCCGAGCAAGGCATGGACTTCACCAGAGAGGATTTCGAGGCTGACGCCGCGCAGCGCATTGACACCGCCGAACCGCTTCCTGACGCCCTCGACGCGCAGCAAGGGGGGCGCGGAAATCAGCGCAATCGAACCCTGTTCGACCATGACGCCCGCACTTCCTCCCGTTGACGCGTCCCCTACCCGGTCGAGTCTCTTTTGAGACTTCCCTTACTTTTTTTGTGACTTTTCCATCAGAGCAGAGAAATGTCAAACGGAGTCAGACCTGCGGCCGGAATGAATCCGAGGCAACCTCACCATTCTCCGTGATGACAGCGTCGAAGCCGTCCATGGCCGAGAAAAAGGCCCGCTTGAGCTTGCCGATCTTGCTCGAGTCGATGACCAGATAGTTTTCGCGCGCCAGGCTCATCACCTTCTGCTTCACCACTGCCTCGTGGAAATGTTCGCAGGTGGCGCCGCGCTTGGCGTCGACGCCGGCGGCCGACAGAAAGGCCGCGTTGATGCCGACGCTGTTCAAGATGTCGAAATCATGCGTGCCCGAGAACGACGCCGAGGCCGGATGATAGACACCACCCAGCATGATGATGGTGACATTGGGCTTGCGGCTCAGGCGCTCCGCGACATTCATGGCGTAACATATTGCCGTTATTTGATAATTGTCGGGAATGAGATCGATCAGATGGATCAGCGTGGTGCCGCAGTCGATGAAGATCGTCTCGTCGGGCCGTATCTTGCGCACCGCGTGCACGCAGGCCTCGCGCTTGGCCGCCGCATGGCTGTCGGCCGCTGTCGCCAGCTCGTAGGGAATGTCGGCCTCGATCTCGGCCGCCGCCAATATGTGTCCGCCGAGATAGGCGATCTGCCCCTGGTTGGTGGCGATGTCACGCCGCACCGTCATCTCGGAAACGCCGAGCAGCGCCGCCGCTTCGCTGAGATGGATAACACGCCGCCGCGACAGCAGATCGATAAGCCGTGCCGTCCTTTGCGCTTTGCGAGCAGTCATGTATTGGGCCCGTCAGTCACTTGAAATGTGAGCATTTTAACAAGCGCCCGCATTCAGATGCAAGTGCGGCGGGCTGGCTCGGCCCGCCATGGCTGACCGACGCGCCTGTTTACGAGGATTTTGCTTCGCTTGGACCGGTCGCCGAGACCGTCAGGCCTTGGCGGGGTTCCCTGCCCCGAACCGCAAGCCGTCCATCAACAGCTTGACCAGCCGCCGGGAGCGGTCGCGCCATTCCGGCGTGTCGGGCGCGGAATAGATGCCGCCGAGCGCGTGCAGCACATCGGAGGCATCGACATCGCCGCGGATGGTGCCGGCCGCCACCGCCGCCTCGACCAGTTGCCGCAAGGCCTGCGACACCCGCCCCGACGTGTCGGAAAACAGCGTCGAATTGGTGGTGAGCAGGATGCGCAGGCTGGTCGCCAGGCCGCGCTTGGTGGCGATGTAATCGACGAAGCGCCGCATCCACTCCTCCAAGGCGACATCGGACGGATGCCCTGCCGCGAGCTCGCCGGCAGCGGCGCACAGCGCCTCGACCTCGCGGCGGTAGACCACCTCGACCAGATGCTCGCGCGTCGGGAAATGCCGGTAGAGCGTACCTATGCCGACGCCGGCGCGGCGCGCGATCTCCTCCAGCGAGGCATCGATGCCGCGCTCGGCGAATACCGCCGCCGCCACCTCGACAAGCCGGTCGCGGTTGCGCTGGGCATCCGCCCGCAGCGGCCTGGTTTCCGCGGCGTTGTCTCCAGCGATGACGGCTTCGGCCAATTTTTTCTCCACGGACCAAATATGGGGACTTGAACCCGGCCGGGCCAGCCCCCACGTAATAAACGGAGGCACCTCCGCTTTAAGTGGAGTGCTTTCATCATATAGGCAGGGAACCCCGTATGTCACGTACCGAGAGCTTGCAAGATAAAGCCCGTCCTTGCTCGCTGGAGATTGGCGAAGGCGGCCACGCTGCCGATCTCCTCCTGCAAGGGGAGAGATTAGCTGTCATCGGCGCTTCCGCAAACACCTAGCCGTCCGCGACCCTTGCCCTCTCCAGCCCCGACACCAATTCCTTCCCCTCAGCGTCAAGCAACCGGAGCCAGACGCCCATGACGAAAATCCCCGTCCATCTCGATATCAATGGCCAGCATCACGAATTGCAGCTCGAGCCGCGCGTCACGCTGCTCGATGCCTTGCGCGAGCGGCTCGGCCTGACCGGCACCAAGAAAGGCTGCGACCACGGCCAGTGCGGCGCCTGCACCGTACACATGGACGGCGAGCGCGTGCTGGCTTGTCTGACGCTGGCCGCGCAAGCCGAGGGCCGCGCCATCACCACCATCGAGGGGCTTGCACGGGAGGGCGAATTGCATCCCGTGCAGGCTGCCTTCCTCGATCAGGACGCCTTCCAGTGCGGCTATTGCACGCCGGGCCAGATCATGTCGGCGGTGGCCTGCATCCGCGAGGGCCATGCCGGCTCGGATGAGGAAATCCGCGAATACATGGCCGGCAATCTCTGCCGCTGCGGCGCGTATCCGCACATCGTCGCCGCCGTCCGCCAGGCAGCACAGGAGTTCGCATCATGAGGGACTTTTCATACCTGCGCGCCACTTCCACTGACGCCGCGCGCCGAGCCGCGGCCCTGCCCGGCGCCATGCTGCTGGCCGGCGGCACCACGCTGATCGACCTCGCCAAATGCGGCGTCGCCGAGCCTGAAACGCTGGTCGACATCACCCATCTCAAGGGTCTGGACCGGATCGCTGTCGACGAACGCGGCGCCACCATCGGCGCGCTCGCCAAAATGGGCCATGTCGCCGACCATGCCGACATCAAGAGCCGCTTCCCCGCCATCTCCGAGACGTTGTGGCAGGCGGCGTCGGCGCAGATCCGCAACATGGCGACGATCGGCGGCAATCTGATGCAGCGGACGCGTTGCCCCTATTTCCGCGACCCCTCCAACTTTTCCGCCTGCAACAAGCGGGAGCCCGGCAGCGGCTGTTCGGCCATTGGCGGCGTCACCAGGGGGCACGCGGTGCTCGGCACCAGCGAGGCCTGTATCGCCATGTACCCT
The DNA here is from genome assembly GCF_002879535.1 of Mesorhizobium intechi. Lineage (GTDB taxonomy): Bacteria > Pseudomonadota > Alphaproteobacteria > Rhizobiales > Rhizobiaceae > Mesorhizobium > Mesorhizobium intechi. The sequence goes on from NZ_PNOT02000293.1 coordinate 24,097, forward strand.
GGCGACCTCGCCACCGCTTTGGTCGCCTTCGATGCTGTCGTTCATCTTGGCGAGCGCAAGCTTCTGGTGGACGACTTCTTCCTGCTGCCCGCAACCACGCCCGACAGGGAACACGCGATCGAACCGGGCGAGATGATCACCGCCATCGAAATCCCCGGCTCCGCCGCCGCGCGCCGTTCGACCTACCTGAAGATCCGTGACCGGCAGTCCTATGAATTCGCCGCGGCGAGTGCCGCTGTCGGCATCGAGGTCGAAGCCGATGGCCGCACCATCCGCGACCTGCGCGTGGCGCTTGGCGGCGTCGCCACCAGACCGTGGCGCGCCCGTGCCGTGGAAGACGCCCTGAGGGGCAAGGTGCTGGAGCCGGAAACCGTCCGTGCCGCCAGCCTGCTCGCCGTCGAAGGTGCCGTCGACCATGGCGCCAACCATTACAAGATCGAGCTCGCGCCGCGCGTTGTCGCGCGCGCCATCCTCAAATTGGGAGAGACGGCATGACCGTTCACAACATCAGGGTCGGTGAATCGAAACGGGGCGACGCCTCCGACGGCACACTGGCGGAGAGCGTCGGCGGCCGGCTGTCGCGCGTCGACGGCCCGGCCAAGATCACCGGTGCCGCCAGATACGCGGTCGAGCAGCAGCTCGAGGGCCTCGCCCATGCCGTGCTGGTCGAAAGCACGATCGCCTCAGGCAAGGTGCGCGCGATCGACGCGGCGACCGCTGAAGCCTCACCCGGTGTGCTGCGGGTGCTGACGCCGGACACCATCATCAGCCTGAGAACCGCATCCGACTGGTTCGGCACGCCGCCGCCGGACAAGCCCTACTGCCCGCTGGCGCGCGACATCACCTTCTGCGGCCAGCACGTCGCGGCAGTCGTCGCCGAAACCTTCGAGCAGGCGGTCGCCGCGGCGGCCCTCGTCAAGGTCAGCTATGACGAGACGCCTTCCATCGTCGATCTCGATGACGGCAAGGCCGGCGACGGTATTCCGATCGACGCCATGACCAAGGAATGGGGTGATGCGCCCGCCGCCTTCGCCGCCGCGCCGGTGCGCATCTGTGCCGCTTACAACACGCCGCGCGAATACCAGGCGCCGATGGAGCCGCATGGCCTGATCGCGCGCTGGGAGGGCGAACATCTGACCGTCTGGGAGCCGAGCCAATGGCTCGACGGCATGGCCCGCACCTATGCCGAATGGTTCGCGGTGCCGTTCGGGAATGTGAGGCTGGTCTCGCCCTATATCGGCGGCGGCTTTGGCTCCAAGGCGTTGGCGCTCAGCCATGGCGCGGTGGCCGCCCGTGCCGCCAAAATGCTCGGCCGTCCGGTGAAGCTGGTGATGACGCGGCCGCAGACCTTTACCGGCTATGGCGGCCGCGCCGCGACGCGCCAGACGGTGACGATCGGCACCGACCGTGAGGGCGTGATCCAGTCGATCGTGCATCGCGGCGTCAATGAAACGTCGGTCGACGGCATGTGGGTCGAGCCGCTGGGCTCGGTCACCTCCATCATGTACGCGACGCCGAATTTTTCGTCGAAGCAGAATGTCGTGCGGGTCAATTCCGTGGTGCCAGGCGCCATGCGCGCGCCGGGCGAAAACCCCTCGGCCTTCGGCATCGAAAGTGCCATCGACGAGCTCGCCTATGAGATCGGCATCGATCCACTGGAGATCCGGCTCAAGAACTATGCAGAACAGGACCCCCACACCAGAAAAGCCTGGTCGACCAGGCAGTTGCGCGAGGCTTTTGCCGCGGGCGCCGAACGCTTCGGCTGGGCCAGGCGCTCGCCGAAACCGCGCTCGATGCGCGACGGCAACCAGTTGATCGGCTGGGGCGTCGCCGCCGGCACCTATCCAGTGCGGCGCGCCTATGGCGAGGCTGTCGTGCGCATCCTGGCAGACGGCTCGGTCGAGGTCGAAAGCTCCTCGATCGACATGGGCCAGGGCACCTACACCATCCTGGCGCAGACCGCCGCCGAGACGGTCGGCGTGCGGGCCGACGATGTGGTGGTGAAGCTCGGGGACTCCCGCTTTGCCCGCGCCGGTGTCGCCGGCGGCTCGCGCCTTGCCGGCGTGATGACGGGTGCGGTGTCCAAGGCCGCGACCTCGGCGCTCGACCAACTGGTGGGGCTGGCCATCAGCGACCCGCGCTCGCCCTTCCACGCGCTGCAGGCCAACACTCTTGTCGTCGCCAATGGGCGCATCGGCTCGCCGCGCGGCGATGGCCCCGATGTCTCGATCGCCGAACTGCTCAAGAGCGTCGGCCGCGACCGCATCGAGGCGACCGGCGACACCATGCCGGCCAATTCGACCGCCGAGGACCGCTACAAGAACTACACCACCATCGCCATGGCGTTGCCGCACACCGAGGGCGATTATTCGCGCTACTCCTGGTGCGCGCATTTCATCGAGGTGCGCGTCGATGAGGATTTCGGCACCGTGCGCGTCTCGCGCGTGGTGTCGGCGCTGGATTCCGGCCGGCTCTACAACCCCAAGCTCGCCGAAAGCCAATGGAAGGGCGGCATCATCATGGGCATCGGCCAGGCGCTGCTGGAGGAAGGCATCATGGACCGCCGCCATGGCCGGATCGTCAACAACAACCTCGCCGATTATCTGGTGCCGACCAATGCCGACATCCCGGACATCGAGGTGATCTCGGTCGGCATCCCCGACCCGCACTCCTCGGCGCTCGGCGGCAAGGGCGTCGGTGAGCTCGGCATCGTCGGCGTCGCGCCAGCGATCGCCAATGCGGTGTTCCATGCGACGGGGAAGAGGGTGCGCGATTTGCCGATCACGTTGGAAAAACTGATCTGAGGTGGAGCGCGCAATCTTACTTCCGGTGGAAGATTGCGCGCTCGGTCGCTTTCGCCCCTACCACTCCAACCCGAACACGAGCTTGCCGAAGTGCAGGCCGCCGGCGGCCATGTGGGCGTAGGCTTCGGTTGCCTCATCAGGTGAAAACACCTTGTCGACGACCGGCTCGATCCCGGCCGCGCCGATAGCGCGGGCGGCGTCGCGAAGGTCGGACACCGATCCGGTGTTGTTGCCGATCACCTTCAGCGCCTTGATGATGATCGGCAGCAGGTTGACCGTGGCCTCGGCGCCGGTGACGAAACCGATGGTGAACAGCGTGCCGCCCGGCGCGGTGGCGTTGACGGCCCGGGCGAAGGTCGCGGTGCCGCCGGTCTCGACGACGAGGTCGGCGCCGAGGCCGCCGGTCAGCTCCAGCACCTTGCCGTCCCAGTCCGATGTCGCGCGGTAGTTGATGAGATGATCGGCGCCCAGCGCCTTCGCCCGTTCCAGCTTCTCGTCCGACGACGAGGTGATGATGACGGTGGCGCCTGCCGCCTTGGCAAGCTGCAGGGTGAAGATCGAGACGCCGCCGGTGCCGAGCAGCACGACGACCGAGCCCGGCCCGACATTGGCGGCGCGGATGGCGTTCCAGGCGGTGGTGCCGGCGATCGGCAATGTCGACGCTGCCTCGAAGGAGAGATGGGCCGGGACCGGCACGAGCGAATTGGCCGGCAGCGCGACATATTCGGCCAGGGACCCCGGCAGCGAGATGCCACGCATCTGTGTCATCTCGTAGGGTCGCGGCCGGCCGCCGATCCAGCGAGGCTTGGCATGGGCGACGACGCGATCGCCCGTGCTGAAACTCGTAACGCCCTCGCCCAGCGCGACGATCTCGCCGGAGCCGTCGGCGACCGGGATGAGCGGAAAGCTCGGTCCGGGATAATTGCCGCTCGCCACCGCGACATCGACGAAATTGAGGCTTGCCGCGCGCTGGCGGATCAGCACCTCGCCGCGCTGCGGTTCGGGGGTGGCGACAGTGGCGGTGCGGAAGGCGTCGAGCCTGGGTTGGCTCAGTTCGATGTCTTTCATGGTTTCACTCCGTTGAGACGATCGATGGTTGAGTGAACCTATCTGTTGCGCTATTTCTGGATAATCATTCCATTTTGCATTTGAGTAGTGCGAAACATGCAGCAGTCCCACGAACCGGCGGCCTTTGCCGAAATGGCGGCCTTCGCGGCCATCGCGGAGGCGCGCTCCTTCACCAGGGCAGCAGTGCGTGTCGGGCGCGACGCGACCATCCTGTCGCGGCGCCTGCAAGCGCTGGAGGAGCGGCTGGGGGTCAGGCTGCTGCATCGCACGACACGCAGCGTGTCGCTGACCGAAGCCGGTGCCGAATTCCTGGTGCGCGTGCGCGCTATCCTCGCCTCCGTCGACGAAGCCGAGGCCGCCGCTTCGGCGCATGCCGACGGCAGCCCGCGCGGTCTGCTCAGGCTGGCGCTGCCTGGCACGTTCGGGCGCATGTGGATCGGACCGATGCTGCCTCAATTCCTTGCCGAATTTCCCGATATCCGTATCGAGGCCGAATTCTCCAACCGCTTCGCCGATCTGGTCGCCGAGAATTTCGACGTCGCCGTGCGGCTCGGCGCGCTGCAGGATTCGCGGCTGGTGGCGCGCAAGGTGGCGACGCGGCACCGGCTGCTTTGCGCCGCCCCCGCCTATCTCGCGCGAAGAGGCAGGCCGCGGACACCGCAGGCGCTGCTCGAGCATTCCTGCCTGGGCTTCAGCGGCTTGCAGACCTTTCCGGCCTGGGAGATGACCGACCGCGAGGGCCGGCGCGCCCGCGTCGAGGTTTCCGGGCCGTTGGTCAGCGACGATGCCGAGGTGCTGGTCGAGGCCGCCGTGCAGGGCCTCGGCCTGATGATGAGCACCGACTGGCTGATCGGCCGCGAACTCGCCGACGGACGGCTGGTGCCTGTCCTGGAGGAGTGGACGCTGGCCGACGAAGGCGCGGTCTATGTCGTCGTGCCCTCGGCCAAGGGACAAGCCGCCAAGACCCGCGCCTTCGCCGACTGGATCGGCAAGCGCTTCGCGGCGGTGCCACCCTGGCGGCAATGAGGTGCCGTCATTCGATTTTCGCCAATCTCCCCGCCTATCCTGGAAAATCCCAGTTCGACCGGTTCAGGACATCGCTGGGTGGAAGAATCTCTTCGGGCTTGAGCTCTCGGCGCTGAACCTCATCGGCGACAAATTCCTCACGTGGTCCCCACGCTCCACCACTGCCGATTCTTAGCGGGATTTTGTCCTGCGTCAGACATTGCGAAAGGTTTATGTCAAACGTACCCGGAGCCATGTCGAACCAGTCGCACGCCTCGCCGAGAACATTGTCCGTTCGGTCCATTCTCTCCGGGATGACATTGCGGCCGAGGTGGATCGCGGGCGAATCTGCCGACTGACATTTCTCGCATATGGAGAGCCGCTCGAACGCGCCACCCTTGGCGGCCCCGAAGGATAGTGCCTGCCCCGTTTGATCGTTGCGGATATTTAGGGTTCGCCGTCCATCGGGATACGATGTTTCATCGTAAGTCCACGGATCGTGCCGTCGCAATGCCCTGACCGCACCTTGCCATTGCATGTGCATGGCAAAGTCAGGTGGGCGCATGACGGCCGTTGCAGCTTGGGGTGCCCGATGCTCGAAGTGCAGCCATTGGGCAACATCCAGCAAATTGGCAGGCAGCTCGACCTCCTCGGCGGACACGGGGCGCCGTTCGAGGCTGACAATCGCCGTCGATTGAAACAGCGAGCCGTTGACAAACACCCTCGTGGCAATCTCGATACCATCAGCCGTCACGCAACTCAGCCATTGCAGTCCAGGGGCCGGCTTGTCTGGATCGCGCCGCACAACGTCCCCCACTTCGCACGGCTCGCCGGCATGCGTCTCGGTCTGGCCGGTTTCCGTCACTGCGCGAATTCGTTCGTAGGACGTCGACGTCCGACGGTTTACCGAAACAGAGGAATAGTTTGAATCCCTAAGGAATGAGACCGTTATTTGCTTTGCCGGATTTCCGTAGATGACAGTCCCCAGTTCGTCCACACGGACCCAGCCGTCATGATGTGTGACGATCCTCGTATGGGATCCGGCCGAATTTCCCGATGGTTGCACCGTCATCGTCGCGACATAGTCGGGGACATTGGCCGAAGGCGCATAGGGTATGTCGCCTGCCCACGCCGGAGAACCTGCCAGAACGAGGCCCGCCATGATCGGTAGTCTCATCATGGCTTCTCCCCCCGCGTGCCACGCAGCTGCCAGCCGTACGATTCCCGGCAAGAGCGGCGATTTTGCGACGACTGTGCGGCCGGGCTCCGCTGATTCTTACTTTGCCCCGCCCGCCCCCTTCATGAACTGGCTGAGCAGATCCACCGGCAGCGGGAACACCACCGTGGAAGAGCGCTCGCCCGCAATGTCGTGCAGGGCCTCGAAATAGCGCAGTTGCATGGCCTGCGGCTCGGCCGCCAGCATCCGGCCCGCCTCGACCAGTTTCGCCGCCGCCTGCTGCTCGCCATCGGCGTTGATCACCTTGGCGCGCCGCAGCCGCTCGGCCTCGGCCTGCTTGGCGATGGCGCGGATCATGCTCTCGTTCAGGTCGACATGCTTGATCTCGACATTGGACACCTTGATGCCCCAGGCGTCGGTGCGCTGGTCGAGGATCTCCTGGATGTCGCTGTTGAGCTTGTCGCGCTCGGCCAGCATCTCGTCGAGTTCGTGCTTGCCGAGCACCGAGCGCAGCGTCGTCTGTGCCAGCTGGTTGGTCGCGGCCATGTAGTCCTCGACCTGGATGATCGCGCGCTCGGCGTCGACGATGCGGAAATAGAGCACCGCGTTTACCTTCACCGAGACGTTGTCACGCGAAATCACGTCCTGCGGCGGCACATCCTGCACCACCACGCGCAGGTCGACCTTCACCATCTGCTGCACGAAAGGGACGAGGATGATGAGGCCAGGACCCTTGACCCCGGTGAAGCGGCCGAGCGTGAAGACCACGCCGCGCTGATATTCCCTGAGGATGCGGACAGCCGCCGCCAGGAACATGATCACGACCAGCGCGACGACCAGATAGGCCACGTAACCAACCATCATTGTCTTGCTCCATTCCTTCCCGCATCGCGCCGCCGCACGGTGAGCACGAGGTCGCTTATGTCGGTGACCTCGACGCTGTCGCCGGTTGCGATCGGTTCGTCGGCCCGTGCCCGCCAGCGCTCGCCCTGGGCAAGCACATGGCCCTCGCCGCCCTGCCAATCGAGGATCTCGACCGGCAGGCCGCGCATCGCCTCGCCGCCGACGCGCGGCGGGTTCTTGCGTGCCGCCCAGACATAGGTGCCAGTCAGCAGCGCCAGCCCAAGCGTCAGCGCCGCGGCGGGACCGACGACGGCCCATGACATGGCAAAGCCCGGCCCCTCCACCCTCAGCAGCATGGCGGCGCCGAACAGAAAGGCGGCGACGCCGCCTACACCAAGCACGACGGTGGGATTGAGGGTCTCCATGATGAGGAAGGCGATGCCGAGCAGCATCAGCGCAAGGCCGGTATAGTTGATCGGCAGGAGGTTGAGTGCATAGAGGCCGAGCACCAGGCAGATGGTGCCGATGACGCCGGGCGCGACCGCGCCGGGACTGGTGAACTCGAAGACGATGCCATAGACGCCGACCAGCATCAGGATGACCGCGACGTTCGGATCGGTGATGATCGAGAGAAGCCGGATGAACCAGCCGGGTTCCAGCGTCTCGACCGGCAGCCCCTTGGTCGCCAGCACTACTTTTTTGCCGGCCACATCGACGGTGCGCCCATCGGCCAATTGCAACAGCTCGGTGGTGTCGTGGGCGACGAAGTCAATGACATGCTCCTGCAGCGCCGCATTGGCCGACAGGCTCGCGGCCTCGCGCACCGCCTTCTCGCCCCAGTCGCCATTGCGCCCGCGCAGTTCGGCGAGCGAGCGGATCAGGGCGACCGCGTCATTGGTCACCTTGGCCATCATCGCGTCGCCCGCCGGGCGACCGTCCTCACCCTTCTGGTCACCCTGGTTCTTCTGATCGCCCTTGTCGCCGCCCGGGAGTGACGGCAGCCCGCCAATCTCGACCGGTGTCGCCGCGCCGAGATTGGTGCCGGGCGCCATCGCCGCGACATGCGTGGCGTAGAGGATATAGGTGCCGGCACTCGCCGCATGGCCGCCGGCCGGCGCGACATAGCCGATGACGGGCACCGGCGACGCCAGGATGTCGGCGATCATCTCGCGCATCGAGGTGACCAACCCGCCGGGCGTATCGAGTTGCAGAATGAGGACTTCGGCGTTCCGCTTGGCGGCGACGTCGATCGCTTCCTCGAGTTGCCTGGTGCTCGCCGGCCCGATAGCGCCGTCAATGGCGACGCTCAGCGCAACCTTCTCGCTCCCGGCCGAGGCGAAGGGAGAAAACGCAGCCGCGGCGACAAAAGCCGCGGCAAGAAGGGCCACCCGCGCGAAGGACACGCTCAAAGCTCCATGGACTCAATATGGGTGGTGTCCCGGCGAAGTCCAATGGGGAGCCGACGTCGGCGATCGGCGCAGGTGGCCAAGCACGCGATCTTCCCCGCTCAAGGAAAGATTCACCGCCTCAGGTTCAGGATTCATGGGCAATGCCGATGCGGATATTGTGCGTCGTCAGTTCGATGGCGTCCGAATTGTCGCGGAGCGCACCGCTGCACTTCCCGATCGCTGTGACCGATCAGCCGCGGCGGATCGGCGCGGCAGGAAACTGCTGGTTCCTCGGCAAGGCGGAGATTGGCGACCTCAGCCGGCCCGCCCTATGATGCTTGAGCCGCGACGGGCGGGCCAATATCCGCGATGAGTTTGACCAGATCGGCCTGGCGGCGCGTGCCGGTCTTGGCGAAGATACGATTCAGGTGGGTCTTCAGCGTGTTCTCGCCGATGCCGAGCAACAATGCGCTTCTGGACGCGGACAACCCGCTACCGACGCGCAGCAGGACCCGTGCCTCAGCCGGCGTGAGGTCGAACAGCGTGGTGAGAACGGCCTCCGGCAGCGGCGAAGAGGACGTCATGGTCGAGACGAAGACAGCGGCACAGGCGGGCCGGAAAGCCGCGCGCGCTGTGCCTTCGCTCAACGGCAGCACATAGGCGACAGCGGGCGGCCGACCCGGGGCCGAGATAGGCAGGCCGATGCCGCGTGAGCCAAGCAAGCCGTCCGCGTCCGCGGCGCCGGCGATCGCTTCCAGCAAGGCGCGAGCCACCGCCGGATTCTCCGTCTGCAGCACACCATTTCTGGAGAGAATGGGACCATGCCCCGAGAGCATCAGCTCGGCGGCTCCATTGGCATGGAGGATCGTGCCGTCGGCGCCGGTCAGAACGACCGGCACGGCGAGATGGTCGAGCGCAGAGCGATAAAGATTGGCGGCCATGCGGGTCTGATCGAGCAGATCGCCGATCAGCGACGCACGGCGCAGATGCGGCGAGAGCATGGCCAGGAAACGCTGCTCCTCGGCCGAAATCATCCCCCTGCTCGAACGCGTGGTGCAACCCATGAGCCCGATCCGGTCCGATGTATGAACGAATTTGGTGATGCAGCCTTCACGCAATCCCTGCGGTCTGGCCCAATTCTGAAAAAAGGGCGACCGCTGGAGGTCGGCTTCGCTCATATGCGACAGCGTCGCGACGGGCGTGTCGATATCGCCGACGACCGCGGCCTTCAGCCCGGGAATCGCGTCAAAGTCATAATCCTCCTGGAGGACGCGCATCTGCTCTGGATCCCACGGCGATTGGGCCGCGAAGCGGCCATGATTGCCGGCGGTGCTGGCAAGCGCGATGGTGGCATAGGCCGCATCCATGGCTTTGGTGACGCGGATCATGACCCCAGTCCACCCGTCGGGGTTCAACACGCAATCGTAGATATCGCCGACAATCGAATAAAGGACTTCGCTGCTCAGCCTTTCCACTGTTTCTCCTACACCCAGGATGCCCGCTCCTCGCATGATGGATGGCGGGCAAAAGATCACCAGCAATTCTTTGAGCGGCGGATCGGTGCAAGGA